>CALBLG010000120.1 GCA_937895975.1 uncultured Slackia sp.
GCTTTTTCTCGCATCAGAGCAAAGCGGATGTGCCACGCTTGGACTTCGAAAATCGAAGCGACTCATTTTCCCCATAAGTACTTACGAAATGGGAGTGCATCTTCTAGCCTGTTTTGCGAGAGAAAGAGGCGCTATGCATTATTCCGACGGGGCGTTCTACCGTCCCCTTTTTGAAAACGACATGCTGCAACTGCAGGTCGCCACTGGATGCTCGCACAACAAATGCGCATTCTGCGATATGTACAAGCAGCCCTTCTCGCCTTCGCCGCGCAACGAGATCGTACAAGACCTCGACGAAATGAAGGCATTTTGGCCACGCTGCCCCCGAATTTTCCTTGCAGGTGGCAACGCGCTGTGCCTTCCCCAGCAAGAGCTCCTCTTCATTCTTGAAGAAATCTCAAAGCGCTTTCCCCATGCAACCGTGGGCAGCTTCGCTCGAGTGACCGACATAGAGCGAAAAACCGACGAACAGCTCGCCCAGCTGGCGAGTCTTGGCCTAACCGATATTTCAATCGGCACTGAAAGCGGCTTGGATTGCGCGCTTGCCGACATGCATAAGGGCTTCACCGCCAAGCAAAGCCTTGAGCAATGTTCGCGCCTCGAACGCGCCGGAATGGCATACAACCTGTTCTATTTGCTTGGCATGGCCGGTTTCGGCCGAGCCCACGAATCGGCTGAAGCAACCGCGACGCTGTATGGCCAGCTCGCACCGCGGCGCATCATGGTCCACACCATGACGGCGTTCAACGGCACCGAGCTTTCGGCCCGCATCGCCCAAGGCGATTTCCGTCCTGCCAAAGAGCTCGAAACCGTGCGCGAACTTCGTGAATTCGTAGAACTCTACCAACCGCGAGCTCGCGTATTCCTTTTAGGCAACCATATCGGTAACGTCGCGCACGCTAGCGCGTTTCTGCCCGATGACAGAAGCGAGCTGCTGCGCTATTACGACAGCATCTTAAAAGCAAGCGACGAGGAGACGCTCGCTCGACAGCGCGCAGCGATGACCTCGATTTAGCAAAGAGCGCGAAGGCGGGCTCGGCGCAAGCCCTCCTCGCCGTGGCCATCGATAGCAAAAAGCCGGAGTCACGTCAATCGCGCAACCCCGGCTCTCAAATCTCGCAGATTCGAGCGTTACTCGAGCAGCATCATCACGGCGCATGCCGCCAAAGAAATCGCGAAAATCATGTTCGCCGCGCGGAAATGCTCACGATACACGCGCTGCAGAACAACCCCGCAGCCGGCCCACACGAGCGTCGCGACCGACCCGAGCGCGGCGATAAGCACGCAGATTCCCATCAGCGGTGCCAGCCCGTCGAAATACGGCGTCACGAAACCGCCAAGAGCCGTTATGCCGTATAAATAAACCTTCACGTTCACGAACTGCAGCAGAAAGCCCTCGAGAAACGAGGCGCTCTTTCCTGCGTCGGATGCGTCGGGCTTGCTGCGGGCGATATGAATCGCGAGCCACGCGATATACACAACGCCGACGTATTTTAATGCCCCCAGCAATGCTGGGGCGTTTGCGCCAATGGCAAACACGACGAACGCGCAAATCTCTTGTACGGCTAAATAACCTGCGAAAATACCGAAAACAAGCGGCTTGCCGCGGCGCCACCCGTATGCAGATGTGGTACCCAAGGCCAAGATATTGCCGGGGCCTGGCGTAAAAGAATTCACGAGTGCATACACGATGAACCCGGTTAGTGCATGAATGGGCATGAAAATTAACCTCCTGCACGCGATGCTACCAAGAGGCGCGCGGGAGGCAAATAACTAAGAACTTATTGAGTGGTATCGCGCAGAGAATCAACAGAACCGCCGCAGGCCGTCCATCACACGCGACTGATCACTTCTCCCACGGATGGCTCGTGAGGTGCCACCCGCCGCAATAGGGGCATTCGTATATCGACAAGCCACGCTTGCCTTGATGCTCGCACCATGCAAGGTTTTCTTCAGCCTCGGCCCGCGACGCATAGCGGTTCTTCGACTCGCATGCTTTGCGCCGTCGCGCCGCCTCATGATCGGCAGCCGCCCGTTTTCGATGGACGCCTTCGCGAGCAAATGCGTCGTCCAAGCCAGACCCTTCGCCAAAACCGCCGAGGCCCGCAGCGAATTCCGCCTTCTGTTTCGCCCAAGACGAGCGTTTCTTGCTGCCCATAGCGCCTCCCCGCATGGTATTTTTCGTCGTACTCCGCCGATTTTGCATGAAACGCGATCGGAAGCGCAATGCGCCCGTATAATTTGATGCCATTACGTCAAACGAAAACGAAGAAAGACCACCGTGGAAAGCCCTGCCCCCAACCACAATCATCAGAAGAAAATCGCGCTCATCAACGACGTCACCGGCTTCGGCCGATGCTCGGCGGCCGTGCAGCTTCCCATTATCTCGCAGCTTGGCGTGCAATGCTGCGTGCTGCCCACGTCAATCCTCAGCAACCACACGGGCTTTCCAAGCTACAGCTTCCAGGATTTCACGCCGCACATGCGCGAGCACATCGCCGAATGGCGAAAGCTTGGCCTGCAGTTCCGCGGCATTTGCACGGGCTTTTTGGGGTCGGCCGAGCAAATCGCCATCGTAAGCGAGTTTATCGAAGAATTCGGCGGCCCCCGCTGCACCGTGCTCGTAGACCCCGTGATGGGCGACGAAGGCAAGCCCTACGGCACCTACACGCCCGAGATGTGCGCGCGCATGGCCGAACTGGCCGCGCACGCCGACATCATCACGCCGAACCTCACCGAGGCGTGCATCCTCGCGGGCCGCGACTACGATGCAAGCATAGGCACGCCCGAAGCGCTGCAGCTTGCGCGCGAGCTTTCCGAAATGGGGCCGTCGCGCGTGGTGGTGACCGGCGTCGAAGCCGCGAACACCGTGGCCAACGTCTGCTTCGAACGCGGAGCCGAGCCATTCACGGTAGCCACCGAGCGCCTGGGCGGCCAACGCTCGGGGTGCGGCGACGTGTTCTCGGCCATCATAGCGGCCGACGCGGTGAACGGCGTGCCGTTCGAGGCGTCGGTGCGCAAAGCGTCGCAATTCACGCACGACTGCGTGCGCGTCAGCATCGATTTGGGCATTCCCCATACCGATGGCCTGGCATTCGAGGAAAAGCTGCACACGCTAGCCCGATAGCATCACGCAAGCACGACAAAAGAGGAGTAAGGTTTGCTTCGGTCGGCTCGCCCAAACGGGAGGCTTGGATTCACCGATTCGCCTAAAAGCAGAAATCGCGGCGGCGCGCATAGCATGCAAAGCGAGCGGCAGCGCCGCGTGCGCCCCAGTTGGGCGAGCCGACCGAAGCAAACCGCCAGGTCGAAAGAAGCCGCTATGCAAAAAGCCGAAACTATCGTCTATCCCGTCCATCATGGGTTGTATGTAAATCTCACAAACCGCTGCAGCTGTGCCTGCACATTCTGCATCCGCCAAAGCGCGAGCGGCGTTGGGCAAGACGGCGAAGGCGCCGACAACGTGTTGTGGCTCGACCACGAGCCCAGCTTCGACGAGGTGATGGCCGCGTTCGAGGCGCAGGACATGAGCGCTTACGAAGAGGTCGTGTTCTGCGGCTTCGGAGAGCCCACCTGCGCCTTCGACATGCTGAAACGCGTGGCTGCCGAAGCGAAGCGCCGCTATAGCCTGCCGATTCGCGTGAACACGAACGGCCAAGGCAGCCTGATCAACGGCCGCGACATCGCGCCGGAATTCGAAGGCATCGTCGACACGGTGTCAATCTCGTTGAACACGCCCAACGCCGAGGAATACCACGCGCTCGTGCGCAGCCAGTTCGGCGACGCGGCATTTCAAGGCATGCTTGATTTCGCGCGAGAGGTGCGCAAGTACGTGCCCAACGTGGTAATGACCACCGTCGAAACCACCATCTCGCACGAAGACGAAGAGAAATGCCAGGCCATCTGCGACAAGCTGGGCGTGTGCTACCGCATCCGCGCCTGGGTCGACTAGGCCGCGCCTAGTACACCATTGTTCAACCGCTACGCGAAAGACCGACCATGACCGCCCGACAAGAAGACAAGCTCGTCAACTACCTGTGCATGGCGGGCCATATATGTGCCGACATCAACCAGGGCGCGCTTTCGGCGACGCTGCCCTTCCTCGTGATGTACGACGGCTATTCCTATACCGCCGTGGCGGGACTCGTATTCGCAGCGAACATCGCGTCAGCCGTAATCCAGCCGTTGTTCGGCACCATAGGCGACCGCAAGGCATGCCCATGGTTCATGGCACTGGGCGTGTTCCTAGCCGGCCTTGGCATGTGCGGCGTGGGCTTTCTAGACAATTATTGGGCCACGCTTGCCGCAGCCATGGTTTCGGGCATAGGCGTGGCGATGTTCCACCCCGAGGGCGGACGCCTGTCGAACCTCGCTGCGGGCGCGCGCAAGGCAAACGGCATGTCCATCTTTGCCGTGGGCGGAAACGTGGGGTTCTTTGTGGGACCGCTGATGGCCGCTCTATTCTTAAGCGCGTTCGGCATGCACGGCACGCTGGCGTTCCTATTCCCCGCCACCATCTGCGCCGCAGTGCTGCTGGCCTTTAACAGGCGATTCCTGGCGCTCGGCCTTGCGAAGAATTCCGCGGCGACGACCGACGATCGACCTGAGCGCTGGGGCAGCTTCGCGCTGGCCATGGGAGTGCTGTCGTGCCGTTCCATCGTCGAATACGGGCTCATGGCCTTCATCCCGCTGTTCTTCGTCAGCGTACTGGGACAAGGCGAGACATTCGGCTCGCTCATGCTTTCGGTGTTCGCCATCGCAGGCGCTATCGCTACCGCGGTATCGGGCCGCGTGACCGAGCGCGCCGGCGTATTCAAAATCGCATATCTCTGCTTCGGAGCGCTTGCGCTGTGCTTGGTGGCATTCGCATTCAATCGTTCGCTCGGCCTTGCCATCGCGCTGGTTTGCCTGCTCACCAGCGCCGCGAACCTATTCTACCCGTCGTTTGTCGCGCTGGGCATGAGCTACGTGCCCCGCCATTTAGGCACGGCATCGGGAATTTCATACGGAGTGGTGATTTGCGTCGGCGGCATCGTCGAACCGCTTTTGGGCGTGGCGGGCGATACGTGGGGGCTGCCATCGGTCATGCTCCTCATCGCCGCCGTCACCATCGCGGGACTTGGCATGGTCGCCATTGTGCAGCGCCATAACGAGAAATAGCAAACCGTGAACGAAAATCTTGCTTGAATATCCGAGATTGCGAGTTTTGTCCTATTTCTAAGGCCAAAATACAGCCTCCAACGCAATAAGGCCTGGTGACAAATATCGTCACCAGGCCTTATGGAAAAGTTTCAAGTACGAATTCGAGCAGCAAGCGGACAAAACTTGCAATCTCGGATATTTTTCGCTCCGTTCGGTTCAAATAGCCGCGCCCCAGCTGAAATCAATCAATCCGGGGCTCAGCACAACCAACACTCGCCTTCGCGATTAAACTTCCGTCGTTACGCTTCGGCGGAAGCAGCAGAGGCGGCACCCTCGCGAAGCTCAACCTCGGGAACCGCATCGGTCTTCTCGGCGTGTTTCTTCAGCATGAACGCCACGCCCAGGCCACACACGGCCAGCACCAGCGTGAACGCGAAACCCCAGTGCGAACCAGTCGTGAACGCCTCGGCCGCCGATGCGCCGCCGGCGGCGTAGTAGCTCGCCTGGCCCATGCCCAAAAGGCTCGTGGCGACGGCGGTCGCGATGGCGCCAAGCACCTGCTGCATCGTGTTCAGCGCGGTGGAACCGTCGGCCGAAAGCTTCGGCGGCAGCGAGTTCAGCGCGCTCGTCTGGCACGGAGACATGGCCAGCGGCACGCCGACCATCAGCACGACATGCGCGGCAATCACGTACGCAACCGAGCTCGACCCCATGGCCAGCAGCAGCATAACCGAGCCGATGATCGACAGCGCGAAGCCCACGCGAGCGGGAATGCGTGCGCCCACGCGGTCGTACAAGCGGCCAGCCGCCATCGAGACGAGAGCGTTCACGATACCGCCCGGCAGCATGATGATGCCAGTCATGGCAACAGGCAGGTCCATGGCATTCTGAATGAACTGGGGCAAAAGGAACATGGCCGAAAGCGTGATGCCGAAGTTCAGCATCATGGCCGCGCCGCCCACGCAAAAGCCGCGGATGCCGAACACGCGAACGTCGATAATAGGCACCTCGATAGAAAGCTGGCGACGCGCATACAGCGCAAGCGCCACAACGCCGCACGCCAGCGGAACGATGACCTGCGCCGAAGCCCAACCATACAGGCTTGCCAGGCCGACGCCCAGCACCAAACCGCCAAAGCCGACGCACGAAAGGGCGCACGAAAGGGCGTCGATGCGCGGGCGCGTAAGCTCATAGGGGTTAACGAGCGTCTTTGCCGCAAACGCCATAGCCACGGCAAGCACCACGACGAACATGAAGAAAATCGCGCGCCACGAGAACGCGCCCAACACGATGCCAGAAAGCGTGGGGCCGATGGCCGGCGCGAACATGATGATGAGCGCGGTAATGCCCATGGCGGCTCCGATTTTACGCGGCGGGAACACCTCGAGCACCACGGCAAACATCATGGGCAGCACGAGACCCGTGCCAACGCCCTGCACCAAGCGGCCTGCAAGCAGCACCGCGAACGACGGCGCAAGCCCGCTCACAAGCGAGCCAACCAAAAACGCGCCCAGCGCGAACAAGGTGAGCTTGCGTACGGAAAACCACTTCATAAGAATGCTGGCGAACGGCATAACCAAACCGATGACCAGCATATATCCGATAACGAGCCATTGCGTGATGGCGGTATCCACGCCGAACGCCGCGCCCAGCTGCGGCAAGGCAATGTTCAGACACGTCTCGCTGAACATGCCCGTAAAGCCGCCCAGATACAAGCCCATCATCGTGAGATACGGGTGCGCCACCTTCACGCGCGCTTCGTTGAAACCATTCGACATAAAGTTGAGACCAATTCCTTTCCATCAGAACGAATACACGGCAGCCACGACGCGCGCCGCCCGCACACGTCGGCCGCAACCGAACTTGGGCAACAAAAAAGAGCCCCGCGAGGACGACAAGCTTTCATCCTTGCGGGGCTCTTTGCTCCGTGACTACCACTAATTGATTCTTTTATAGCATGCCCGCACCGCGCTTCGTAAGCGTTGAAATTGTGGATTCATAAGTGCTCCCAACTCGAAACCGCGCACCGCGAACCGAAAGCCTCTCAATTCGCCATAGCAAACGCCGCCTGCGCGCAAGCATAAACGTCGTTTCGAGATTTATATCCGAAATTGCGAGTTATGTACCATTCCGTCGCGTTCCGATGACGGAAAAGAGCCATCAGAGGCCCAAAGCCGGCCTTTCCCTGCGATTTTGCCGCATAAAAGCATGCTTCGGCACGCCCGAATAGGCCATAACCCGCAATCTTGGATAAAAATCGCACGATGCCGTTCAGCAACGGCTTCTTTCGGCTTCATAACGGCGCTTCAACGATACGCGCCGCAGCCTTGCCATGCCGCGAGCGCCGTTTCAAGATAGAGAAAACCACGACGAAAGGACGCATCATGTGCACGGCAGTGAGATTCTCGAGCGAAGAAGGCTCAGCATATCTGGGACGCAACTTGGATTGGAGCTGCGGCTATGGCGAGGCGGTGCGCATCACCCCGAAGGGCTTCGAGATTCCGTGGGCGTTTGCCAACGCCGCGCCGGCCGAGCACGCCGCCATCGGCATGTGCGTCGACTTCCAGGGCTACCCGCTGTTTTTCGATTGCGGAAACGACGCCGGGCTCGCCGTGGCCGGCCTGAACCACCCGGGATGCGCGGAATACGCGCCCCAAGCCGTCGAAGGCAAAACGAATGTCGCCGCCTACGAATTTCCCCTGTGGGTTGCGGCGAATTTCAGCACGGTTGCCGAAGTGAAAGCCGCGCTTGAAGACGCCATCGTGGTGAACAAGGCGATCGACGAGGCGTTCCCCGTGTCGTATTTGCATTGGATCATCGGTGACGCCACGCGCTCGATCGTCGTGGAGTCGCGCGCCGACGGGCTGCATGTGTTCGACAACCCGGTCGACGTGCTGGCGAACCACCCGAATTTCGAGTGGCACCTCACGAACCTGCGCACCTATATCACGGCTACGCCCGACATGCCCGCCCCCGCGAAATGGGGCCGCGCCAAGCTTGCGCCGTTCGGCGCCGGAGCCGGCATGCGCGGCATCCCGGGCGACGTGTATTCGCCGTCGCGCTTCGTGAAGGCGGCCTATCTGAACGCGAATTACCCCGAGCAGTCGGGCGAGCGCGCCAACGTGATGCGCATGTTCCACACGCTGGGCAATGTGTCCATGGTCGAAGGCGCGTCGGCGATGGCAAACGGCGAGTTTGAGAAAACCGTCTACACCAGCTGTTTCTCGGGGGAAACCGGCCGCTATTACTTCAGCACATACGACGATTTCGCCGTTCGCTACGCGAGCCTTGCCGATGCCGAAGGAGCCGCGCCCGACAAGCTTGTCGAATGCGAGCTGAAGCAGTTTTAGGGGCCGTTCTTCAAATGCACAACGAGGCGCACGCCGCACCCACCATGCGACGCCCGCCTCGATTGCACACAGGGACGCAGCCGAACGCCAGCGCCCCCCCACATCAATGCGCGGCAGCTTAAATCACGTACTCGATTTCGGGCTCGTGCTTCATGTTGAAGATGGCGAACACCTTGTCGCGGCAGGCGACGAAGTCTTCGCTCGTGCGGTCGCGAAAGCCCCAGCTCATGGGCACTTCAACGACGCTTTTCACGCGGCCGGGGTTCGGCGTCATAACAACGATGCGGTCGCTGAGGTACACCGCCTCTTCGATATCGTGGGTCACGAACACCACGGTTTTGCCGGTTTCTTTCGCGATGCGAAGAATGTCGTCCTGCAACTTCATGCGCGTGATCGCATCGAGGGCACCGAACGGCTCGTCCATGAAGAGCACCTCGGGGTTCACGGCCAGCCCGCGAGCGATGCTCACGCGCTGCTGCATCCCGCCCGAAAGCTCGTTGGGGTGCGCGCTCGCGAAATCTTCCAGCCCAACCAGGGCAAGGTACTCGTACGCGGTCGAATCGCGCTCGGCCTTCGAAAGCCCGCGGCGGCCCTCAAGTCCAAGCTCCACGTTGCCCAGCACTGTGCGCCACGGCAAAAGCCCGTACTGTTGGAAAATCGTCACGCGCTCGGGCGATGGGCCGCGCACCTCTTCGCCGTCGACGGCCACACGCCCCTCGGTCGCCAAATCGAAGCCGGCCAGCGCCGAAAGCAGCGTCGATTTTCCGCAGCCCGAAGGCCCCAGCAGGCACACGAACTCGCCCCGCTCGATTTCGAGGTTCACATCGTTGAGCGCCCGGAACTTCTCGCCGGCGGGGTTGGTGTACACCTTGCCCGCATGCTCTATCTCGATGAACGCCATACTAGACCTCCCTTCCCCACGCACGCTGCACCCGGGTATCGATAAACCGCACCGTCGTATCAAGCGCGAAGCCGATAATGCCAATTACGATAATCGCCGCAAGCAGCTGGTCGGCGCTTAGGTTGTTGCGTGCATCGATAATCAGATAGCCAAGGCCCGTTTGGGCCCCGACCATCTCGCCTGCAACCAAGAAGATCCACGCCGTGCCGATTGCCGTGCGGAGCGAATTCATGATCTGCGGAAACGCCGCGGGAAGCACGATCGATGCGATTTTGCGGGGACCGGTTACCGCGAAGTTCTTCGCGACCTTCAAATAAATCGGGTCGATTGCGCGCACGGCCGACACCGTGCCGATAAGCACGGGGAAAAACGCCGCGATGAACACGATGGCAATCGCGGGAATGTCGCCGATGCCCAGCAATAGCACGATGAACGGAAGCCACGCCATGGGCGAGATGGGTCGAATGAACTGCACCACGGGATTCACATACGCCCACGCGCGCGAAAACCACCCCAACACGAGCCCCAACAGCACGCCCAACGCCGCCGCAAGCGCATAGCCCGCGACATAGCGGTACATCGAGGCAGCGATGTCGGTCCACAGCCTGCCTTTTTGGGCGAGCTCGCCAATCGCCGCAAGCGAGGCGCCCGGCGAGGGAAACAACGAATCGGGGTATGTCGAAAACGCCCAGGCGAGCTGCCACAACCCCAAAAGAATCGCGAATGAGACGACGACGCGCCATGCGCCTAGCGCATGCTGCTTCATGCCAAATCACCCTCGTTCACGACGAAATCGACGAACGCGGGCGGGTTTTCCGACAGCCCCGCCGCAATCACACGCCTGACGAGCTCGTTGTACGTGGCCTCGTCGATTGTGAGGTCGCGGTAGGAAATCCACTGCAGGGACGTCTTCAGTACGTCGTCGGTTTGGTTCAGGAATTCCTTCGCGATATCGAGCGCGTCGCCGCTTTCGTCGAGCGTGTCGCCCGCGCGCTTGTACGCCTCGATGAATGCCTTGGCCACCTGGGGGCGGCCGTCGAGAAACGCGTCGTTCACCGCAAGCGCGCAGCACACCGAATCGCTCCACAGGTCCTCGGAATTCGCGAGCACGTGCCCGCCGGCCGATTCGACGCCCTTCGCGCCGAACGGCTCGGCGACGCAATACGCGTCGACGCGGCCCGACGCCAATGCTGAAGGCATCTCGGTCGGCGCGAGCTCGGTGATGGAGACGTCCGCCTCGGAAAGCCCCGCCTCGGAAAGCGCCTGCAAAACCAGAATGTAGTGCGACGACTGGCGCGCCGGAATCGCGATGGTCTTCCCCGCCAAGTCGGAGGTCGCCTGCACGGCCTTCGACGCGACGATCACGTTGCCGTCGCGATGGCCCAGCGCCGCCGCCTTCACGCCGATGCCTTGCTCGGCCGCGCGCATGGCAAGCTCCACCAGCACGCTTGCGCCATCGACCTTGCCTGAATTCAAGGCGTCCATAAGCTCGGGCCACGACCCGTATTGCACGAGCTGCACCTGAATGACGCTTGAAGAATCGGCCTGCAGGTCTTTGGCGACCTGGAACACCGGCAGCGCGTGGGTGATGGGCAGATACGCGATCTTCACCGTTTCCTTACCGTCGCTCAGCGAGTTATTGATGGCATCGGCCCCGCCGCCGTTTTCGGCTTGGCTGCTCGATGCGGAGTCTTGCTGTGACTGGTTGACTTTCTGGCATCCCGAAAGCAAGCCCGCCGCCGATACCGACGCGAACGCCGCAAGCGCGCCTACCCCAAACTGCCTGCGGGTGATATCGAAGTGCTGTGCCATGATATATATCCTTCCATCGGGCGCATGACCTGCGCCTCCGTTACTACTGTTTTCGTTTCGCGAGGTTAGTGCGCGTCAAATCCCAATTGCGCGCGGGCCTGGCGCATGTCGGCCACTATGCGGCCGGCGAGCTTCTTCGGGTCGACGTCGACCACCATGCGGCTGCCGAGCGTTTCCATCGTGCCTTCCTTCAGAAACTCGATCACGTTCTTCGAGCCGTAAATCGGCGGCTCCACGCAGTGGTAGGAGCTCACGCCCATCAGCCGAAAGCCCAGCGCCGCATCGACCGATTTCTCGTTCGACCACTCCGGCGAGCTGAATGCGAACGGCGCGTCGGCGATGCGACAGCCCAACTCGCCCGCGATGCCGGCGAAAATACCTGACGAGCGCGTATTGTCGATGCACTCGCCCACATGCCACACCGGTGGCACGCAGCCCAAGAACCCGCGCAGACCCTCACCGCAGCGACCAAGGCCACTCGCGTTGCAATACCCAAGTTTCATCAGGGGAAACGACGCACACCCATTCGAAATCACCAGCACGTTGTTCGCCAGAAGTTCGTCGACCACGTCCACAATGCAGCGCTCGTAGGGAACCTTGGGGTTGTTGCAACCCACCATGTTCACCACGCCAAGCACGTGGCCATCGCGAATCGCGTCGGCGAGCGGCCCGAAGCCGCCGAAGTGGCGGTGCACCCACTCCACTGAAAAGCCAACCTCGGCATCCACTTCATAAGGCGGAATGCTGGACTTCACGTCGCGGCGGCCGGCGAAGCTCTCGATGCCGCGATTCACGATCGCGCACGCCAGCTCGCGTGTTTGCTCGATGTTGGTGTGGTGGTGGTCGTACTCGAAGCGCTCCGCACCGGGCAAACGCGCCGATTCAGACGTGGTAACCACGGTCGTTCGAAAGCATCGCGCCACCTCCATGATGGAAGGGAACACGTCCTGCACGTCGGCAACCCATAAATCCAGCGCGCCCGTGCCCAACACGAGCTCGGCCGACACCGCATTCGACAGGGGAATTACCCCGCCGTAGCGATACATCGCCGCCAAGCCCGAGCAACAAATCCCGTAGAAGCGGATGCCTTTCGCGCCCGCGGCCTTCGCACGTTCGATGAACTCGGGCTCGTGACCCACGGCCACAATTTGGCTCACAAGCGTGGGAAGGTGTCCATGCACCGCGATGTTCACGTAGCCCGGCTTCAGCGCGCCGAGGTTCACCTTCGAAGTAACGCGATCACCCACGCCGAACAGCGCGTCGGTCGCGATGTTCGCGCCCGTTACGCCAGAGAATGTGAACGCCAGGCCGCATCGCAGGAATTGCTGCATGATCGAACGCCAGTCGCCATCGATTGCGCACCCTGATTTATGCAGCGACTCAAATACCTCGTGGTATGCCGAAATAGGCAGAATGTCCAAATCGCGCCACACCTTCTGGCGCTCAGCGGGCGCCATGGCCGAAATCGTGCGGTACTCGCCCTCAGGGTCACTTCTGGACAGGTCGTCGAGCAAAGCATCGGCCAGCTCGCTCGCGATGCGTTTCAACTGGCGATGCTCGGTTTTGATACCGAGCTTGCGCGCCACATCGCGCACCTTCTGCTCGCCGAGAATCGGCAAATCGAGCCTACCCTCGGCCGCCCACTTCAACGATAGGATAACCTCGCGCGCATGCATCCCGTGCTGCGACACGCCCGCGGCGGCCGCGCGCAGCAAGTTGCGGGCCACGATGAGATCGGCATCGGCGCCGCACACGCCGCGCGGAGCCTTCGCCGTTATGCGGCACGGACCCATCGTGCAGTTCTTGCAGCAGATCCCCGCAAGGCCAAAGCTGCATTGCGGCTGCTGGGCGTCGAAACGGTCGAAGCACGTCTCGAACCCCAGCTCGTCAGAACGCCGAAGCATCTCCTTCACCGCCGGATCGGGCGTCTTCTCGATTTGCTCGTCCTTGTTCGGAAACGTTTTGCGCCACGCCTTCACGGCATCCATGTAGTCTTTCGTGAACGCCGCGCGCGCCTCTTCGGAATCTTCCGGCGCATGGTCGGCCTTGTGCGTGACAACGGACACGCCGTTTTCGTCGAAGCCGATGATGTTTCGGTGCGAGTGAATGTGGGCGATGTGCCCAGCATGGTCGCGAGCCATTGCAATACCCCCTAGAAATAAAAAAGAGGCCGAACTCATATTGGCCTCTTTCTGCTTGCTTATAGTGCAGCTGTTTTCAAGAAATGCCGCACATTCGCCAAGCAGAAGACCACGCCGTAGGCGTTCGCATACAACAATCCATGATGTCGCACATGGTATCCATGCAAGCCCCCTTTGGTCGCGGTTTCTGTATGGGTGGTATTAAAACTTTATTAACCTACTATGTCAATATGTTTGTAGGGTTTTATGCTTGCTAAAAAACGATTGATAGAAATCGGCAAAACCGATAAGCGCAGCACCACCGTTTACGCCGCAGCCGCGCGAGTCGCCGCGAAGCGGACAGGCGAAAAGCGTGCGAAGATGAGCGCGACGTGCGTTCCAACCTGGTAGAATGCAAAGGCTGAAACCAACCCGAAAGGTGAACCATGATCAAAGAGCTCGTACTTGACGAAGCCATCCTTACCACGCCGTGCGAGGCCGCGACCGCCGACGACGCGCCCGTTGCGCAAGACCTCATCGACACGCTGGCGTCCATCGACGGCGCCGCGTGCCTGGCTGCCAACCAAATCGGCGTAACCAAGGCAATCTGCGTCTACCTCGACGAGGCCGACAAACCGCACGTCATCTACAACCCGAAAATCATGCTGGGCCTGGCCGCATTCAAAACCGAAGAGGGCTGCCTCACCCGCCCCGAAGACCAGCTTTCGAAGGTCACGCGCTACGACCACATGAAGCTCGCGTTCGACGAGCTGGTCGATGGCCAGCTGAAGCACCGCAAGCGCGACTTCGCGGGCTGGGAAGCGCAAATGATTCAGCACATGGTCGACCACTGCAAAGGCAAGCTGGTTTAACGCCTCGACGCAATCGCCGCGCGGAGGTTTCTCGAATTCCCGCGAGAAAATGCGAGCTATGCGCGAAAAGAAAGCCCCGAACCCTCAAAGTTTGGAAGGGTTCGGGGCTTTCAATGTGTATGAGCTGGGGTTACGAGGGCACTTGCAAGAACGATTGCCACACGTCGCACCAAGCATCGCGCACACGTCAGTATTTCTTGCAACGAACGACGTTTTCGCCGCACGCCACAACCGACGTTAGCCTTGCGGCACGATAACCGTGGGAATCGTAAGGTTCAAAAGCGTCGAGTGCGTCACCGACCCGAACAGGGCGCGGCCGAGCGCCGCGCGCGAGCGCGTTCCCAGCACCAACACGCCGCGGGTTTTCGCGTAGCCTTGCAGCACGCGCGTGGGCGACGGACCCTCGACGGCATGGCCGCGCACGTCGAGGCCGTCGTGCGTCGCGCGAAGTTGGGCGGCAAGCGCATCGAGGCGTGCCTGGTACTGCTCGCCCACCGGACCCAAGCCGCCGCCGAGCGCTTCGGCCGGCTTGGAAATCCATGCAGGAAGTCCCCATCCCGTAATAAGGCGCAGCGGTTGGCTGGTCGCGATGGCCTCGCTCACGGCGAAATCGATCGCCTGCTTCGTGGAGCCATCGGGGTCGATGCCCACCACCACGCCGACGCCGTCATAGTCTTCGGCCCAGTCGGCCGGCACGATGGCCGTAGGAACTGCCGCCGACACCGCCACGCGCAACGGCTTGGCCGCGCCAATGGTGTCGCCCACGCTCACGCCGTGATGCGAGCCCAGCACGATAAGGTCGCAGCCCGCAGCGGCGTCGACGATGTTTTCGACCACTTCGCCTTCGGCGGTGCGCATCTCCACCTGCACGTTTTCGTAGCGGCCGATCGCGAAATCGCGCCCCGCGTACAAAATCTTTTCGGCCGCATCGCGCACCTCGTCGAGTTCAACGCCGGCCTCTTTCGCCATCTTCGGGTCGACGACCGACAGCAGCACCAGCTTCGCGCCTTCGCGATTAGCCCGACGCGCCGCCCAATGCAGCGCGCGCGTGCCGCGCGACGACCCATCAATACCAACAAGAATTTTCTTCATCAATGTATTGGCTCCTCAAAAAATGTATTCGCGCTAAAATCAGCGAGCATGGGTTTTAGGCGAGCAGATTGGCTTGAAAGAGGAACGAAGCGTACTTCGGTACGCGAGCGACATTGAACATGCCTTAATGGCATATTCAATCCCAAACTCCCGCGCCCGAGTGGGCGCGACCAGCCAAACTGGCCCAAAATGCCGCATAAAACCCAGCGCAGCGTCGGCGGAAAACGCTGTTCGGCGGAACAGCGCAACTCCTAATGAAAAATGGGAATCATGAGCCACAGCGCGAACAGCACGATGAACACGCAGCCCGTGAAGCACACAACCGAGCCCACGCGTGGCATAATGCGCGCAAAGCCATCTTTATCGAGGCCTCCCGCCGCCCAAAGCCGCAGGCCCGACGCATAAAGGACCGATATCATTCCTGCCACGCTCACCGCCACGGCGAGCACCGTTGCGAAGTTCAATAGTTCTTGCATCACTTACTCCTTATGCAGCCTGCGCGACGGTTTTATTCGAATTATTAATTTTCACTTCCGAAGACTCGTTCACATTGCCCGAGTTCACCGGGTTGCGCTTCGACAAGCGGAAGATGATCAGAGCGGCAACCACGGCGATCGCCGCCACGGCGATCGTTCCGCCCAGGCCAGTCTTCGCGAGTGCGCATGCCGCAGCGCCCACAAGGCCGGCCGCCGGGAACGTCACGAGCCAGGCGACAACCATGCGCGCGGCAACGCCCCAGTTCACCTTGTTGCCCTTCTTGCCAAGACCGGTGCCGATGATGGAGCCCGAACACACCTGCGTGGTGGAAAGCGCGAAGCCCAAGTGAGACGACACCAGAATCGTGGTTGCCGACGCGGCCTCGGCGGCGAAGCCCTGCGGGGTAGAAATCTCGGTGAGGCCCTTACCCAGCGTGCGAATGACGCGCCAGCCGCCCATGTAAGTGCCGGCGGCAATCGCCAAACCGCAAATCGCCACGACCCACAGCTGCGGGCCCGTGCCCGACGCCTGCGCGCCCACGGCAATCAGCGTCAGCGTGATGATACCCATGGTCTTCTGCGCGTCATTGGTGCCATGGGAAAGCGCAACCAGGCACGCCGTCACGGTTTGGCCATGGCGAAACCCACTTATGACCTGCAATTCATCCATCTTCTTCACCACAAGGTATATGAGCTTTACCGCAACGAACGCCGCCAAGCCCGCGACAACCGGCGAAACGAGCGCAGGGATAAGCACCTTGCCCAGCACCGCGCCGAAGTTCACGCCCTCGACGCCCGCGCCGATAATCACGGCGCCCACCAGGCCACCGAACAGCGCATGCGACGAGCTCGAAGGCAAGCCGACGAGCCACGTGAGGAGGTTCCAGATAATGGCGCCAACAAGGCCCGCGAAAATAAATTCGGGGCCAATCGCGACTTGCTGTTCGTTGATGATGCCGCCCGAAATGGTCTTCGCGACCTCGGTCGACAAAAACGCGCCGACCAGATTCAACGTACCCGCGGCGATGACCGCCGTCTTGGGTTTAAGCGCGCCAGTCGCGATCGAAGTCGCCATGGCGTTGGCGGTGTCGTGAAAGCCGTTCGTGAAGTCGAACGTGAGAGCGGTCACGATCACCAGCCCGACGACGACCAAAGTTGCGATATCCATAGGGTATCCAGTTCCTCCTCTTGACATGTGCGCCGGCTCGCGCAGCCGCGAATCGGCATTTCGACATGTCAGGGTATGGAGGCCGCGTTCGCCCCATGTCAGGCAAACGTCAAATCTGTGTAAAGCCGTTTTTAGCCAGGCTCCGCCTCGCAAGCAGGCTGCGTGCATGCAAGAAAATACGAGCTATGTACGATTCGACATGCCGATATGCATCATTTCATGCCGAAAAGAGCAGAATCGGGCATTTAAACATGCTCAACGCAACTTTAGAAAAGCGTCGCTCGCGCATAGCTCGGTTTTTCTTGCAAGACACGCCAATCTTCGCCCTCAATCGCACATACCTGCGTTTTTCTTCCAGGCCAAAATAAGATTCAAACGCAAGTTCAACCAAATCGCAGCAAGAATCGGGCAAGAGACCGGCAAGGTACGCTCGTCATGCTTGTAGCCATGACTATCTGTTTCGGACATACCACGGCGCTTGAGCTTTGGCGATACGTGCGCCCCTCGCAGCAATTCCGCGTAAGACCATCGCGAGCGCATGTTCCCAACATTGCAGACACAACAGCCGCCCTAGCGTTTCTTGAAAACTTCAAGAAGGCGAACATCACCTTAGAGCCTCCCGCACAACTGCTCGTATCGACGGCGAACGGCCGACGCAGGCCACGAGGAATCATCGCCAAAACCGCGATCAAGAATACTCCCCTGATGAATGTCCAGAGCGCTTTCGGCAGTTTTCTGCTCGTAACGCCCGGCGAGCTTTTCATCGAGTGCGCACAAACCGAACCCCTGGAAAAGCTTATTGAAATTGGTTTCGAACTCTGCGGGTCGTACGCGCTTTCGCCATGCGAGGCAGGTTTTGTCCAGGCCAGACCTATTACCTCGGTCGAGGAACTGCGGCGATATACCGAAAAGGCGCTTGGGCGCAATGGCCGAAGCAACGCAAGGAAAGCGCTTCGGTTCATCGCGAACGGTTCCGCCTCTCCAGCCGAAACGCGCCTGGCGATGCTTTTGTGCCTGCCCCGCATGAGGGGCGGCTACGGTCTTCCGCTTCCGCGCATGAACCATCGCATTCACGTGACGGGCGATGCGCAAAAGATCACATCGAATAAGTTTTTCGTGTGCGACCTGTATTGGAGCCAGGCGCAGCTCGACGTGGAATACGACAGCGATGCGTTCCATGCATCACCGGTGGGCATCGCATCAGATGCCGAAAGGAGAAACGCATCGCTGTCGTATTCCACGTCGAGCTGCGCCTGGAATACGACACGCACTCGAATATATGGGTATATCGGTGGTCACCATAACGAATTCTCAAACGCGCGACATCGGCCTGTTCGACAACGCCGCGCGAATCATCGCTCGCTCGCTTGGAGTACGGCTTGCGGCTGCAACCTACAATTGGTTCACACGTCGCAAGAATCTTAGAAGGAAACTCGTGCCGTAAATTTACAGCGCCAGATGGCCGCAAGAAAACGCGAGCTGTGTTCGATTGCGCCGCGCCGCATCACATCTAGGCAGCGTTTGTCATCCGAAAACACCTTCGTACGCGCCCGAAAAAAAAACGATGATTCCCAGAAATTGTTCAAGATTGAGGAGCGCGTCGCGCACAGCTCGCGTTTTCTTGCAAAGGCAGACAGAAGTCCTGCGCAATCGAACAGAACTCGCTTTTTCTTGCAAGTGAATGCATGCAAGCCCCAGCATCAAGCTCACACCGTCTTAAGGTCGGCGAGTATCAAGCAAGCCGCGCGCCGACAACGCGCGAACGGCCAAAGGCGTTGGCGACATGCGAATGCAACCAGCGGCGCTTGACCGTTTTGAAGGCACGTGAATACCCATCAGCGGCGCATGCGCCAGTTTATGAGAGAGCCTGCAACCACGGCGATGGTGCCGCACCAAAACAGCGGAGTAAGGCTCACGCCCAAGATAAGCGTGCTTGCAATGACCGAGAACAGCGGAGCGGCATACGACCCGATGCTCATCTTTTCCATATCGCCTTTGAGCATGCCGTGGCCCCAGCACGCATAGCCCGCAGCGATACACCCCGCAGCGCCCGCAAGCGAAAGAAGGGCAGCGACGTCTACGCCTTGGGCGGGGGCAGGAGCGCCATTCAGCAAGAAAATAACCCACATGGCAACAGCGACTCCGCCCATGAAAAACGCCGTGCCGTCGCAACCCTCGGAAAGCCGCGCAGAATACACGGAATACACCGACCACGCGGCAGCAGCCGCGAATGTGAGCGCAAACGGCAGCGGATTGCTCGCAATATCGGCCGCGACCGCAGCCCAATCCAAGCCATTGTTTCCGCCAACGGCCAAAACGACGCCGACCGTGGCAACGACCGCGCCGGGAAGGGAGCGAACGAACGAGGCGCGCGAGCCTGAATCGAGCGCGGCGAGCAGCACGAGCATCGTCGGCCATAGATAATTCACCAAGCTCAGCTCCACAGTTTGCTCGGAGCTCGCAGCAAGGCCAATCGAAATCGTGATGGCCGATTCATAAAAGACGAACAGCCCGCCCGAAAACAGCACGAACTTCAACGGAAGCTTGCGAGCCGGCGTGGGACGATACCCTATATAGGTGAAAAGAGCCGCAATCGAATAAATGAGCGCCGAACCGAGCGAAGGGCCGAACGACTGCGTGGTAAGGCGCACAAAGCCGAACATCATCGACCATAGGACGATCGCGAACAAGCCGACGAGCGTCGCCTTATTTCGGAGCTGCTCCGAAGCATCGTTCGTTTTCGCAGCCAACATGGCTCCCTTCTTTGTCGCAAGCGACCCTCGTCGGCACGCAAGCTTTTTCGTTAACGCGCACAGCATTCTCGCACAACGATAAAAACGCGCAACCGAATCGAACGCAATATATGGAAAGGAGCGGAGCGAATAACCTCCAGAACATCGCTCAAGGGAAAACGAGTATTGCTATTCACGCGACAACATATACCCTATTACTCCAAGGATATAAGGGTTGAAGGCGGCAAAGCCTCGCATAATTCGCGGCATACAATTCCGTCGACGCAGCAAGCATGATGCCGCCACGCCTACCAAGCAAGGAGACGCATATGAAAGTTGCAGCAACGTACGCAAATGGCGAAATTTTCCAACACTTCGGCCATACGCAGCAGTTCAAGGTATACGACATCGAAAACGGCGCGGTTGCCTCGGCGGAAATCGTGGGCAGCAACGGCGCGGGCCACGGCGCGCTGGCGGGGCTGTTGGCGCAAGGGGGCGTTAACGTGCTCATTTGCGGCGGCATTGGCAGCGGCGCCATCAACGCGCTCGGCCAGGCGGGCATCGAGGTGTATGCCGGCGCAGCAGGGTCCGCCGATGCCGCAATCGACGCCTTCCTTGCGGGCACGCTGCCCAAAGTCGGCGAATCGACGTGCCGCGAACCGCATGCGCACGCCCACAACTGCTCGCATCACGGAGACGCGTGCCATCAATAGAGGCGGGCGCTGCTCTGCGCCCGCACGCGAACAGCGGCCGAGCATTAAATTCGAAAGACCTCATATTTCGGCAGAACGCCGACGCCCATTAGCCAAAAGACCCGCCAACCAATAGTTGCCGGGTCTTTTTTGCAATGGCACAATCCCAATCGCAAACGCCATGCCGGAAGACGCCGGCACTTCATTCGCGCGGCGGCTTTCAAAGAATGGTTCAATTTCACCGTTTGCCGCATTGGTTCATTTTCCCGAAAGTTCAATTTAAAAGCGTGTTATAGTGTTCAAAATTGAACTTCAAGCACACGTGCGATTCGAAAGTTCAATTTCGAATGCTAAGGAGAACCGATGGCCGACGAACAATTCTGCGAACGCCTGAAAAACGCCATGAAGCAGGCTGAAATGAACCAGGCCGATTTGATTCATACGGCGGCGAAGCGTGGCAAGAAACTCGGAAAAAGCCAGGTAAGCCAGTATGTGAGCGGTAAAACAATGCCACGCCGCGACGTGATGGCGCTACTCGCCGCCATTCTGGACGTGGATGAGGAGTGGCTCGCGGGTGGCTCCGCCGAACCCGCCCCGCACTCCCCCGCACGAGCTTCCGCGCGGCCTGAGACCGCTCACAGCTCGCGCGCCGCGTTCGTCGCTATCGACGCCCCAACAGGCGCGCACGCAACCGACAGCATCATCCTCACCGAAATTGAACCCACCACGCCAAGGAGTGCAACCATGCGCGAATTCAAGAAATCTTCCAAGCTCGACAACGTGCTGTATGACGTGCGAGGACCCGTGGTCGACGAGGCTTCCCGCATGGAAAAAGAAGGACAACGCATCTTGAAGCTGAACATCGGCAATCCGGCGCCGTTCGGCTTCCGCACCCCCGACGAGGTTATCGCCGACATGCGTCACCAGCTGCCCGAGTGCGAGGGGTACTCCGATTCGCGCGGCCTGTTCAGCGCCCGCAAGGCAATCATGCAGTATGCCCAGCTCAAAAATATTCCCAATGTGGATATGGACAGCATTTATACCGGCAACGGCGTAAGCGAACTCATTCAGCTGTGCATGCAGGCGTTGCTCGACAACGGCGACGAGATCCTGATTCCCGCGCCCGACTACCCGCTGTGGACGGCCTGCGCTACGCTTGCCGGCGGCACGCCCGTGCACTACATCTGCGACGAACAGTCGGACTGGTTCCCCGACATCGAGGACATGGAAGCGAAAATAACGCCACGCACAAAGGCGCTCGTGATCATCAACCCGAACAACCCCACTGGAGCGCTGTACCCGCGCGAGGTGCTCGAGCAAATCGCCGAACTGGCCCGACGCCATGGCCTGATGATTTTCAGCGATGAAATCTATGATCGCCTGGTGATGGACGGCCTTGAGCACATCTCCATCGCATCGCTCGCGCCCGACCTGCCGTGCGTGACGTTCTCGGGCCTATCGAAGTCGCACATGATCGCCGGCTATCGTATCGGATGGATGATTATCTCGGGCAACAAGGCGTGCGCGAAAGACTTCCTTCTGGGCATCAACATGCTGTCGAACATGCGCCTGTGCTCGAACGTGCCCGCGCAGTCGATCGTGCAAACGGCGCTCGGCGGCCATCAAAGTGTGAACAGCTATATCGTGCCGGGCGGGCGCATTTACGAGCAGCGCGAATACATCTACAACGCGCTGAACAGCATCGATGGCATCACTGCGGTAAAGCCCAAGGCGGCGTTCTACATCTTCCCGAAAATCGACGTGAAGAAGTTCAACATCACCGACGACGAGCAATTCGCCCTGGATCTGCTGCACCAGAAAAAAATTCTCATCACGCGCGGCGGCGGCTTCAACTGGGGCGAGCCCGACCATTTCCGCATCGTGTACCTACCGCGCATCGAGGTGCTGAGCGAAGCCATGCGCGACCTGGAAGAATTCCTGGCAACGTATAGGCAGTAAGCAACCATTGGCTGTTTCGGGCATGCGGGACGGCGGCGCCTGAGACCACGCGAGCGGACGGGTCCTATAAATCCACCGACTTCAGAATCGTCCAGTCGAAGGCCTCGCCGCTTACGACGTCCATGGCAAGCGAGCCTTCGAGCGGCGTGGCGCACTCCGCATCGAACTTCGCGATGGCTTCGGCGTCATCGGACGCCTCGATTTCCTTTTCCTCGAACACGTAACGCACCTTGGTGACCTCGGACGTTGTAATGTAGCGAACTTTGTACATCGCTTTCCCCTTCTCAAGAAATGAAACGGGTCAAAGGGACAGTCCCTTTGACCCGCGGCCGTTCCTTACGCTTTCGAAATCTCGCTTTGTTTTGTGCGCAGAATGGACGCCGCACGAAGCCCCGTGCCGTCAAGCATATGCTCGAGCAGCACATCGGGACGCAAACTGCCCGTCGCCTTGGATTCAAGCGTGAAGCGAAGCCGCGCGCGACTCTGGCCCTCTTCGCCCGGCTCGGCCGGTTCGATTTCGAGCGCACCCACCATGAACTCGGCCGGCACCAGCACGCGTTCCTTCTTCTTGCGCACCACGACGATTTCGGCCGGCAACGTCAGCGCGCGCGCCGCCGAAAGCACATCGTCGCACGATTCCTCGCCTAGCCGTGCCTCGACGAGCACCTCGTAGGTCGATCGCGGGTATGCCGCCGAAGCCGCCACCTCGTCTTTAGTGATGTAGCACGCCGCATGTGGCATAAGGTCGGGCGCGCTAACCGCCTGCAGCCGCGCGAGCGCTTCCTCGGGCGACACGTAATCGGTCAGCGACACGTCGAAGATCTCTTCCAAGCCGCCCACGCCGACCGGCAACGCCGAGCCGAACGATTGCTTCATGTGCGGCGAGAATCCCTGGCTTACCGCATACGGCAAACCGGCGCGCCGCACGGCGCGTTCAAGGGCGCGCGCGATTTCCAGATGCGACAGCATCACCAAGCGGCCGGTTTCGGCATACGTCACGCGCAAACGGAAATCAGCCATGGCGTTCCTCCTGACACTGAATATCGATGTCGAGCTTCGGGCACACGCCGCACGCCGAGCAGCGCTCGTAGCTGCAATCGGGCGTGGTGCGCTCCTGGGCCGCCAGCCGGCGCTCGTGCTGGAAGAACTTCGTGGTGACGCCCACCGACAGGTGGTCCCACGGCGTAACCCAGCTGGTGTCGTGGGCGCCCTGCGCGATGGCCTGCATGTCGACGCCGCACGCCTCGCACGCCGCGCGCCATATGTCGAGCGAGAAGAATTCCGTCCACGCGTCGAAGCGCGCGCCGTTCTTCCATGCGGTTTCTATCACATCGCACACCTCGCGCCCGCCGCGGCTCATCATGGCCTCGACCAGCGACACGTCGGGCTCGTGCCAGTGCACGTCGACCGCGCGGTATTTCACGCTCGAACGCAGCAGGTTGATGCGGCGATGCGCCTCTTCAGTGGCGATCTGCCCGTCCCATTGGAACGGGGTTTGCGCCTTGGGCACGAACAGCGCGCACGATATGGACACCTTCACGCTGCCGCGCGCCTCGGGCGGCGTGGCCTTTTTCGCGCGGTCGTAGGCGCGCTGCGCCAGGCTCGCGATGCCCTTGATGTCGTCGTCGGTTTCGGTGGGCAGGCCAATCATGAAGTACAGCTTGCAGCGGCGCCACCCTGCGGCGAACGCCGCGTCAATCGCGCCGAACAAGTCATCTTCGGTCACGCCCTTGTTGATGACGTCGCGCAGCCGTTGCGTGCCGGCCTCGGGAGCGAACGTCAGGCCACCGCGCTTGCCGCCAGCCACCAACTCGGCCATTTCCACGCCGAACGAATCCAGGCGCTGGCTGGGAATGGACACCGAAATGCCCTTGCCCTCTAGACCGCGGTTCAGGCGGCGCAGAATCTCCTCGATTTGGCTGTGGTCAGTCGACGAGAGCGACGTGAGGCTCACCTCGTCGTAGCCGGTTTCAGCAAGACCACGCTGAACTGCGGAAACAATATTGTCGGCCGAGCGCTCGCGCACAGGACGGTACATCATGCCCGCCTGGCAGAAGCGGCAGCCGCGCGTGCAGCCGCGCAGAATCTCGACATTCAGGCGGTCGTGCACCAATTCCGCGAACGGCACGATGGTCGGCTCCCACGCGGGGGACGTGGCGAAATCTTTCCACACGCGCTTGTCGATATGCGCCGGCACGTCGTCGAACAGCGGACGCGCCCAGGCGCCGTTTTGCTGTGCCTCGGCCTCGGGCAGCCATTCGTACAGCGACGGCACATACGTCCCGTCCACATGCGAGGCGGCACGCAGGAATTCCCCGCGCGTGGCGCCTGCCCGCTTCATCTTGCGATGCAGCTGCAGAATTTCAGGCAGCGATTCCTCGCCCTCGCCCAGCAGGAACACATCGAAGAACGCCGAATAAGGCTCGGCGTTGAACGCGCACGGGCCGCCCGCCACGATAAGTGGGTGCGACTCGTCGCGATCGGCCGCGCGCAACGGGATGTTGCCCAAATCGAGCATTTCCAATACGTTGGTCGCAACCAGTTCGTGCGAAAGCGTGAAGCCCACGGCATCGAACTCGTACAGCGGCGCGCAGCTTTCCAGCGAGAACGCCGGCACGCCTTCGCGGCGCATGAGGTCGATCATGTCGGCGGCGGGCAAATAGCCGCGCTCGGCGTACATGCCGTCGACCGCGTTCACCACGTTGCACAGAATGCGCACGGCCTGGTTGGGCTGTCCCAGCTCGTAGGTGTCGGGGTACACCATACAGAAATGGTAGTCGGCGTCTTCTTTATAGGTACAGCCCCATTCGTGGTTGAGGTAGCGCGCCGGGCGACCGATGTCACGGCCGGCGTCACGAAGGAGCCCCTCGATTCGAGGCCAGAGGTTTTGCATGGGCAAGATCCTTTAACGGGAAATATGGCAGATGAAACGGGGCGCCGCAGGCAATGCGGCGCCAGGCACTAAGACGAAAGCTAGCGGGCGATATGCGCGGAAGCTTCCGCGGCATCGGCCGCATCGGCAACCCGAGCGGCGCCCGCGTTCGCGGCCTGCGCGGCAGAGGCCGCGGCATTGGCCACGGCGCGCATCGCGCTGGCAGCGACATTGGGAGCCTGGGCGACCGCGGCGCGCACGCGCTCGGCGGCGGCATCCTTGGCCTGGAAGCCCAACGATGCCACGAATTCCTTCGCCGCGCGGCCCGCAGCCGTCTCGTCGGCGGCGCGCGACGCGGCCTCGCGCGCCTCATCGACCACGGCGCCCAAGCCGACCATGTTGCCGCCATGCTCGAAGTACTCGGCGGCGGCGATGCCCATGGCCCACGTGCCCGCATAGCCCACGCCGGCCTTCACGGCCCAGCCGAGCGCCGGCACAACGCCAGCGACCTGGCGCGCCACAGCGCGGCATGCGAAGCCGCCGCCCACCACGGCCGCAAGCTCCTTCACGCGGTCGGCGGAAAGCGGCTGGCCGTATGCCGCGGCGATTTGGATGACCATCTTCGCCTGGTTCAGCGTCATAATGGGCAGGTCGGCGCCGGGAATGAATACCACGAAGCCGATGCCGGCGTTCTGGAACGACGTTGAACGCACGGCCTCCATGGAAAGCGGCTTGCGCACGAACTCGAACGCCTGCGCGAACGCCAGGCGCTTCTCGCGAAACACCGCGACCACCCACTCGCCCATCTTCGTGCGCATTTGCTCGTCGTAGGCGGCACACACGGGCATGGGTTCGAGCGAGAATGGGTCTTCCGGGTCGACCTCATGGCCCGAAACGGCGCCTTCGCTGGTTACCACCAGCGGGTCGTGCAGCGTGACCACGCCGTCGATTTCGGGCGCGGGGGCAACCAGGTCGGCCTCGTCGATTGGATAGCCGGCAGCTTGGGCGGCACCGCGCACACATTCGGGCAGCGTGGTGACCACCATCACGGGAATGCCCTCACCGCGCAGCTTCGCGGCAATTTCGCCGATATGAGGCGTGAAGCCGGCGGCGATAACCGCCATGTCGCTGCGCGGGTCGTACGCCACGCGGTCGTCCTCGAAATAGTTCACCGACACGCGCGCCTGCGGGCTTGCGCTTGCGAAGTTGGATCGCACGAACGCCGTGAGGTCGGCCGGCGCGGTGTCGTCGAGCAGCACCGACACGCACAAAGGCACCGAACGAGCCGCCTCGACGTCGGTGGCTTCTTGCAGAACCGCCATCACGTCAATGGGCATCTTGGGCATTTTCGCCATGGAACAAGCCTCCCTCGCATATCGGCCGCGCGGCCGCACGTTTGCATACCCAACCATTATAGCGGGCAAGCGCCACGCACGAGGGAAACCCACAACCTGGCGAAGAAGCGTTGAATGGACCCGATAAACGAAAATCTGCACAGCACACGCCAACGACGAATCGACTCCTCATAAAAGCTTCGAGCAATCTGCGGCATTCTGCTATCAAAGCGGAGCGGCTTGAAAAGGTTGCAGCGCTCGCGCGCTTGCTCTTTTCCGAATCTCTGTGCCTACAAAGACTTGTGCAACAACCGAGACATATGGCGCCCACGCGAATGTGATGGAGCTGGGCAAGGTGCACCCAGCTCCATCACGCCTATTCCACGCATGTCAAAGGCAACGCTTCAGCTTAATCGATTCGTTCGAACACAAGATTGCAGACTGTGCGGTCACCGCCGCCGAAGCCAGTCGACCCGGCAGTCGACTGTGCAAAAGTGTGTAGTCGGTACCCTTCGGCATACTGCTGATTGCAAAGGTCCTCGATTTCACTGAAATTCTTTGAACCCTTGCCGACGAATTTCTCGCGCAGCACCACTTGCATCACGCGATATTTCCCCTTGCTGTTGTTGACTTTGCCCGCCTCGTCATTAAAAGCGTCCATAATTCCCATTCTTATCCCCTTTCTTTGTATCCCAACCGTGACCCTCAAACCAGAATCTAACTGGGCACATACCTGATTTAGCATCGTCGACGTAAGCTTATCGACGAGAGCCCCTATTCCTTAACAACGCCCTAACCAACTATGTCGTACGTCACATTATCGAATTTGAATTCGCGAACGAATTCCTCTGGCTCGATTGCTTTAACCGGAGAATTGGCAAAATCTTTCGTATTACGCGTCACTATGAGATCAACCCCATTCCGGCATGCAGCGCAGGCGAGCAATGCGTCTTCGAAATCTGACATATCTGTAGCAATAGCCTGCTCGCAATCGGTACGAGACACATCGAATACGTCGAACATCTCGAGCAGCAAAGGCACAGAATTCACGGCTTGCGAGCGCGTCAAGCCTCGTCGATGCAACACATATACGATATCTGACAAAGACGACGCCGAGATGCAGGCGTCGAATTTACGCATTGCCGAAACGTCGTAGGAAGCGTAGGAATTCAAAAACCAATTGTCCCGAGTGGCAATGTCGATCACTACGTTAGCGTCGAAGCAGACTTTCACGAAAGCCTCCCGTCGACGAGGCGCGACAAGCGCTCGGCACGAATATCGCCCATCGACCAATTGTCGGGAAGCTCGGCAGCGCACCCCGCAAATGATTTGAGCATCGCTCGGCGCTTCTCGTATCTATCTTCGACGGGCGCAGTGCAAATACACGCGGGGACCTTTTGCTCGCGCTCCATATATTCGAACAAGCCGCGCACGGCTTGCGTGGTTGAAATGCCATTTCGCTCAAGAACCTGAGAGCCATGCGCCTTCAACGATTCAGGAATCCGCACGTTCAATGTTGCAGTAACGCCCATGTCGACCGCCCTTCCAAATACTATGCATTACGTAATGCATAGTATAGCAGAGACATGGTCACCAAGTCATTGCCGTTGCGACGATATCTTCCGCCGACAAACGCCAATGCAAGAAACAGGCATCATGATCGACATGCGTATTGACGAATATGGTTTCAGACCCCAGGCTCCACGATCGCAGAACGTGCTATATGCGCTTCTTGACTTGGCGCCCTGCTCGGCCCCCTCATCGGAGCCCGGTCGATATTGCGCACGTCCGGACTCGTCCCGTTTCCCTTTTATCTAGAAATTGAACTGCGCACGATTTTCTACCCCAGTGTTATTCGCCCGTGTGGGTCAAAGGGACTGTCCCTTTGACCCACGGCCTACCCCTTGTGCGCGTACACG
>CALBLG010000121.1 GCA_937895975.1 uncultured Slackia sp.
ATGGCATACGAGCAGGCGCGGGGAATGTGGCAGGCGCAGTGCGACGCCGCCGAGCAGCATGGCCACGGTGCAAGCGGGAAGCCTTCGCGGGCATTGCCTGGCGCTGCGCTATGCTTGGCCGCTGCATGCGCCGTCGTTGCGTTTGCGCTGGCAGTGTTCGTGCCCCAGGCATTGCCCGTCGCCTTCACGTCTATGGTGGTTGCCGTGTGCTTCGCTGTGGTTGGAGTTGTTGCCTTGCTCCGCGCCAAGCCTGATGCGCCGTCGGCCCGCACCGATGTTGATTCCGCCCGCGCCGCAATGGTCGCATGCAAGTCGACGCTCGATTCGCGCGAGGGCGAGGCCATGGCGCTCGCTGACCACGTTCGCGGCATGCTTGCTTCTGTGAATTTCCCCACGCGCGCAACGAACGCGCGCGATGCGCTGCGAGACCTCGACGCCATGAATGCGGCCCGCGCTGCCGACGCTCGCGTCGAGCAAGCGAAGGGCCATGCGCGGCTTCGCCGCGACAAGGCCGCGGAAGATCTAGAACGCCTCGTGGCGCATCGCGCCCAATGCCTTGCCGCTGCCGGGCTGGACGACTCCGCAACGCTTGAAGATATTGAAGCTGCGGCGAGTTCGGTCGCGCGCGTGCGCGACGACTGCGACGCCGCCTTGGCGCGCATGAATTCCCGCATCGGCCAACTTCGGCAAATTCTTTCCGACGGCGAGCGCGAAACCGAGCTCGACCTGCTGAAAACGCAGCGTGCGCAAATCGTCACGCGGCAAAACGAATCGGCCGAAGACCTGGCGCGTTTGCTGCTGGCCCACCGCATGGTGGCGGGCGCCATCGATGCATGGGGCACGGAAAGCCAGCCCGAGGTGTACGCGAAGGCGTCGCACCTCATGTCGCTGATGACGAGCGGCGCGTGGACGGGCGTCTCGATCGACGGGTCGGATGTGTGCGCGGTCGATTCGTTCGGTGCGCGGTTTGCGCCACGGTTCCTGTCGCTTGGCACATGCCAGCAGCTCTACCTGGCCTTGCGCATTGCGCTTTTGGAATGCGTGCCCGAGGTTGGCCGGGCGATTCCCGTGTTGTGCGACGACATTTTGGTGAACTTCGACGACGGCCGCCGAGCCGGTGCCGCCCGCGCGCTGGCTGAACTGGCGCAAACCAGGCAAGTCATCGTGTTCACCTGCCATAAGGAGGTCGTGAGCACATTTACCGAACAGTCCAAGCACATGCATGTTTTAGAGCTATAATCACACGGTTCTGCTTTATTTGAATCGGCAATCGAAAGGACCATTATGCCGAACGTCGTGTTGGTCGGAGCCCAGTGGGGCGACGAAGGAAAAGGCAAGGTCACCGACCTCATCGCCCGTGACTTCGACTATGTGGTGCGCTACCAGGGCGGCAACAACGCCGGCCATACCGTTATCCACGGCGACAAGAAGCTCGCTTTGCACCTCATTCCCTCGGGCATCATGTATGAAACGGCCGTGCCGGTCATCGGCAACGGCGTCGTGGTGAACCCGCAGGTGCTGGTCGAGGAAATGCGCATGCTCGAGGGCGAAGGCCTCTCGTGCGAGCGCCTGAAGATTTCTTGCGATGCGCACGTCATCATGCCTTACCACATCGAGCTGGACAAAGCGTCCGAGTTCCGTTTGGGTAAAAACGAAATCGGTACTACGAACCGCGGCATCGGCCCGTGCTACCAGGATAAAGCCGCGCGCAGCGGCATTCGCATCCAAGACCTGCTCGACGAGCATGTGTTCCGCATGAAGGTTGAGGCGGCGCTGGAAGTGAAGAACGCCATTTTGGAGAAGGTGTACGGCAAGCGCACGTTTACCGTCGACGAGATTTGCGAGGCCTATCTGCCGTATGCCGACATTATCCGTCCTCATATGGCTGAGACCGCGCAGCTGCTCAACGATGCCTTGCGCGACGGCAAGCATATTCTGTTCGAGGGCGCGCAGGGCACCCTGCTCGACATCGATCACGGCACCTATCCGTTCGTTACCAGCTCTTCGTGCTGCGCGGGCGGCGCAGCCACCGGTTCGGGCGTTGGCCCCACGGCAATCGATCGCGTTCTGGGCATCCAGAAGGCGTACGTCACGCGCGTCGGCGCGGGTCCGTTCCCGACCGAGCTCGTGTACCCCGAAAATGGCGGCGAAGGCCAAGATGCCATCGATGGCGACCTGCTGTGCGCCGAGGGCCACGAATACGGCGTAACCACGGGCCGCAAGCGTCGCTGCGGTTGGTTCGATGCGGTTATTGCGCGCTATGCCGCCGAGGTTAACGGCCTTACCGATATCGCGCTTACCAAGCTCGATGTGCTTTCAGCCTTCGACGAACTGAAGATTTGCGTTGCCTACGAGTGCGACGGCAAAACGTACGATTACTTCCCCATGCAGCAAAGCGTGTTGTTCCATGCCAAGCCGGTGTACAAGACCATGCCCGGTTGGAAGGGTGAAGACATCACGAAGGCGAAGTGCTTCGAGGACCTGCCGAAAAACGCGCAAGCCTACATCGAGGAACTCGAGCGTCTGTCGGGCGTGAAGGCCACCATCATCTCGGTCGGCCCCGACCGCGACCAGACCTTCACCCGTGGTTGGTAGCATGGGCAGTCATAGTACGGCTGACATATCGATTGCATAAAGAATTGAAGACCCGAGGGCCGTTTTCGGCTCTCGGGTTTCCGCGTATCTAAGCGTATTTTGAGAAAGGAAACATTCGTGAACGTTTTGGTGCTTGGTTCGGGCGGCCGCGAGCATGCCCTTGCATGGGCCATTGCGAAATCGCCGCGCCTCGATGCGCTGTTCGTCGCCCCGGGCAACGGCGGCACGGCGGCCATCGCGAAGAACGTCCCGCTCGACATTAACGATGCCGAGGCCATTATCGGCTTCTCGCGCGACGAAAACATCGACCTGGTGGTTATCGGTCCCGAGGCCCCGCTTGTCGCGGGCGTCGCCGACGCCATTCGGGCTGCCGGCATCGCCGTGTTCGGCCCGAACGCCGCTGGCGCGCGCCTCGAAGGTTCCAAAAGCTTCTCGAAGGAATTCATGCTGGCCCACGGTCTTCCCACGGCGCGCTACAAGAAGTGCGCCAGCGAAGCCGAGGCCATGGAATACCTGCGCGAAGTTGGCGCTCCCATCGTGGTGAAGGCCGACGGTTTGGCCGCGGGCAAGGGCGTCGTCGTTGCGGAAGACATGGAAGAAGCCGAAGAAGCCGTGCGCGATTGCTTCGCGGGCGATTTCGGCGAGGCCGGCAGCATCGTGGTTATCGAGGAAATGCTCGAAGGCCCCGAGTGCAGCATGCTGGCATTCCTTGCGGGCGGCAAGGCGCTGGCCATGCCGTGCGCGCAAGACCACAAGCGCGCTTTCGATGGCGATTTGGGCCCGAATACGGGCGGCATGGGCGTGTATTCGCCGGTGCCGTGCGTCACGCCCGAGCAAGAAGCGCAAATGCGCGAAATCATGGCGAACGCCGCTGCCGCTACGGCCGCCGAATTCGAGGACGCCTACACGGGCGTGCTGTACGGCGGTTTCATGCTGACGGCCGAGGGCCCGAAGCTGCTCGAGTTCAACGCTCGTTTCGGCGACCCTGAAACGCAGGTCATCATGCCGCGCCTGCAGTCCGACGCCCTGGAGGCGTTTTATTTGGTGGCCACGGGCAAACTCGATGCGCTTGACCTGTGCTGGACCGACCAAGTTGCCGTGTGCGTGGTGTTGGCGAGCGACGGGTACCCGGGCCATTACGAGAAGGGCAAGGTTATTTTGGGCATCGAAGAGGCCGAGGCGCTCGAGGGCGTTACGGTGTTCCATGCCGGCACGACGTTCAACCAAGACGGTGAGCTGGTGACCAACGGCGGCCGCGTGCTGAACGTGGTTGCGCTTGCCGACACCTTCGAAGACGCGCGCGAGCTCGCCTACGAGGCCTGCGACAAAATCAACTTCGAAGGCAAGCAATACCGTCGCGACATCGCGCTGCGCGCGCTGGAGGCGTAATCCATGCTGAGTGAACGACTGCTTACGACGGCTGTGCGTTCGTGCGCCACGCGCTTCATGAACATCAAGCCGTGCACCGAGCCGCGCATTCCCGGCCCTAATCCAGGTCAGCGCTATATGCTGTATGCGCACGTGCCATTCTGCGAACGCCTGTGCCCGTATTGCAGCTTCAATCGTTACCCGTTTTCCGAGAAGCGCACGGTGCCGTACTTCAAGAATCTGCGCGCCGAGCTCATGATGGTGAAAGAACTGGGCTACGACTTCGACTCGCTGTACATCGGCGGCGGCACCCCTACCATCATGATCGATGAACTGTGCGATTTCATCGATTTGGCGAAGCGCGAATTCTCGATCAAAGAGGTGTCGTGCGAGACGAACCCGAACCACCTTATTCCGGAATATCTCGACAAGCTGCAGGGCCGCGTCGACCGCCTCAGCGTAGGCGTGCAGAGTTTCGATGACGGCCTGCTGAAGCAGATGGACCGTTACGAGAAATACGGTTCGGGCGAGAGCATCTTGAAGTCCATCAAGGTGGCGGCGCCGTATTTCAAGTCGCTGAACGTCGACATGATTTTCAATTTCCCCGCGCAAACCGAAGAGATTCTGCGCCGCGATTTGGAGATGGTCATCGAAGGCGGCAGCGGTCAAACCACGTTTTATCCGCTGATGGCCTCGCCGTCGGTCGAGCGCTCGCTTGCTCGCACTGTGGGCAAGGTCGACTACGATCGCGAGCAGCGCTTCTACGAGATTATCTCGGAAACGCTCGCCGGCGGCAGCGATTCGCCCTATGTGCATGGCAGCGCTTGGACGTTCAACAAGCGCGAGGACGATGCGCCCGCAACGAAAACCCCTGGTGACGGGCAGATGATCGACGAATACATCGTCGATTACGAGGAGTACCCGGCAATCGGCTCGGGCGGCATGACGTATCTGGGCGCCACCCAGTACGTGAACACGTTCAGCGTGCGCGAATACAACCAGGCCATCGAGAACGGCCGCATGTCGCTTATGGGCAAAGCCGAGTTCAGCAAACATAACCGCATGCGTTACCGTTTCATGATGCAGCTGTTCGGTTTGCGTTTGGATAAAAAGCAGTGGAAGGCCGACTTCGGCTGCAGCGTTGCGGCGGGCTTGCCGGTCGAATACGCGTTCATGAAGATGAACGGCGCGTTCGATGTCGACAATGATGAAGAAATCACGCTTACGCCGAAGGGCCGCTATCTGATGGTGGTCATGATGCGCCAGTTCTTCATCGGCGTGAACAATCTGCGCGACCAGGCGCGCAGCGCGCTTCCCAAGGAAGAACGCGACTTGCTCTTTGGAGCAGGCTGCGCCATGAAGGACGAATAGGGTTTGAAAACAATGGTGCATCTATAGTAAACTGTAGATGCACCAGCGAAACCCGGTGGGATTACAGGTCACGGGCGGAGCCAGTGCTAGCGATTAAAGAGCCGGTTGCACCCGGTTCTTTTTATATCCCCTGGTCTTCGCCCACTCGCTTATTTTTCTTTCGGTCATGCAAATCGGCGGCCATAAGAAGCACCGCCAACCAGTTCGGCAAAGCCGACAAAATGAGGGCAAGAATTTCTTTCAGCATAAGGCATCGCCTCTTCCTGCAGATAGTAGGGGAGGCTCCGCCCGCGTTGGACTTCGCTGGCGCGGCGTATTGTATCATGGTGGAGTTCTTCAGGCGCAAGCGCTGTTATTGGGATAGAGAACCGTCTCCGGCTCCGGTATCATTTCCGCAGATGAAAGGCTGAATTCAAAAATATTCAAAAAAGTTCTTGCGTTAAGGTACTTGGGTCTGTAATATATATATCTGCGTTTGACGCACCTGGTCAGGTAGCTCAGTCGGTAGAGCAGGGGATTGAAAATCCCCGTGTCGGGGGTTCAAGTCCCTCTCTGACCACCATTCGAATTTGAAAGCCGCTCGAAAGAGCGGCTTTTTCAAAGCGTTAGCGCGGGCCTGTAGCTCAGTTGGTTAGAGCGCACGACTGATAATCGTGAGGTCACAAGTTCGAATCTTGTCAGGCCCACCATCGGATTTAAAAGCTCGGCTTTCAGCCGAGCTTTTTTGTTGCCTCTGCGCCGAATTCTGGCGGCGCATTTCGGGTTCAGCCTTCGGTTCGCGTACCGAAGTACGCGTCGCCTCTGCTTCGCCCGAACCGCACTCGCCAGAATTCGGCTCGCTGACTTTTTGTGCGAATGCGGCTCTCTCTGGATTGCTTTCCTGCTTGTCCTTGCCCAACGTGTTGTTGCCTTGCCTTCATGTTCTTGTGGGTACATCTGGACCGTTGCTCTGGAGAGGGTATGCGGGACAACTCCCGCATGGTTGGTTGCGGCAAATTTTTTTAAAAAAGTTGTTGCGAATAGGTTAAGGTTCGTTGTAATATAGCCAAGCGCTTTTAGCGCGGGCCTGTAGCTCAGTTGGTTAGAGCGCACGACTGATAATCGTGAGGTCACAAGTTCGAATCTTGTCAGGCCCACCACCTTTATTTAATAAACGCCCCACCGTGAGCCACGAGCCGGTGGAGCGTTTATTGCATACGGGGAATTAGCTCAGCTGGGAGAGCGCGGGCTTTGCAAGCCTGAGGTCAGGGGTTCGATCCCCCTATTCTCCACCACGAATAATGTCGCAGGTCAAGTTGATGGCCTGCGATTTTTTTATTTTGGGAATATGTAGGTCGAAATAGCCTGTTCAGGCATTGTATAATTTTCGGCCGTATGTTTCCGTGGGTTGATGAAAGGGGTTGCGTGAACCGTACCGAAGCGCTCAATATTCTTGGGCTCGACGATGACGCGTCGGCAGCCGACATCAAATCGGCCTATCGCGAATGCGTGCAAATTCTGCACCCCGATCGCTTTGCGAACAATAAAAAGCTGCAAGACCGCGCTACCGAGCAGTTCAAGCGCCTGCAAGACGCCTATGACTATCTGAACAGCGCCAGCGGTTCGAAGCAAAGCCGCAGTTCGGCTCGGCCTCGCCAGGCGTATTCCGCTCGCGAGGCGCAGCTTGCTGGGCTCGAGGCGGCGCGCACGCAGCTCGTGGCTCAACGCGATGCCCTTGTCGACGAACGCCGCAACGCCATCATCATGATAGCGGCCGGCGCCATCATTGCGCTGTTCTTGCGTCGCATCGTATGGGCGGCGGGCCTTGCGGGAACATTGGTTATTTGGGGTATTGTCACGCTCGCAGGGGCGTGCAGGAATATCACGACGCTCGACGAGCATCTCGGCGAAATCGAGATGCAGAAGCGCCAATTGGAAGAGAACTGGGAAGAAGACTAATGAAGCAAGAAAACCTTCGCAACGTGGCAATTATCGCGCACGTCGACCATGGCAAAACCACCCTGGTCGACCGTCTGCTCGGCGCGGCTCACGTGTTCCGCGAGAACCAGCAGGTCGAAGAGCGCGTGCTCGACTCTAACGATCAGGAACGCGAGCGCGGCATCACCATTCTGTCGAAGAACATCTCTATCAACTACAAGGGCGTGAAGATCAACGTCATCGACACCCCGGGCCACGCCGACTTCGGCGGCGAGGTCGAGCGCGTGCTGAACATGGCCGACGGCGCTCTGCTCATCGTCGACGCATACGAGGGTCCCAAGCCCCAGACGCGTTTCGTGCTTTCGCACGCCCTCGAGGCGGGCTTGCGTATCGTGGTCGTCGTGAACAAGATCGACCGCCCCAATGCCGATCCCGAAGGCGCTGTCGATAAAGTGTTCGACCTCATGGTCGAGCTCGGCGCTTCCGACGAGCAGCTCGATTTCCCGATTGTCTATGCCTCGGCCGTGAACGGCTATGCCCGTTACGACTACAACGATGGCAACATGGACATGATTCCGCTGCTCGATACTATCCTGAAGGAAATCCCGGCCCCCGACGTCGATATCGACGGCCCGGTTGCCCTGCAGGTGTGCACCGTCGACCACAGCAGCTACGAAGGCCGCATCGGCATCGGCCGCCTGCACAGCGGCACTATTCACGAGAAAGACCTCGTGCTCGTGGTTCCGTCCAAGGGCGAGCCTTACAACGGCCAAATCCGCAAAGTGTACACCTTCGAGAACCTCGGCAAGGTGGAAGTGCCCGAGGCCCACGCCGGCGACATCGTTGCCGTGATCGGCATCGAGGCCGCCGACATCGGAGACGTCATCACCGATCGCGAGAACCCGGTCGAGATGGCTCCCATCGCCGTTGAAGAGCCCACCATGGCTGTCGTGTTCGAAGCTTCCACCAGCCCCATCGTCGGTCGCGAGGGCGACATCGTGGGCGCCCGCCAGCTGAAGGAACGCCTGATGCGCGAAAAGGAGTCCAATATCTCCATGCGCATCGAAGAAACCGAAGACAAGACCGGCGTGCGCGTCGCCGGTCGTGGCGTTTTGCACTTGTCCGTTCTGATGGAAACCATGCGTCGCGAAGGTTTCGAATTCCAGGTCGGTCGCCCGCAGGTCGTTTACAAGACCGACGAGAACGGCCATAAGCTCGAGCCTATCGAAGAGGCCACGCTTGACGTGCCCAATGATTACTCGGGCAAGGCGATCGAGGTTATGGGCACCGCCGGCGGCATCATGGAGGACATGGCTTCCGACGAGAACATGACGCACCTCACGTTCCGCATCCCGTCGCGCGGCACCATGGGCCTGAAGACCCGCATCCTTAACGTCACCCACGGCGAGGGCATCCTGTTCCATCACTTCCGCGAGTATGGCCCGTACTCGGGCGAGATGCAGGGCCGCAAAAACGGCGGCATGATCGCCATGACCACCGACAAGGCCGTTGCATACGCGCTCGATACGCTGCAGCAGCGCGGCACCCTGTTCGTCAAGCCTGGCGACGAGTGCTACGAAGGCATGATCGTCGGTGAGTCGGCCAAGGAAGGCGACATGGTCGTGAACGTGTCGAAGACCAAGAACCTGGGCAACCAGCGCTCTTCGACCGCCGACAAGGCTATTCAGCTCACGCCGCCGCGCACCTTCACCCTTGAAGAGGCTCTGGAGTACATCGAAGACGACGAGCTCGTCGAGGTCACTCCGCAGTCGATTCGCATGCGCAAGCGCCTGCTTTCGGCCACCGATCGCCGCAAGGCCAACAAGAACTAACGAACCGTCCGGTTTCGGCGAAGCCCGCCCGCATCAGCTGGCGGGCTTCTTTTATGCACAAATCTCACGCATATGGGGCGAAAATGCTCAATTCAGCGTATTCGACCAAATTTTCTTGGGCGTTCGCGTGGTGTCGGTGTGGGTGTATTGTGGCGGGTCGTATGCGATTTTTCCGCTGTGGGAAAATACCGCCCTGTATACGAAGGGCTGGGGAGCAACGGCGAGACAACTAACGCCGTTGAAAGAAGCCCTTTCCCATAAGAGAAGGTTGGGCTTAATGAAGAAGATGAACTTCTTGAAAATCGCCTGTGTCGCGGCATTGTCCGCGGCATGCTGCTTCGCCATTGTGGGCTGCAGCTCGCAGTCGAACAGCGATTCGGGCGACGTGTCGGTGGGCGACACCTCCGAAGGCGTTGCTGCGACGGTCAACGGCAAGGAAATCGGCGAGAAGGCCGTGACCGCTTATATCGCAAACTTCCGCAGCATGTCGAACCTCGAGGCTGATGCCGATTGGGCTCAGTGGCTCGTCGACAACAACTACACCGCATCGGACATTCGCGAGGAAGTCATTAATTACTACACCAGCCAAGAGCTCATTCGCCAGGCTGCCGAGGAAAATGGCGTGACGGTCGATTCGTCCGAGGTCGACGCCCAAGTGCAGCAGATGCGTTCCTACTATGATTCCGACGAGGATTGGCAGAGCGCGCTGAAGCAGATCGGCACCACCGAATCGCAGTACCGTTCGCTGCTCGAGATTTCCATGCTGCAAAAAGACCTGCAGGAAAAGGTCGCTCAGCCCGAAGACCCCTCTGATGAAGAGCTGCTGCAGTATGCACAGATGTACGCCACCTATTACAACGGTGCCAAGAAATCGAGCCACATCCTGTTCAACTCCGATGACGAGGCCACTGCCCAGGAGGTGCTCGATAGGATCAACTCCGGCGAGCTCGACTTCGCCGACGCCGCTGCGCAGTATTCGCAAGATTCCGGCAGTAAAGATGATGGCGGCAATGTCGGTTGGGATAAGCTGACTTCGTTCGTCGACGAATACCAGACCGCGCTCGATGGTTTGGAAGAGGGCCAGGTTTCCGGCTTGGTTACCTCAAGCTACGGCATCCACATCATCAAGTGCACTCAGGTGTTCAATGCTCCCGACGAAGTGACGTCCACCGATCAGCTTCCGTCTGAGTTCATGGATTCCATCAAGTCGACCTTGGAATCCTCCGCGAAACAGCAGGCGTATTCCCAGTGGTATCAGGATTATAAGAGCAACGCCGACATTCAGATCAACGATATGCCGAGCGGCCTCGCCTACGACGTAAGCCTTGACGGCGTGGAGCCCTCGAGCGACAGCTCCAGCTCCGATTCGTCGGCCGACAACACCGCCGACGCGACGAGTTCTGACACGGACGCCTCGAGCGACGCTTCCGCCACTGAGGCGAATACCGAATCCAGCGATTCGAGCAACGCGACCTCGGCAAGCACCACCACCGCTCAGCCGAGCGAAACTAAGAGCGAATAGCAAAAAGATCAAACCAGAAATGGCCCGCACAGCGGGCCATTTTTTTGTTCGGAAAAAGGTAATACGTGGGAAGGAATCAAAAGAACCGTTCGCACTGAAAGTCAGCGAGCGGCAAGCTGGGCGAGCAGATTGCCTCGAAAGGGGAGCGAAGCGTACTTCGGTACGCGAGCGACGATTGAAAGGCAAGATGCCGTCCAGCTTGCCGCGCAGCGTCAGGACGTCTCAAACGAAAAAAGCCCGTTCGTAAGAACGGGCTTAATAGTTGACTGGCGGAGAAGTGGGGATTCTGAATCGCGCTTTGCGCGCTTCATCTCGTCGGCTAAAGCCTCCTCGCGATTCGCTAAAAACAGCCCACTGGGCTGTTTTCTTAACGCGAATCGACCTCATCGGTTCGAATCCCCACTTGCATTGTCGGGACAAATACAAAACAAGCACGGTTTCCCGTGCTTGCAACAATTGCGACTGGCGGAGAAGTGGGGATTCGAACCCCAGATACCCTTGTGGGGTATACTCACTTAGCAGGCGAGCACCTTCGGCCTCTCGGTCACTTCTCCGCTCGCGAACGCGTTTTCACGCGTGCAGGGGTGTATGATACCGTGACAAGAAACCAAATGCAAGGGAGACTTAATGACTTCATCGCCGAATCACCATGATGCCTCGCTTTGCCAGGCGTCGCGCCGAATCGTCGCCTTCGCCATTGCCGCCTGTGCGCTGGCTTTTGCCGCTCTGGCATGCATGCCGACCGCCGCGCAGGCCAAATCGTACACATGTCCCAGCGTTACGCTCGACGCCCGCGCCAACACTGACGGCTCTCTTGACGTTTCCGAAACGCGGACTTTCGATTTTTCGGGCAGCTTCACTGCCGTGTGGTGGAACTTCGACAACATGCCCACGAAGGAAAGCCTGCTTTCCGTGCAGTCGGTTTCCATCGAGAACAATACGACGGGCGAAACCGAAGCGCTGTCGCCCGTCGAATTCCAGCGTGCGTGGCGCGAAGAGGGCGGCGCCGGCTTCCCCTCGTATTCAATCGACGAAGACCGCAACACGGTATACGTCTTTTTCGACGCGTCCGACGCCGAAGTGTCCATGACCTTGAATTACAGCATTTCCAATTTCGTGCAGGTTTATGATGACGTCGCAGAGGTGTATTGGCAATACATCGGCCATGGCTGGTCGGTCGATAGCGACCACGTGTCGGCAACGCTCAGCATCCCCGTTCCTTCCGGCGTGCAGGTTGAGGCGGGCAAAAACGTGCGCGCTTGGGGGCACGGCCCGCTCGATGGCAGACTGTCCATCGGCGATGACGGCACTATTTACGCGCAGGTTTCTTCGGTGTCGTCGGGCGGCTATGCCGAAATTCATACGGTATTTCCCACCGAGTGGATGACGGTTGCGGGCAGCGCCCCTAACAAATATATGGGCAACCGCCTCGACAGCGTGCTCGCCGACGAGGAAAAGCTGGCCGATCAAGCGAACGCGAGCCGCCTGCAATCGCTCGCATACATCGTAATATGCCTGCTCGTGTCCATCGCGATTATCGCATGGGCCATCGTGATGTTCGTTCGTCATGGCCGCGAATACAAACCGCAGTTCCAAGAGAAATACTGGCGCGATGTGCCCGAGAAGGGGGCGGCGCCTGCAGTTATCGGCCGCTTGTGGCGCTGGGACGAGGAGTCGCCCAACGACCTTACCGCCACGCTCATGCATCTCTCGCATGTGGGCGCGATTCGCATCGACGCGGGAAGCTACGAAGCGCCCGCTTCGGGGTTGTTCGCCGTTGGTCGCACCAATACGGTGAATGACTACTACATCACGCGCCAACCCAATTGGGAATCGAAGCTCGAAGGCCCCATCGACGAGGCGGCCATGCACCTGCTGTTCGATGTCGTTGCTCCTGGTCAGAACTCGCTATGGTTCGGCACTATTCAGCAGTTCGGCTCCGACAATCCCGAGAAATTCAAAGATGCCATGGAAACATGGCAGGGAGTTGTGTCGTGTGAAACGAACAAGCGCGATTTCTTCGAGCAAAAGGGCAATCATCTGCAAGTGCTCATGATCGCCTTGGGCGTTTTGAGCGTCATCGTTGCGATCGCGGCAATTTTCTTCACCGATAATTTCATTGCTTCGCTCACACTTGTTCCCGCGATTGTCGTGTTATTCGTCTTGTCGGCCTTTATGAAGCGCCGCAGCCGCGAAGCTGTTGAGCTGCACGCGAAAAGCGAGGCGCTGCGCAATTGGCTGAAAGATTTCAGCGCGCTCGACGAGCGCCTTCCTACCGACGTGAAGGTGTGGGGCGAGTTCATGGTGTATGCCTATTTGTTCGGCGTGGCGAAAGAGGCGATTGCCGCATTGCAGCTGCGCCTGCCGCAGGTCATCGAGGACGACGGGTTCGCAACGTCGGTCGGCTATTGGGTCATGCCTCATTATTACGGCGTGCCGGGCGGCGTGGCGTCGCCCATCGAAAGTCCGCTCGAGGTGTTCCAAACCATGCAAACGAACACCATGCAAACGGTGAGCGAGGCGTTGAGTGCCGTGTCGGGCGATATGTCCGACGGCGGAGGCTTCGGCGGCGGTTTCTCTGGCGGCGGCGGTTTCGGCGGCGGCGGCTTCGGTGGCGGAGGCGGCGGCGCCCGATAGAAAAATGAAATCTTTTACAGGCAAGGGGCAAAAGAGCCCCTTGCCCTTTTCGTGAACGGAAAAGGCGAGAAAATATCCGAAATTGCGAGTTATGTCCCCTCCGCAGGGCCTGGAGGCGGCTGTTTTCTTGATTTTGTGCCGCGTGCGGCATATAGGGGACCGCATTTCATCGCTCGCGCCTGTGCCGAAAGGACAAAACTCGCAATCTCGGCTAGATTCAAGAATAAAACGTTTGGGATACTCTTCTGCCCATTCTGAGGCGTGGATTTTTCCGCGGTGCAAACCGCTATACTTTAGTGCGTTAGAGTGGCCGCCAAGTGGAAGAGGCGATTTTCGTGGCTGAAGAAACGAAGCCGTTGGTCGGAATCATCATGGGCAGCGAGAGCGACATGCCCAATATGGAACCCTGCATGAAGCAACTTGAGGAATTCGGCATTCCCTACGAAGTCAAGGTTGCGAGCGCCCACCGTAAGCCCGCTGAAGTGCACGAGTGGGCTTCGGGCGCCGAAGGGCGCGGCATGCGCGTTATCGTGGCGGCAGCCGGCAAGGCTGCGCATCTCGGCGGTGTGGTTGCTGCCTATACGCCGCTGCCCGTCATCGCGGTTCCCATGAAAACCAGCGATTTGGGCGGCTTGGATTCCTTGCTTTCCATGGTACAGATGCCTTCGGGCGTGCCTGTTGCATGCGTTGCCATCAACGGCGCGAAAAACGCCGCCATCCTCGCCGTGCAAATGCTCGGTACCGGCAACGATGAATGCCGCAAGAAGATTGCCGACTTCAAAGCAAAGATGGCCGAATGATTGTTGCGCCGTTCTAACGAACGGCGCTTTTGCCGACGCTGCGCTGGGTTCTGGCGGCGCGCTTCGGGCGGGACAAGCTTAGCTTGTCGCGCCCGCTCGGGCGCAAAAGTACGTGTTGAACATGCCATTTAGGCATGTTCAACACGTACCGAAGTACGCTTCGCCTCGGCCGCGCCCGAATCGCACTCGCCAGAACCCATGCTCGCTGGCTTTTGCTGCGGATGGGTCTCTTGCGTGCGCTTGGATATCCGGATGTAATGCTGGGCACTTGTTACAGGGGGATTCATGACGAAAAAATTGCTTATGGGCAACGAAGCCTTCGCCCATGCCGCCCTCGAGGCGGGCGTGCGCGTGGTTGCGGGCTATCCGGGCACACCGTCGAGCGAACTCATCGAGACCGTGGCCGGATGCGTGCAGGCCGGCTCCGCTAAAGACGTGCACGTTGAGTGGTCCACGAACGAGAAGGCCGCACTTGAGCTGCTCGCGGGCGCATCGTATTCGGGCGCGCGCACGCTCTTCACGTGCAAGCAGGTGGGCTTGAACGTGGCGAGCGACCCCTTGATGAGCCTGAACTACGTTGGCGTCGAGGGCGGCTGCGTGGTGTATGTCGCCGACGACCCGGGTCCAATTTCCTCTCAAACCGAACAGGACACGCGTCGGTTCGCCGCATTCGCGAAAATTCCCGTGTTCGACCCCGCCGATGTTGAGCAGGGCGTCGCGATGATGCCCGCCGCATTCGCGCTTTCCGAACGCTACCGCACGCCGGTTATCATGCGGCCCACCACGCGCGTGTGCCATTCGTCGGCATTCGTGGACGTCGCCGACGAAACCAAGGCCGCTAGCGCGAAGGGATTCCAGAAAGACGATTCCCGTTGGGTTATTTTCCCTGCTCGCGCATATCGCGGGCATAATGAAATCAACGACCGCCTTGCCAAAGTGGCGAAGGAATTCTCGGGGCTGCTCGTCGATGAAGCGCCCAGCGGGCAGAGCTCCGAGAACCTTGCGCGTTTCAATCCTGTCGAAAATCGCGGCGAGAATCCCAAGCTTGGCATCGTGTGCGGCGGCGTGTCAACCGCGTATGCGCGTGAAGCGCTTGCCGCCCTTGCAAGGGCGGGCGAGCTGCCGGCATATCGATTCATGCAGGTCGGAACGCCGTTTCCATTTCCCGAAGACCTCGCGAACGAGTTTGTGTGCGGCCTAGAGAAAATCATCGTGTTCGAAGAACTCGACCATGTGCTCGAGGACGAGCTCGTTCGCCTTGCGGGCCTGCGCGCGGCTCGGGGCGCTTCGGCGCCGCGCGTGCTTGGTCGCGCGTCGGGCGATTGCCGCGCGGCTGGCGAGAACACCGTCGAAGATATCGCCGCTCGTCTCGCCCAGTTCTTCGACGTGAAATACGTCAAGCCTGCGGTCGATTCTGCCGAGAGCATCGGCGCCGATTTGCCCGTGCGCCCGCCGGTGTTGTGCGCGGGCTGCCCGCATCGCGGCGCATTCTATGCATGCAAACGCGCCTTGAAAAAGATGCATGCGCGTGCAACGTTTTCGGGCGACATCGGGTGCTACACGCTGGGCAACGCCAAGCCTCTCGATGCGGTTGACACGTGCCTGTGCATGGGCGCGGGCATCACCATGGCACAAGGTCTGGGTGTGGTGAGCCCTGGCGTGAAGCAGCTCGCATTCGTGGGCGATTCGACGTTTTTCGCGAGTGGCATCACGGGCGTGGCCAATGCCGTATACAACCAGCACGACATCACGGTATGCGTGCTCGACAATTCGACCACCGCCATGACGGGCGGCCAACCTCATCCCGGCACGGGCGCTACGCTCATGGGGCCGAAAAGCAAGCCGCTCTCTATCGAGCGGGTGCTTCGTGCTCTCGATGTCGAATGCATCCAGTTCGCGAATCCCCACGACCTTGAGCAAAGCATGGCTGCTGTTGAAAAAGCGGTGTCGTTCGTGGGGCCGTCGGCGGTTATTTTCCGCGCGCCGTGCGTGAACCTCGTCAAGCCCGAGGCCCCCGTTTCAATCGATGCCGAAACTTGCACGGGTTGCAAGAAGTGCATCATGTCTATCGGCTGTCCGGCTGTCGGCTTTAACGGCCAGACCGCCACGATCGACGCAACGCTGTGCACGGGCTGCGGGCTTTGTACGCAGGTCTGTCCCTTCAATTCGATCGCGAAAAATGTTGGGGAAGGTGCCAGGTAATGAAAAACGTTGTTTTAACCGGCATCGGCGGGCAGGGAACCGTGCTTGCCGCGAAAATTCTGGCCCAGGCCGCGCAGGCGCGCGGCTGGCATGTTCGCACCGCCGAAACCATTGGCATGGCGCAGCGTGGCGGCAGCGTTACGAGCCACGTTCGCATGGGCGATGGGGGCGAAACGGTGGCATCTCCGCTTGTGCCCACGGGCTCGGCCGACATGCTCATTGCGTTCGAGCCCGGAGAAGCGGCGCGCGTACTGCCTCTCCTTTCCCCCGAAGGCGTGTTGATTACCGCGTCCAGCGTGAAGCAGCCCGTGTCGGCTTCGCTTTCGAAAATCGTGTACGCGGCGCAGCCCATAATCGAGGCCCTGCAAAAACGAGAAGGTCGCACGATTGTCGTCGACGAGCAACCGCTGCTCAAGCTCGTTGGAAACGCCAAGGCGCTCAACATCGTGCTGCTTACGGTGGCCGTTTGCCAAACCAACGCGCAAGGCGAACCGCTGCTTGGCATAACGGTCGACGAACTCAAGGAAGCCATCGCGGCCTGCGTGAAGCCGAAATTCGTCGATATGAATCTTGCCGCCGTCGACGCGGTGCGCAAGCAGCTCAATCTATAGCATCCATTTCAGACAAAAGCGGGCCAAAAAGGGTGCCTCTTGGTCTGCTAAAAGCTGTATCCATCGGCAAATAAGCCTACACATGCTGTGGCGGGATGCCGTTGGGCAGCCTGTCGCAGGGACGCCTGGAACGTTGTCCCGAAGACAGGCTGCCCAACGGCATCTCTGATAGTCGTGATTCCATGACACCTTATCTACCAGGCAAAACGCAAAGATTACCCTGCAGGGGTAATGGGCGCGCACGCAATAATCCCCCATCATGGCCCTTGTCGAAGCCGCCGCACGGCGGCGCAATCCGCGAAAGGGAGAAGGGGGAGACATGACCGAAGAGCACAACGTCGCGACCGACGCTGCGACCAATGAATCGGCTCACGCGCCCAAATCGAAAAACAAGAAAAAGCCGGCCATCGTCGCCGCAACGGTCGTTGTGGTGCTGGTGCTTGCTGGCGCCGGCTTCTGGGTGTGGCATGAGCAGCCTAGCTTCTGCAATGCCATTTGCCATAGCCCAATGGACAATTATGTCGAAAGCTATTCGTCGGGCGACCAGGGCATGCTCGTCACCAAGCATGCCGAGGCCGGCAAGAACTGTCTCGATTGCCACAATCCGGTGCTCACCGAACAGCTGACCGAGGTGTGCGCCTGGGTTGCCGACGAATATCCCATGACCGATGACGGCATGCTGAACACCGGCAAGGAAATCGCGAACGAAGAATTCTGCACGAACGACGGTTGCCACAACATGCAAGACGTGGTGGACGCCACGTGGGGCTTCGAGGGCAACGATGCCAAATACAATCCGCATTCTAGCCACCAGGACAACCAGCTCGAATGCGACGATTGCCACAAATCGCACGAGACCAGCACGCTGTACTGCGCCAAATGCCACGACCTGAACGTGCCCGAAGGCTGGGAGGCCGCCCATGAGTAATGTGACCCGCCGCAATTTCTTCAAGGGTGCCGGCGTTGCCGCGCTGGCCGCCGCTGCCGCCGGTTCGCTTTCCGGCTGCGGAAACGGTTATGAAAGCAACGAGCCAATCAAAGATGAAACCACGCAGCGCCCCGCCGGCCCCAGCTGGCTTGGCGAGGCCCCCGTTATCGACGAGACTGAGATTACCGAGACGCTCGACTACGACGTCGTGGTCGTCGGTCTGCGCACGGGCGGTCTGCCGGCGCTCATGTCTGCCGCCGAAAACGGCGCGCGCGTGCTCGGCATCGAGCAGATGAGCGCCATCGCCGAGCCTCGCGAAGATCTCGGTGCCGTCAATTCCCGCTATCAGCTCGAATCATTCAAGGAATTCCCTCAGTTCGAAATTGACAAGATGGAAATCATGGAAGACATCGTGCGCTATGCGAATGGCTTCGTGAATTACGACCTCATCAAGCTGTGGGCCGATGAGTCGGGCGACATGATCAACTGGCTGTCCGACATCATCGAGCGCGACGGCAAATTCCAGATGCGCTTCGAGGGCTCCGTTGGTACCGAGGGCCAAGGCGCGCGCGACAAAGCGTGGGCCACGGGACACAGTCCCGAGAAGCTTGTCGACGACAAGGAAATCACGTTTGGCGGCGTGATGCGCGACTACGCCATCGAGAACGGCGCCGAGATTCGCTACGACACCATGCTGGTGAAGTGCGAGCAGGACGAAAACGGCCGCGTGACTGGTGTCATCTGCCGCGATGGCAACGATTTGCACTGCATTCGCGTGAACGCGAGCAAGGGCGTCATTCTGGCTACGGGCGGCTACGTTGCCAATACCGAAATGGTCGAGGCTCGCCAGGCGTGGAATAATCGTCTGAAGATCAACATCCCCATCGGCGGCAGCTGCACGGGCGACGGCATCAAGGCCGCCATGTGGTGCGGTGCCACCATCGATCCCATTGGCTGCGCCGTTACGTTCAATCGCGCGTGCTGCAAGCCCGACGAGGTTGCCGGCAGCGATCTGAAAGGCAAGTGGTTCTGGTTCGGCGAGCAGCCTTTCCTGAAGATCAACTTGCAGGGCAAGCGTTTCTGCAACGAAAGCGGTCCGTACGACTACATGCTGCATTCCGCCTACATGCAGCCGTACCACACCTACGTCGACATTTGGGATTCCGATTACGTTGCGCAGGTCAAGCAACTTAACGAGGTTGGCTGCTGCCGACTGTACCCATTTGACAACGGTGCGCCGTCGAACAAAGACATCTCCGACATGCCGGCGATGTTCGAAAAACTCGAAGAGGCCGGTTACATCCAAAAGGCCGACACCATGGAAGAGCTTGCTGCCAAGCTGAACCTTCCTGTCGAGACGACCGTTGCCACGTGGGAGCGTTACAACAAGTTCGCCGAACAGGGCAAAGACGAAGACTACAACAAAGAGCCGTATCGTCTCACTTCGCTCACGCACCCGCCGTACTATGGCGTGCGCACGGGCGCATGGTTCCTGGCCACCATCGACGGCTGCCCCATTAATACCGATATGCATCCGGTGAACGAGGCGGGCGAACAAATCGATGGCCTGTATCTGGTCGGCAACGATTCGGGCGGCTTCTTCAGCGTTAGCTACCCGAATCTCATGACGGGCTTGGCCGCAGGCCGCACCATGACGTTCGGCCGCCGCGCCGGCATGCTTGCCGCCACGGGCCAAGCGTAAAGTCCATCTACCGTGGCGGGCGGCTCTCTTCCCGCCCGCCACATTCCGGCGCCTTCGCGCGTCGCTTCCTTCAAAACTTCCTTCAAGCCTTTCGCGCCTCCCCTTATGCGCGATTGCGCTTCACCCCTCTGGCGCCGTAAGGCGCTCCGCCCGGCACCTTCCCCCATAGGTGCCGGGCTTTTTGCTACAATGGCACGGTTTACCAGGGAAAATATGCAAAGGGAAGGCGATTATGGCAAGAAGTGCCTATGGTTCATCGTTTTGGCGGGTCGCTTTCGCGCTATGCCTGATGCTCGGCGCCGCGTCTTTCATGAACATTGTCGTGTTTCCCATGTTCGACCATGTGTTTAGCTTGGCCCGCGATATCTCGGTGCTCACGAACGCGGTATGCCTGATTGGCGTCGCCCTTGTTGCGGCGTTTCGCTCATCGCTGCTCGACTCCCATGTCATCAACGCCGCTTCTCTGGTGTGCCTTGTCGCAGGTGCGTGCGGCGTTTTCGTTGCTCTTGCCATGGCGAATGTCCCGTTTCTCGTTGCGTCGTCGTGCGTGCTTGCTGCCGCCCGCGGATGGGTGAGTGTTGTCGTGGGTGTCGCGCTTTCCCGCTTCGAAGTGGCCGAAATCGCTCAAGCCATCACCCTCGCTTTTCTCGGGAACTGCGCGTTTGACTATGCCGCCTGGCTTTTGCCGTCGAGTGTGGGGCTTGTTGCATTCGCCCTGCTCCCCATTGCGTCTTTGCTGCTTGCTCATGCCATTGCGAAACCGGTGCTTTCGGAAGTGCGTGCGTCCGACCCGCCCGCCGACGTTGCCATCACGCAGCCGTCTTCGTTCCTTGCCCTCGGCAGCCAGCTATTCATCTGTCTTTTTCTGTTTCGTGTCGCGTTCGGTTTCTCGTTGCGTTTCGGTGAAGTCGACGGCGCGCCCTTGGCCGATTTCTTTTCGATCGTTCCTGTGGGCATTCTTGCGGTAGCGACGGTCGCGTCGGCGGGCAAGCTCATGAAGAGCGACTTGCTCGCTCAAATATCGGTTTTGTTCGTGCTCGCCGGCTTCTTCACGACCACGGTATCGGCCGATTGGTCGCACGCCGCAAGCGTTACGCTGCTCTCATGCGGAAATTCCTTGTTCGACGTCGTTGGTTGGGTCGTGCTTGCCGCGGTGGGCGCGCGCAACGTTCGGGCGTCGGTTGCGACGGTTGCGTGGGGCCGCGGCGTTTCAGCCGTGGGAACAATCGTGGGCGCGGCTGTCGCGGTGTGGGCCAATGGCGTATCGGCCACGCATCCCATTGCGGCGCAGTTGATGGCCGGGGCGTTTGTCATAGCATTCGCGGCTTATGCGCTCATCGGATTGCGCAATTTCAGCTTCATCGACGCCATCAACGGCGTGACCGAGGTCGTCGAGGCCTCCGCAACGGTGGAACAGGCGCCCCATGCAAGCCTCGATCAGGTATGTACCACCATATCGGAACGCTATGCGCTCACGCCGCGCGAGCGCGAGGTGTTCGAGATGCTCGCGCGCGGTCGCGACAGCTTCTATATCCAAGAGCAGCTCACCGTATCGCGCAATACCGTGAAGGCTCATGTCAAGCATATATATGCAAAGCTCGACATACATGCCCACCAAGATCTGCTCGATATGGTGGAAGCCGAAATGGCGAAATAAACACCCTTGTCACTAGCGCACTTTAGCGTACAATAGTGCCTATGACTACTGCATTCGACATCCAACTCCGCAAAGCCGCGCGCACCGCGTTGGCTGGTCGATGGCTCTAGCTTCAAGTTTGCTCCGCGAGCTTGAAGCGCTCTCATTCGCAACGGCGAAGACGCGCTCGGGTCCGGTTTCCCATTGCAGGCTTGAAGCGCCCCCGAATTCTTCTATCGTTTCCGTTTCGAAAAAAGGAGTCGCCCATGCAGCTCACCGATGAACAATTCTCTCTTATCAAAGAGCAATTCAAGACCCTGAAAGATCGCTCGCCGTTCTACGCGAAGAAATTCGACGGCATCGATTTGTCCGATGTGCAAACCCAGGCCGATTTCGAGAAGCTTCCCTTCTCCGAGAAGGCCGACCTGCGTGACGCTTATCCGCTGGGAATTCAGGCCGTACCCGATGAAGAGGTCGTGCGCATCCACAGCTCTTCGGGAACGACGGGTACGCCGGTCATCATCCCGTACACCGCGCAAGACGTTTCCGACTGGGCCGACATGTTCGCGCGTTGTTACCGCACGGCGGGCATCACGAACAAAGACCGCATTCAAATCACGCCGGGCTACGGCTTGTGGACCGCGGGCATCGGCTTCCAGCTTGGTTGCGAGCGACTGGGCGCTATGGCCATTCCCATGGGCCCTGGCAACACCGAAAAGCAGCTGCGCATGATGCAAGACCTGCATTCCACGGTTATCACGGGCACCAGCAGCTATGCGCTTCTGCTCGCCGAGGAAATCCAGAAGCGCGGCCTGCGCGACAGGCTCGACCTTCGCAAGGGCGTCATCGGGTCCGAGCGTTGGGGCGATAAGATGCGCCGTCGCATCGCCGACGAAATGGGCATCGAGATTTTCGACATCTACGGCCTTACCGAAATCTATGGCCCGGGCATTGGCATTTCTTGCAGCGAACACCATGGCATGCATATATGGAGCGACTACGTATACTGCGAAATCGTCGACCCCAAAACCGGCGAGCCGCTGCCCGATGGCGAAACCGGCGAACTCGTGCTCACCACGCTGCGCAAGCAGGGGGCGCCGCTCATCCGCTATCGCACGCACGACCTCACGCGCATCATTCCCGGCGATTGCGCCTGCGGCCTGAAAGATTCGCGCATCGACATCCTCGTCGGCCGCACCGACGACATGGTGAAGGTGAAGGGCTGCAACATGTTCCCCGCGCAAATCGAGGAAGTTATCAAGTTCACCGATGGTGCCAGCTCTGAATACCAAGTTATGATCGAGGCAGTGAACGGTCGCGATGTGCTCACGGTGCTTTTCGAGACCCCGCTCGAAGGCGAAGAGAAAGAAAAGTGCGAGCAGGAATTAGCGCTGCTCTTCAAAGCGAAGATTGGCTGCACGCCCGAGGCAAAAGGCGTGCCCATGGGAGAACTCCCTAGGTCAGAGAAGAAGACCAAAAGAATTTTCGATTCGCGTTACTAATAAAATCGCAGGTCAGGAAGCGTCCAGAAGGGCGCTTCCCTCGTTCAAGGCAAAAAAGTTCAAACTTTTTCAAAATTCTCGTTGACATTGGGGTGGGAAGTGCGTAATATACTACCTCGCGCCGAGCACGAAACACGAAAGCGAAGCGCAACCGCCTGAGCCGAAAAGCCCAGGTCGGGAACCTTGAGAACC
>CALBLG010000122.1 GCA_937895975.1 uncultured Slackia sp.
GTCGGGCTATGGCTCGAGTACTTACGCAAGCGTTCCTAACGGCATGGCTAAAGGCATGTTCCAGATGACCAAGGCGCAGGGGCTTGCGAATCCTCAATATCAGAACATGGATTATTGGGCGTCTCAGGTGGTCGAGGACTCTCCGAACGCAATTAAAGCTCTGTGCAAAACGGGTCATAACAATTATCTTGTCGAATTTTCCGACGCGATAGCTGATGAAAAGGGCTACGACATCGCTATTTGGGATGCGACGGATTCTGTCGTTAACTATTACAAGTCCAATGCTTCGGGCGGTTATGATTTCGTTTCTGGCAATGGTGGTGTTTCGGAGCGCACCGCGATTTCTGAAGGCGATTATGTAATCAAGAGCTCTTTGAGCGATGATGCCGTGCTTGATGTGTCAAACGGCTCTAGCGATAATGGAGCGAACGTGCAACTTTACGCATACAACGGGACCGATGCTCAGAAATGGCATGTTTCCGTTGACGATCAAGGTCTTGCCTCTATCACGAATCTTGGGTCGGGAAAGGCTTTGGATGCGGCAGACGCTTCCTCTAGCTTGGGAACGAATGTCTGGCAGTATGCTTCCAATGGCACCGATGCTCAGAAATGGCGTATTTTACGCAACGATAACGGAACGTTGCGCATCGTATCGGCCCTGAGTGATTCTACTGTGGTCGATGCGGCAAATGGGCAGTCAGCAAATGGCACGAATATTCAGCTTTGGACGAAGAATGGCTCTGCCGCCCAAGGCTTCGAGTTCCTCTCGCTGCAGCCTGAATTCGATATGAGCAAGCAAGCGTCTCTTCCCGATGGCTACTATAAGATTCGAAGTGGAATTAACTCGAATTACTGCCTCGATATTCGCGATTGGAGTAGGTCCGACGGTGCTTCTTTGCAGGTTTGGGGTGATACCGAGGGCCAAAACCAGGTATTCAAGCTGACGAAGCTCGATTCAGGTTTCTATCGTATTGAAAACGTTTGGTCCGATAAGGCGCTTGATGCCGATTCTGGCCGAATCGTACCCGGCGGGCGAGTTCAACAGTGGCAAAGCATGGATGGCAATAAAAACCAGGAGTGGTATATAACCGAGCAGTCGGGTGGGGCATACTTGCTTCAGAATGTCGCAACAGGGTTGGCACTTGATTTGAAATGGGGCCAAGCTTCCAACGGCCAGGACGTCGATGCCTATACCTCCAATGGGACCATGGCGCAAAGTTGGTTGTTCTCGCAGATAAATAATCCGTGGGTATCTATGGATGAATGGGCCGCCGAGAACAAAGGCGTGCTTCCTGACGGCTCGTATATCGTGAAGAGCTATGCAGGCGACGGCTTGTCTCTCGACGTGTCGAGTGCCTCCCGCGATGTTGGTGCGAATGTTCAAATTTACACGACGAACTTCACCAATGCACAAATTTGGAATGTTAGCCACGATGAAAAGGGGTACGTGACCTTCACGAATGCGGCGAGCGGAAAAGTTCTTGATGTGAGCGGTGGCGTTCTTGCCAACGGTTCTAACGTGCAGCAATGGTTGGCCAATGGAACGTCGGCACAGAAATGGATTGTTGTGCGCAAAGCGGAAGGCAAATTCGAAATTGTGTCGGCGCTGTCGCAGAGCCACGGGATTGATATTGCGGGTGGCTCCGCAATATCCGGCACGAATGTACAACTCTATCAGCGAAACGGCACGAATGCCCAGCTGTTTGAGTTCTACAGCAGGGTGAGCTAGCAGCACTTGCAGTCAACGGGCAGCGTATGATGTCCGTTGACTGCATTCGTCACTATCCAGGGATACTAGCTAAATTCCCAAGTCGGGCAGCGTGGATTCGATGGCATTCGCGACATGTTCTTCGAGATATGCGTCGCTGAGCTTGGCCTTGCGATACGCAAGATAAGAATCTTCTGACTTCTCAATAAGCTCGTGCGTGAAAAATTGCTCCCAACTGAAAAATTCAGAGCTTTCGATATACTCGGCGGGGTTTGCGAGTATATCTCTTGTTTTATTGTCGTTGAAT
>CALBLG010000123.1 GCA_937895975.1 uncultured Slackia sp.
ACGTGCTGTTCGTGTTCTCGGAAAAGCAAATCAATGCCATGCTGCTGCCCGTCGACGAAACCGCGGGAGAGCAAAGCGTACTGCCCGAGAAAAAGCCCGGCAAATGGAAGCGCGCCTGCGAAGAGCTTGCGCAAAGCTGCGGGCTGTCCGAACGCGAGACCGAGGTGTTCATGCAGCTCGCGCGCGGGCGCACCGCGCAGGAAATCGCCGACCGCGAGGTGCTTTCCATCTACACCGTGCGCGCCCACACGCGATCGATTTACGCGAAGCTCGACGTGCACTCGAAAAAAGAGCTCGGCGACCGCATCGCCGAGCTTGCGAAATAACATCCCGCCAGCGACAGCACTCGGATATGCTAACGCTCGGAGCATTCAGCGCATCCGAGTCGCACCATTGCTGTGCCGCATGACAAATCGCAGCGCGCCGAGCATCGTGCGGCAGAAAACGCAGCAAGTAGGCATTCCTACGGCAAGAGACACTACCCGAGCAACCGTTAGGCAGCGCAAAACACCAGGTCAAAGATTTTCGCTTGACCATGTCGGAATCTATTCTTCACGCATCCCCCAACGAAAAGACTGATTGGCGGCGTTTTCCGCCAGATAGACGCCGGCCGCGCAGCTTTCGATGCAAAGAAGCTTACGATTCATAGACGATAGAGCCCAATCGGGCCGTATCGAATCCGAGCGCACCGAGCTCGCGGCGCATGCGCGGGTCGTCAGCCAGGTGCTTCACCGCGCGCGCAAGCGGACGGGTGCGTTCGGTCTTCTTCACCACGATGTCGACCCATTCGTCTTGCATAGGCAGAAAGTCCACGCCGGGCGTCGCCTTCGCGACGTGCGCCGCCCCCACGCCGGCCTCGGCCGCGCCCTTGGCGATGAACGACGCGATGGCGTCAGGCGAGGACACCTCCCTATCGTAGCCGCGCACCGATTCGGGCCGCGCCTCGAGTTCGCTGAGCACCTCGTCGAGCAGCACGCGTTCGGCCGACCCGCGCGCGCCGTTTACCAGGGCCGCGTCGCGCGTGAGCAAGGTGCCCCACGAATGGATGCGCTTGGGATTGCCCGACTGCACCAGGATGCCCACGGGGCGGCGCACCAGGCGCACCACCGACACGGGCATGCCGGGGGCGAGGCGCTGCACATAGGGAATGTTGTAGGTGTTCGACTTGCGATCGTACAGGTGCACCACGGCGGCGTCCGCGCGGCCCAGGTATAAATCGACCAAGGCCAGATAGCTGCCCAAATAGGCGCGCGAACAGGTGATTTCGCGCATGGCCAGCGCGTGGGCGACGATGTCGCCCACGACGTCGCCGCCAGCGATCACGAATGGGTTTTCAACGGGAGCGATTTCAGGAATCGCCGCGGCAAACGGTGAAGCGGCCGTCACGTACGGAGCGCGAGCAGCAGAGGCCACGGGGGATGTGGATACGGGAACGCCGCCTGTTTTGGAGGCATCGATGTAGCGCTCGACGTCGGCGCGGGTGAAACGCAGCTTGCGGCCCACGCGATACGACGCGAGCTCGCCCGATTTCGCAAGGGAATACACCGTGTTGCGGCCCACGCCGAGCATGGCCGACACGTCTTCGACTTGCAATGCCTCGTCTTCGCGCACCGTCTTTCCCTTCCCCATGCCCAGCATATTGTTCACCATTATAAATAATCTTCCATGGAAATAAAACGAACGCGAAAAAGACGGCCCCGATGCGGGGCCGCTTGCATGGTACCTTGAATTGCCCGGGTCGCGGAACGTTTTACTCTTCGACGCCGACCATGACGTCGGTTGACTTGACGATGGCGACGGCCGTCTCGCCCTCGGCCAGACCCAGCGACTCGATGGCCTCGTTGGTGATGGAACCAGTGACCTTGTTGCCATCGGCCAATTCGAGCGTCACATGGCCGTTCACGGCGCCCTCTTTGATGGAGACGACGGTGCCGACGAGTTGGTTGCGAGCCGAGATGCCCTTAATCGGCTGGTTGCCGGCGCCGAACATCACGCTGGAGGCTTTCACGATTGCGAATGCCTTCTTGCCGACTTCCAGGCCAAGGCCTTTGATGGATTCCATGGTGATGTCGGCCTTGATGGCATAGCCCTCGAAATCAATGGCGACGATGCCGTTCACGGCGCCCTCAACGATGTTAGAGATGGTGCCTTCAAACTGGTTGCGAGCGGAAATCTTCATCGTGGCTCCCCTTCCTCGATTGCTTTGCGCGGTTCACAGGGCCGCAGCCTCTGTTTATTCGACAGGAAGAATAATCGCACGTATCGCTTCCGCCCGCAATGCCGAATTCCGTCCCCACAACGCGAACCGCACTTCGCGCCGTTTCATGGCAGGAAGCGCGGTTCGCGCAGGTTTGGCTATTTCCCCTTTTGGGCAGCTTCGACCATCTTATCCAATGATGAATCAGAGAAGCCATCGCTGTACGCGCTGGGTATAACGACGGTACCACCAGAGCTTTTTACGCTTTCATACAGCAAATGCATCGTGCGCAACTTCAGAGCGATATCGTTTTCCTTGTATTGGTCGGCCGCCTCAACAAGCATCGACGAGATGTCTTTCTCAACCTCGGCGAGCACCATGCGGGCGTTCTTCTCGCGCTCGGCCTGAGCCTCAGCGCTCATGGCTTCCTGCAGGCTCTCGGGAATTACAATATCGCGAATCTCGACCGACAGAATAGTAATGCCCCACTGGCTCGTCTTTTCCTCAATAACCCCTTGCAACTCTTCGTCGAGCTGGTTGCGCCGCACTGCAACTTCGGACGCACTGGCGCGGCCAATGGCATCGCGCAGCGCCGTTTGCGCGACAAGCGAAACGGAATTATAGTAATTCTCGACTTCAAGCGCAGCCTTTTCAGCATCCCACACCATCCAGAACAGCACGGCATCGACGTTGATAGGCACCAAATCGCTCGTCAAGGTTGCCTCAGCGCCGAAACCGGTAAGCATAACGCGCTGGTCGGCAACAAGAGCCACCTGCTCGAAAATAGGAATGGTGAAGTAGACGCCCGGGCCTTTCGTGCGGCTGTACTTGCCCAATCGCAGCACAACAACCTTCTCCCATTGCAAGGCGATGTGAATCGACATGCTTGCAAGCACTGCAACCAGAAGCGACGCGCCAAGCGTCCATACGCTTACATCACCGAATGCGAGGTAGCACGCGCCAAATGCGACAAGAAATGCAGCCGAAAACACGAAGGCAGAAAACAGCACAGAACCGTTTTGCGAGGTTTTGCGATCGGTGCGAGAATTGTATTTCTCGATTGATGCTGCCTTTTGGGCGCGACGCTCACGCCTTATTGCCTTTTGCTCTTTCATTCAGAATCCTTTTCTCGGAAAGAATAGCCTGCGATTCCGACTGAATCCCATGCGCCACGTCCAACATCCGAAGTCGCACTTCGTCGAGGGACATCCCCATCGACATGCAACGGCGAATCGCATCCTCCAAAACCGTGTCAACTGCGGAAAGCATGTCCTCGCGCGACTCGCGGGCGAGCTCCTTCACAAACACGCCGCGCCCGCGAACGCTTACCACATACCCCGAATGCTCAAGGTCTACGTACGCCTTGCTAACCGTGTTGTAGTTAATCGACAGATCGGCAGCGAGGCTTCGCACGCTCGGCAGCTGCTCGCCCGCCTGGTAATGGCCCGTTTTGATGAGATAGACGAACCGGTTGCGCAGCTGCACCCATACAGGCAAACCCGACGTTTCATCAAGCTTGAAATCTCGCATGCGCATCCTATCGAACTCGTTGGTCAACAAAGCGATTGTAGCGAAAACGCTCGTCTAATGCAGACCGGCGCTCACGAGGCACAAACGCAAAGCCAAGCCGCCGAACACGCACAGCACATCCGAAACGGGGAACGATGCAATCTGCGCCGCTGTGAGAGGTACGACGCCCCGAATAAAAGGGATCGCCAAACCGCACATCACGACCCCGCCGAAAAACCAGACCTCAAGTTCGCCCGAAAAGAGCAGCGCGCACGAGTCGGCTGCGCGACCGCCGCGTGCCATCGCATCGGCGAGAAACCACGCCAATACGCCAACTTCAATAGCAAGCACTACCACATGCGTCCAATGAAGACCGTCCGTCAAGCCATCGAGCATCCACGTATCGCGCAGAAGCGACCCCGCCATATTACAGCCCGACAGCCCCATCGATACGGCAGACGCTACAAACAACGCCACGATAAGCGGCGTCGACCAGAATGAAACAGCCTGCGTGCTCATGAGGTATACGCCCGTATACGCCATAACGAGCACCGACAGCACCAGACACGCGACCTCCGACGCTTTGCGCGCGCCCGTCGGCACGCGCACGCGACCGCCGCAATAATTCGCAACCAGCAAAAAGGCGGCGACGGCGATAAGTGCAGCTAGAAAAATCGCGCCATACGAAAGTACCGACGAGGCCGAGGGCCGCAAAAACAGCATGACGAAACGTTCGGGTCGACCTAAATCGAGCATCAAACACAGTGCGCCGCACGTCAAAACAACGAAACCCCACACGAAGCAACGGTTGCGCCACGCGTCGAAAGCCCTCGTCTCGAGTTCGCTGCGATTGAGCGAACGGTGAAACGCCAAGCTCGACGCCGACGACAGCAGCAACATTCCCGAGCCAAGCCCGCCTAAAAACAAATACACGATAACGAACGCGCCGAACATGCCCTCCCCTTCGCAACGCACGGCCTTTTCCACATCGTCGCAAAAGCAAGGGCGCGGCGCAAGCGCAACCTACTTCACTCGATACGAGAACGTACCGTCCGCCTCATTAAAGCCAATTCCGAACTTTGCACCCAACGCGCGCTCAAACCCAAAGACAAGCTCTCCAACGCCCCGGTAATAATCGGTTTTCGCATGCTCGCCAACGAGGAAGCGCCACGCCGAAGCCCAGGGAAGCATGTGCCGCGCGAGAAATGCCTCGAGCGCAGCCTCGGCTTCGCCCGTCCCGGCCGCATTGCATTCCCGCACTGCACGAACCTGCTCGCGCATGAGGTGGGCACAAAACGCAAGCATCAACCCCAACGAGTCGTCGGGTTCCTTGCCAGACTTCTCGAACGAAAGCCCCCAGCGCTCGTATTCGCGCTTCACCTCGATTGTTGCGCGGCCAAATAGCGTGCTATTCGGCTCGGTGTAGAACGATTCGACGATGGGCGCCTCGGGCGCACCGCAACCCGCGAACAGCCGCAGCCAATCGCGCGCTATATCCTGGGTTGCTTCTTCCTCGCAACCGCCTGCCGTATCGCACCACGATGAAAGAAGAGAAAGACCCCGCTGCACAGCGTCATCATCCTCGCCAAAAGGAGCATCTGAAAAAAAACTGCTTTGAACGCATTCCCCAATCCATGCCGCATCGGGCTCGCATTGAACCAGCCGCGCCGCAAGATCGAACGCGACGCTTGCGGCCGCGAGCTCTTCGTTGTTCATTCCCATTTCAGTCCCCTCCGAAAACAAGGGGGGAGAGGTGCCAGGCTCCCCTCCCCGTAATATGACGATTCGCGCTACAGCTCTTCGTCCAAGCTCACAACCGTGCCGGTGCCAGTTCCCGACTTTTGTGCGTCAGGATGCGGATTGATGATGAAGTTCGCACCCGTGCTGTTCTTGGGCAGCGGCTCCACCTCGACATCGCCCTCACCGTATTTAGCGATAAGTTCGTCTTTATCGCCCCAATCGAGCGCGCGCATCGGGCACGCGGTCACGCAAATCGGCTTGCCACCTGCGGCGACTTCGGCCGAACACATGTCGCACTTGCTTACCAAGCCCGTTTCCTCCACGAACGTCGGAACGCCGTAGGGGCATGCGGTGATGCAGGTTTTGCAGCCAATGCAGGTTTCCTGGTCGATGGTCACGATTCCCGTGTCGTCATCTTTGCTGATAGCGCCCACGGGGCAGTTGCCCAAGCAGGCGGGCGAATCGCAATGGTTGCACGCCATGGAAATCTTGTAGCCGAACACTCCACTGGGTACATAGCTCCCCGCGTCATTTTTCTCCCACGTGCCGCCCTGGTAGTCGAACACGCGGCGATAGAGGTTGTTCACGCCCAGCTTATAGGTTTCCTTGCATGCCACCTGGCAGGTTTTGCACCCTGTGCATTTGGAAGAATCGAAATAGAACGCGTACTGAACCGACTTTGCCATGGTGATCGCCCCTTCCTATTCTTCCTCGATGCCGACGGGCATTACGATTGGGCATTCCTTGTCGGGAACGAGTTTGATGTCACCCGTGTATTTCTCGACCTGCACGATGGTGCCCGTCCACGACTGAGACGCCTCGCCGGAAGCCTTCGGCGCCTGCAGAATGTTCGGATCGCCGCCCAAATCGATGCCAGTGGCTTCATCGATGCGAATCCACGCGCCATCCTGCAGGGCGACGGAACCGGGAACGATGGTCGGCAAAACCTTCGCCGGACGCAGCACCTTGCCATATGGGCTGCTCATAAGAACGATATCGCCGTTTTTGATACCGCGTTCCTCGGCATCGATCGTCGACATGAAGCATTCCTGCGGAAACGCCTCGCGTAGGCTGATGACGTTGTCGTTTACCGTGTGAGCACGACGCAGCGAATGCGGGGTCCACAGCAGCAGCGGATATTCGTCGGTTTGGGCACCTTGACCTTGTTCGGGATCGCCCTGCTGCCATTTCGCAATAGGCGAGATGGTGGAATAGCCGAGAGAGTTGACCAGTGCCGCGCAGGTTGCGCTGTAGATTTCGAACTTTCCCGAAGTGGTGGAAAGGGGATTCTTCTCGGGGTCGGCATAGAATGCCTTCCACGGAACGCTCGTGAGCTTGTCGTTCTTCTCGCGAGGAATCTTGAAGATGCCCTTTTCTTTGAACTCCGCAACTGTCATAAGACCCTCTTGCGGAGTGCCCTCGACGCCAAGTTCCTTGATATCGTCGTCGGTGATGGTGAGCAGCGGCGAATATGCCGAGGTGTCAATGTCGGTCATGTACATGGCTCCCGCGAGCGACGAATACGTACGCTCGGCATCGGTCATGGTATTGACGTCCTTCGGGTCAACATCCAGACGCTTGGCGAGTTCTTCGGCCACATAGGTTTCCGGCTTCGATTCGTAAAGCGGCTCCATAATGCGGTCGGCCCAATACACCGTATCAGAATTGTTCATCCAAGCAAGGTTGCCCTTTTCCCACCACGTGGCGATTGGCAGCACAATGTCGCAATACTGGCGCGACGGATCAAAGAACGGGTTTGCGCCCCATACGAAATCGACTTTGCGGAATGCCTTAATGCCGGCGTTGGCATTTGGCAGGGAGTTTAATGAATTCTCGTAACCACCCGCGTATATGACATGGATGTCAAGCCTGTGCTTACCGCCAGGCCACGTATCGCGTCCGTATTCCCCATCGAGGATAGATTGCCAGCATTCCGAGAAATCGACCTTTTCCCACGCGGTAGGGTCATCCATCTGCGCCCACAGAGGAATGGTGCTCAAAGAGAGCGGCGTAATGGGGTTAGCCGGATTCTTCTTAGCGCCGTCCGACGAATCACCCGCCAGGCAATACGGGGCGGAAGACATGCCCTCATGCAAACCGACCCATGAAGCATAGTTGCCGGGCGTGCCCAAGCCACCGTGCATGAATGCCATCGTATAGAATGCCTGCGCAAACATTTCGCCTGCAGGAATCTTTGTGGTCGACTGCCCGGCAAAGAAATTTGTTTTCTTCGACGCGTGAATTTCCTCGGCAAGGCTACGAATCTTATCGGCAGGAACGCCGCAAATTGCCTCGGCCCATTCGGGCGTCTTCGGCGTACCATCGTAGGTACCCAAAACGTAGTCTTTGAAATTATCCTCAGACGGCGCGCCATCGGGCATATGGTTGGCATCGAAGCCAACGCAGTATTTATCAAGAAACTCCTGATCGTAGAGGTTGTTTTGGATTTGATGGTACATTAAGCCAATGCAGAACGCCGTATCGGTACCAGGACGAATGGGGATCCATTCATCGGCAATCGCTTGAGCAGTTTGGTTGAGCCATGGCTCAATGATGACAATTTTACCGCCAGCCTGACGAGCGGCGTCGAGCTGATGGGGCGTTTGCCCGCCCTTGTTCGCAGCCCAATTGCACCCAAACATAATATGCAGATCGCTTTCTTGGATAGCGAGAGAGTCGGGCGCTGCAAGCATACCGCCTGTCATGGAAATTTCAGGAATCGGCCACGCGCCAAGCGATACCGTGCCAAGTTCATGGTGAACGGCGCCACCCTTGGCATTGAGCAGACAAATCACCGGGTCGAAATAAGTGTCTCCAATGTCGCTATACGCAGCGGCAAGAATAGATTTCGGGCCATAATTGTCGTAAGCCTTCTTCATTTCTGCGGCAATATAGTCCAGAGCTTCATCCCAGCTAATGCGTTCCCACTCGTCCTTGCCACGCAACTCCCCGTTCGGGTTGTCGGGGCTCCAATTCTTGCGCTTCATGGGATATTTAATGCGCGCCGGCGACAGCATATTGCCGATTTGCGCGCGACCGCGCGGACAAGCGCGACGCTGAGGAACCTCAATGCTGTCCTCGTCCTGCTCGTCGGTACGAATTTTCAACGGCACGCCGTCCTCGACGTACACTTTCAAAAGGCAGCGCGACGAACCGCAGCTGCAGTTGTTCATGCACGCGCCTGTGAGCCACGTGCCCTTTTCGGCGGGCGTCTCTTCCCCATCCTTCTTTTCGCCAGATGGCGAGCAGCTCGTCAAGCCCACAAGCGATGCGGCGCCAGCCGACAAAGCGCTCCACTTAACGAAGTTGCGGCGAGTCAACGATGTATCCACGTTTCCCCCTTTGATCGTCTCCCCCCAGACGATTCAGCCTCCCGGCCCATCGCCCGAGACTCGCTCAAGTATCCTAACTGTCTTATTTTTTTAGGACACTTGATTGAACTTAAGGCTATCCACATTCCCTTCATATGTCAACGTCATCAATGGTTCTACTTTTAGAATAATCTAAATGAAAATACAAACTTGATAAAAGACTGTCCTATGATAGAGTGACAGTAAATGAAATGCCTACGGTAGAGGGGGAATACCGTGAGATTCATCGTCGCTTTCGCAATCGCGCTATTCGTGGCATTCACATGCGCACCGGCACTCAAAAAGGCGCCTTTGGCGTTTTACGCGCTCAGCATAGGTGCCGTGGCTCTGTACACAGTGGCAATGGCCCAAGGTACTGCCACGGGCTTCTGGAGCTTCTATATCCCATTCATGCAACGCTGCACGTTGGCGATGGCGTTTTTCGTTATCGTGATGTTCATCGGCGTTTTTGAGGAAGGTTCGGCCATTCGCCGCAAGCTTATGCCCGTGCGCAGGCAGCTTTCCATTTGCGGATGCATCCTCTGCTTCGGGCATATCTGCTACTACGCATATACTTATGTATTGCAGTTCGCAAGCGCGACCCAAGGACAAGTCGCTGGCTCGGCGGGCAATTTGTTTGTTTCCCTGGCAATCTCAACCGTCCTTGTGGTGCTTTTACTCGTGCTGGGCATCACTTCATTCACATTCGTGAAAGCCCACATGAAGGCTTCGACGTGGAAGAATCTGCAAAAACTCTCGTATGTCTTCTTCACGCTCATCGTCGCACATTTGGGAATCATCCTTTTACCGCCCGCGCTTTCGGGCAACTTGCCGGCCATCGAAGCCGTAGGAGTATGGGGCGGCCTGTTCGTCATATACGCGATATTGAAGATACGACGGGAATGCGCACTTCGCGCGAGCAACGCGTCGGCATAAAACCAAGCCCTCCCTCTAAGCGACCGTCAAATATGGCGGTCGCTTCCTTTCATCCGAAGACACCATTAAAGAGAATGCGGTGGAAAATGTATTGACGCTAACAGGCGGCGAAAGGCTCGTGCGGCGTCACCGTCGCCGTCGACGCGTTCTCGTTCCAGATCAAGCTGCTCGCCCATCAGATCGACCTCGTCGAGGACCAGGCGGAAAAGGTCGCGGCGAGGGTGCGAGGGCCGCTCGACGAGGTTGAGCCGCTAATCGTCGCGGTCGCCAGGAAGCTCGTCCACGTGATCTACGCGGTCCCGTCCAAGCAAGAGCCCTACGACCCCGCCTATGCCGCACGGCCCACCGCGTCACACTCGAAACGGATCGATATGAAGGTGCCAAAGTGCGATTCCGATAATTCGTCGTGCTAAAAGCCTTGCTTATGGAGCTGGACTTCTCATAGCCGGTCTCAAATCCTCCGCTGTGCACATCATGCGCAGCGGAAATTTCCATGCCAATGGGAACGGAGTCGATTCAGATTCAGATTCAATTCACAGGGAAAGACCGGAACCTTTCCAGGCCGGAACCGCCGTTCGCTCGGGCCGCCTTCGGCGGCATCTCGCAGGAACGCCTTACACCAACATCCGCAGCACTACCGCTCCTTGAGCAAGCGCTCCAACTATTTCGAATATGCAAGAAAATGCGAGCTGTGCGCGATTGAG
>CALBLG010000124.1 GCA_937895975.1 uncultured Slackia sp.
GTTCATCAAGGTTCTGCATGATGTGCGACCTTTCGACAAGGTAATGGACCGTGGGTCAAAGGGACAGTCCCCTTGACCCAGATTTAAGGAGTTTCAAGCCTGACCTGGCTGGGTCAGGGGGACTGTCCCTTTGACCCACGCGATCTCGTCGAAGCTAGCCCTGCGAATTTTGGCCCTCGCCGCCGTTTGCCTTGTGGCTGCGTCGACGGCTGCGACGATGCGTTTGGCCTTCAGCGTTGCCGCCCTGCGAAGGCTGGCCTTGCTGGCCTTGGGCCTTCGTTTGCGCGAGCCCCGAAGAGCGCTGACCCGGGCGACGGCTTTGCTTGGGTTTGTCTTGCCTGCCCTGCGAGCCGCGATTCTTCTGCGGCTTGCCGTCGCGCTTCGCCTGCGCGTTTGGCGCTTGCTGAGAATCGCGCTGCTTGGAGCCTTGCGCGGTATGCGAGCCGCGGCGCTTGGTGCGCCCCTGCCCCGCGCCCTGCTGGTCGGCCTGGCCCTGTTGGCTGCGGTTGGAACGCGAACGCTGCTGGCGCTGCGAGTCGCGCGAAGCCTCGCCGGAATCGCCGCCCGAAATATGGCTGCGACGGCGACGACGCGGGCTGCGGCCCTGCGTATCGTCGTCGGAAGCCTGTTTGCGAGCGCGCCGCGAGCTTTCGTTGTGCCGCGCCGCGGGCGATTCGGCCAGCTTGTCAGTGCCCGTGAAAATGGAGCGGTCGATGACCTCGGCCACCCGCGCATTCGGGTTGCTGGCGTTGATGCATTCCTCGAGCACTTCGCCCGACACCGAATTCGGCTTGCCGGTCTTTTTGTCAACACCCATCTCGGCCACAGGCACGCGCACGCGCTTGTCTTCGACCTGCAGCGTCACCGTCTCGCGCGGCACGTTGATCTCGACGACCTTCGCCTCACCGCCCGGAACCTTCACCATGGAGCCTTGCTTGGGGCAATGGCACTTGAACTCTTTGTACGTATCGGCCTCGTAACGCAGGCAGCACATCAGACGGCCGCACAAACCCGAGATTTTCTGCGGGTTCAGCGACAGGTCTTGGTCTTTCGCCATGCGAATCGACACGGGATTGAACTGGCCGCCCAAACGCGCGCAGCACAGCTCTTGGCCGCAATGGCCGAAACCGCCTACGATGCGCGCCTCGTCGCGCACGCCAATCTGACGCATGTCTATGCGCATATGGAACTTCGACGCCAGCGTTCGCACGAGCTCGCGGAAGTCAACGCGTTCTTCGGCCTCGAAATAGAAAATGGCCTTGTCGCCGTCGAACAGGAACTCGACGGTCACGGGATGCATGTCGAGCTTGAATTCCTCGACCATCTCTTTGAACACGGGCAACGCGTCTTCGGCCTGCTTCTGCAAGTCGGCCCATTTGGCTGCGTCTTCAGGCGTCGCTCGACGAATCACGGGCTTCAGCGGACTTTTCAGCTTTGAGAGCGCGTCTTCGGAAACCTCTTTCAGGCTCTCGTCGGCCACGCCGTATTCCAAGCCGCGCTCGGTTTTCACGATTAGCGCGTCGCCGGCCGCGAATTCGACCCCGTTCGGGTCGAACCACAGCACTTTGGGGTTATAGGTAAGCCTGACGGCAGCGACGTTAGGCATAGAGAACCTCTCTTATCTCGAAAAGCATCGCTTCGATGCTCACTTGCGGAGAAACATTATACGAAATCGCGTCTTCGCAGGCCGCCACACATGCCTGCGCGCGGGTTGCGCGCTCGAGCGTGGTGCGGGCGGCAGCGTCGCGAATGGAATCGGCCACATCGACGTTCACCATGAGCGATTCATCGCCCGCGCAGCATACTCCCACGTCGCGCAACCACGCGCGGCACATGGCGCACATTTGGCGCAACAATTCCATCGACGCGGCGCTCATCGCGCGCTTCTGGCGCGCCTCGAGTTGCTTGAGCGCCGAAGCCTGCAGAAATTCCGACTTCTCTTCCAGGTCGCGCTCTTGCTCGCGGCGCACTTCATCGAGCGGCGTTTTCGAGGCCACGACCAAATCTTTCGCGTAATCGAGCACGTCCAAATCGTCGGCACGCAGAAGCGAGGCCAGCGCGCCCATGATTTTCGTGCGGAACACGCCGCGTTCCTTCGAGCGCAAGAACTGCGCGGCTTTCGTGATGGAACCGCCGACGGCCTGAATGGCAATACCCGCCTCAGGCAACGTGCAGCCCGTGTTTTGCGCGAGGATTCCCGCAGCCTCGCTCGTGGGAATATGGCGGAACGGCACCACCTGACAGCGCGACACGATGGTAGGCAGCACTGCCTCGCGCGTGCGGCCCAGCAGGACGATAGTCACGTCGGCCGGCGGCTCTTCGAGCGTTTTGAGGAACGCGTTCGCGGCGGACGTGCCCAGCGCGTCCACGCGGTCGAGGATGTACACCTTGTGCGAGCCGGCCAGCGGCGCGAGCTGCGCGTCGGCCACCAGTTCGCGAATCTGTTCCACCACGTAGCCCTGCGCGCCCTCGGGCGAAAGATAATGCACATCGGGATGGCTTCGGCGGTCGATGCGGCGGCAGGTGTCGGCCGAACAGCCTTCGCACGCGCCCCCGCATGGGTCGGCCGCACACAATATTGCCTTCGCCAGCGCGAACGCGGCCGCTGTTTTATTCGACCCCGCTGGGCCGGTAAACAAATACGCATGGCTCACGCGATTGCCACGCACGCAGGAGCGAAGGAACTCGCGCACCTTCGGCTGCCCAAATATGCCGTCGAACACGTCGGCCATTATTGCCCCTGGGTTTCAGACTGCACCGGCGCGGCAAAGGTCGCCTTGCCCGTATGCGGCTTCTTTATGTCGAGCGGCGCGAAATGGGCGTTCGTCTCGTCGGCGAGCAGCTCTTCCATAAACGGGAAGATGTCCGCGAGCTCGGCGAACACCGCGCGAGACGTGGCCGATTTCTTGTCGGCGGAATACACCGTGCGAATGCGGTCGGGGTCTGCTGCGGCTATCTGGGCAAACGCATTGCGGACGCGCTCGTGGAATTCCACGCCCGCAGCCTCGAGGCGATCGGCGCCGTCGTTTTTCGTCGCGCGAATGAGGCCGTCTTTCGTCGAAGGCGGCACCAGCAAAATGGTGCGATCGGGACGAATGCCCTGGCATGCAAATTCATTGGCTCGACGCACGAAATCGGCATCGAGCCCGCGGCCATAGGCCTGGTACGCGGTGGTCGAATCGAAGAAACGGTCGCACAGAACCACAGCGCCGCGTTCAATCGCCGGCTTGATAACTTGGTCGACAATCTGCGCGCGGGCGGCTTCGTACACCAACAGCTCGCATGCATCGCACATGGCGGCATTGCCCGGGTCCAACACGATATTGCGCAGCTTCTCGCCAATATCGGTGCCGCCGGGCTCGCGCAGACGCACCACTTCTCGGCCGCGCGCCTCGAGCGTTTCGGCCAGAAAGCGGATATGGGTCGTTTTGCCCGCGCCCTCGCCGCCCTCGAAGCTGATGAATGCGCCCTTGGCGGCATTAGTCGAGGTCATAGATGCAGGCTCCCTTCGCGTCCACGCCCACGAATACCGGGAAGTCGCGCACGACGATGCGCCGCAGCGCTTCGGTTCCCAAGTCGTCATAGGCAACTACTTCGCCCGATTCCACGCGCTGCGCCAAAAGCGCCGCGGCGCCACCCGTGGCAACGAAATAGACCGAGCCCGTTTCGACGCACGCGTCGATCACGGCCTGGCTGCGCACGCCCTTGCCCACGGTTGCCGCGATGCCGGCGCGATGCAGTTCGGGCGCCGCGAAATCCATGCGCGAAGCCGTAGTAGGGCCCACTGCGCCAAACGGACGGCCTGCGGCAGGCGGCGTTGGGCCGGCATAGAAAATAGTCGCGCCTTCCAGATCATAGGGAAGCTTTCCCTGCTCATGCAGTTCATTGAGCAAGCGCATATGGCCCGCATCGCGAAGCGTGTACATGGCACCCGTCAGCGTGCAAGCGTCGCCCGCACGAAGCGTTGCCAACTGCTCGCGCTTCAGCGGAAGCTTCAACGCGATGGGGGTATTCGTCGTATTCGTCATGCTATTCCCCCGCTTTCGTATCGATGCGATCGAATTCGCCCGTTTCGGCGTTGAATTCGAAGGTGGCACGACGCATGGCCGAACAGCCCATATTGATAGCCAGTGGAAGCGCCGCGATATGGCACGGCGCCGTGTTCACATGCACGGCCAAAGCCAAGGTTTTGCCGCCGAGCGCGCCGGGGCCCATGCCCGTGGCGTTCACCATATCGAGTAGCTCGCGCTCGAGCTGCGCCGTACGTTCGTCGCGCGCGGGCGAGCCAATGGGACGCAGCAACGCCGTTTTCGCCATACCGGCAACTTTGTCGAACGTGCCGCCAATGCCCACGCCGATCACGAGCGGCGGGCACGCATTGGCCGCCTTATGGCGCACGCAGTCCATGATTTCATCCAAAATGCCCTGCTTGCCAGCGCCCGGCGCCAGCATCACAACGCGCGACGCATTGTCGGAGCCACCGCCTTTCAGCAGCACATGAAGCCTGCAGCCAGGCATTTCGCTGAAATGGATATCGGTGAATGCGGGGGTGTTATCGCCCGTGTTCGTTCGATCGAAGAAGGCGTCACGCACCACGCTCTTGCGCAGCAGCGCCTCGGTGTAGGCGCGCGCGACAGCATCGTCGGTTTCAGCGAACACATCGCCCGGAACGCAGACGTCGGGCCCCACTTCGAGGCACACCCAGCACGTGCCGGTGTCTTGGCAAATGGGAACGTGGTCGTGCGCCGCGATTTCGGCGTTTTCAAGCAATTGATCGAGCACGAGCGCACCGCGCGTGTCGCCCTCGGCTTCACGGGCCTCCTCGAGCGAACGCTTCACGTCACACGGCAGCACGCACGCTATATCGGGAATGGCCTGGTATACGGCTTTCGCCACGGCCTGTTTGGTTATGATTTTCGTAGTATCCATAGCGAACAAGTATAGCCCGCATTTCAAAGGCGAAAGCCGAGGAATGCGGGCTATATAAGATGCGCGGAATTCTGCCCCACCGTTGTGCCCGACGGCGCGGGGCCTTCTGGGGCCACAGCGGGCTACCGTTCGCCTTCGGCTCACTATGCGCCCGCTTGGCGGCGTTTCATTTTAAAATAAAAGGAATGAACGCCGACGACCCCAAAAGACCCCGCGCCGTCGGGCACAACTACGCCAATATCACCGCAGCGCCAGGATGCGGATGAGCGATTCCGATAGATTCCGCACGTTGAAATGTTCAGTGGGCATTTCAATCCCAAATTTCCGCGCCCGAGCGGGCGCGTTGCCGCTCGGCAAAGCCGCGGCGGCAACTGCGAGCAGGACCTGACCGAAGCGGAAGCGCATATCCGCATCCTGGCGATTTACGATTATTTCACAGCGTCAACGAACCAGGAAGTGATGCTGGTGGGGTGCGTGATGGCCGTGCCGACCACGACCGCCCACGCGCCGGCGTCCATAGCGGCCTTCGCGTCGGCCGGCGTGTGCACGCGGCCCTCGCAGATGACGGGCTTGCCAGGGAATTCGGCCACCGCCTGGGCAACCAAAGCCACGTCGGGGCCGTCGGCCATGCCGCAGTCGATGGCGGCGCCGGGATGCGAAAGCGTGGTGGACGCAATATCGCAGCCGATGGCGAACGCATGGCGAATATCTTCGATGGTGGCGCAGTCGGCCATCACGAGCACGCCTTCTTTCTTCAAAGGACGCACGGTGTCTTCAAGCGTTTTGCCGTCGGGACGCGGACGGTCGGTGGCATCGACGGCAACGATGTCGGCGCCGGCGGCCACGCATGCACGGGCGTGGCGCAGCGTCGGGGTGATGTAGACGCCCTCGTGGCCCTCCTTCCAAATACCGATGACCGGCACCTCGGTGCGGCCCTTGATGGCAGAAATATCGGAAAGGCCCTGGCAGCGAATGCCGCCCGCGCCGCCCAGCTCGCACGCGCGAGCCATCTGGGCCATAGTCTCGGGGTGGCGAAGGGGTTCGCCCATATACGCCTGGCAGCTGACGATCAGCTTGCCTTTCAGCTGCTCAATAATAGGATCCATCGCTTGTCTCCTAATTCTTCAACGTATCCAACAAATTTTCGGCGGCGCCGATAAGCGGCGCGTTGTCGCCGAGCACGGCGTCGACGATGGGAAGGTCGCACAGCACGTCGGGAGTGCGTTCCTTGAATGCGTCAACGAGAGCATCACGCCAAATGGGGCCCGCTTTCGTAACCGAGCCAGACACCACGGCGATATCGGGGTCGAAGATATTCGTCCACCCTGAAAGCGCCAGGCCGAGCGCGCGCCCCGCGTTGCGGATGGTTTGCGCGGCGGCCGCCTCGCCAAGCTGCGCGCGATGCGAGATCTCGGCGCCCGTTTGATGAATGCCCGTCGCCGCGAAGTAGCGCGCCTCGATGCCGCTTCCCGCGGCCACCGATTCGAGGTTGCCGTCGTTGGCATCGAGCGTGTTCATGGTGCAGCCGATTTCACCGGCAAAGCCATGCTTGCCGCGCACGATTTTGCCGTGGCAAATAATGCCGCCGCCCAAACCGGTTCCCGGCGCCATGACAACCGCCGTCTGCGCGCCACGGGCCGCGCCCCATCGGGCCTCGCCCAACGCGTGCGACTGCACGTCGCCGAGCACGGCGCTTGGCACGTCGAAGTGCTCGCGCAGCGCGTCGCCGAGCGGCTGACCCCACCAGCCAGGCATAATCTCGTTCGCGTAGGCGATATTGCCCGTGTTCACATCCACACGGCCCGCGGTGGCAACGCCAATACCCGCGACG
>CALBLG010000125.1 GCA_937895975.1 uncultured Slackia sp.
ATAGCCGACGAGCTTGTCGTCGGCGCCAATGACGCGGTGGCAGGGCACGACTATCGGCAGCGGATTCTTGTTGTTCGCCATGCCCACGGCGCGAAATCCCTTGGGGTTGCCAACGAGCTCGGCGATTTCCGCATACGTGCGCGTTTGGCCGTAGGGGATGGTCTCGAGCGCCTTCCATACCCTCATTTGGAACTCGGAGCCATGGGGCGATAGGGGGATATCGAAGAAACGGCGCTTGCCGGCGAAGTATTCCTGCAGCTGCGTGGCCGCCGTGTTCGTGAGCGCGCTTGGCCGGCGTGGGCCGTTTTGGGGCACATCGCCGAAATCGATGCGGCAGATGCCGCGTTCGTCGGCGGCGATGGTCAATCGCCCCATGGGCATGGCGTATACGAAATAATTCGCGCAGCGTTGCATGTTCATCCTTTCACGTCAATCCGATTATAGGCTCCATGCGGGACGGCTGCGCTAGAATGGAGCAAAAGCAAGCGGGCGAAACCCGAAATCCACGCGCAGCAAGGAGCCTCGATGTTCACCGAGCCTAAAATCGCACCTTCCATCCTTTCAGCCGATTTCATGAATATGGCCCGCGATGTGGCTGAAATCGAAGAAGGCGGGGCGGCGTTCGTGCACGTCGATGTGATGGACGGCCACTTCGTGCCGAACCTCACGCTGGGCGTGCCTTTCGTGGCGGGTTTGAAGAAGGTCACCAAGCTGCCGCTCGACGTGCACTTGATGATTTCCAACCCGCTTGAGCAGCTGCCCTGGTATTTGAAGCACGCGCCCGAAATCGTGACGGTGCATGCCGAGGCGCTGAACGAGGATGCCGGCGAATTCGATGCGGCCATCGACCTCATTCACGAGGCGGGCTGCAAAGCCGCCATTGCCATGAAGCCCGATTACGACGTCGAGCGCATCAAACCCTACATCGAAAAGCTCGACATGGTGCTTCCCATGAGCGTTTTTCCAGGCTTTTCAGGCCAGAAATACGTAGAAGGCACCGAGGCGAAGGTCGCTCGCATCGTCGAGATGTCACGCGAAGCGGGCGTGGCTCCGCTCATCGAAGTCGATGGTGGCCTTAAGGCCAACGACCCAACCCGTGCGGTGTGCGCGGCGGGCTGCGACGTGCTGGTGGCAGGCAGCGGCGTATTTGGACAGGCCGACCGCGCTGCGGCGATTGCTGGCATGAAAGCCGTTGCCGCCGACGCGCAAACGAATGGTTTTATTGCCCCCTGGGCGTAAGTATCGAGGCGTGTATCTGTATGCAAAGCATCTATCTTGACAATGCGGCCACCACGCCGCTGTGCGAAGCGGCCGCAAAGGCCATGGCTCCCTATATGCAGGCGGGCTCTGCCGCGCCGTTCGGCAATGCGAATTCGCTGCACTCGGTGGGCCGTCGGGCTTTCTCTGCCTTGGAAGACGCCCGCGCGCGCGTGGCGCGAGCCCTGAGGGCGCACCGCCCCGACGAAATCGTGTTCACGGCATGCGCCACCGAATCGGACAATTCGGCCATCGTGGGCATGGCGCTTGGCGCGCATGAAAAGGCGCGTCTGGCCGGCAAGCACGGGCCGTTCAATATCGTCACCTCGCGCATCGAGCACGAGGCCGTATTGGAAACCCAACATATGTTACGGGCGCTCGGCTTTGAATTCCGCTTCGTGGACAACGATGCGTCGGGCCGCGTGACGCCCGATGCGCTTGCGCGCGCGATTGATGAAAACACCCTGGTCGTAAGCGTCATGGCCGCGAATAACGAGGTAGGCACCATCCAACCCACCGCCGAGTTGTGCCGCGTTGCCCACGAGGCGGGCGCGTTGTTTCACGTCGACGCCGTGCAAGCGCTGGGCAAAGTTCCTATCAGCCTGAAAGATTGGAATGTCGACGCCGCGTCGTTTTCGGCGCACAAGGTGGGCGGCCCGAAGGGCGTCGGCGTGCTCTACCTGGCCGCGAAAACTCCGTATGTCGCCTATATGCCTGGAGGCGGGCAAGAGGGCGGCCGGCGCAGCGGCACCCAGAACGTATGCGGCATCGTGGGCGCGGCGGCGGCTATCGAATTCGCGGTTGCCGAACAGCCCGCATACGCCCAACGCGCTCGAGCGATGCGCGACGCGCTCTACGAGCGCCTCGGCGCCATAAAGCGCGTGGTGCCATCGGTCGGGGTGCCGGCGGCAAGCGAGGATTTCCTGCCCAATATCGTGAATGTGTGCGTGCGCGGTTTCGAAAGCCAGACGCTCATCTTGCAGCTCGACATGCGCGGCATTTGCGTGTCGGGCGGCTCGGCTTGCGCGTCAGGGAGCCTCGATCCGTCACATGTGCTTTCCGCGCTCGGCGTCGAGCGGGCGCTTGCCCAAGGAGAGCTGCGCGTGTCTATCGGCGTTGAAAACACGCCCGATGAAATCGACGCGTTCTATGACGCATTCGTGGAGGCGATTTCGTGATGGAACTCATCACCATGCATACGCATTCCACGTTCTGCAACCACGCGAAAGACCCTTTGGTCGATATGGTGCAGGCCGCGGTGGATGCGGGAATCGCCCATATGGCGGCCACCGAACACTATCCCATTCCCGATGAGCTGGATCCCTCGAAGCGTTCGACCATGCCAATCGAGCGGCTCGAGCCGTATATTGAGGCCGTGCGAGAGCAGCAGAAACGCACCGATATAGACGTGCTTTTGGGCTGCGAGCTTGATTGGCTCGGCGACGATGAGACGCGCGAGCTGCACGCGAGCGATTTCGACCGCTTCGACATCGTGCTTGGGTCGGTGCATTTCGTGGACCGTTGGCTTATGGTGAGCCACAAGCATATGTCGCGATGGAAAAGCATCGATCTCGAGGCGTTTTGGAATCGCTACGTTGAGCTATGGTGCAACGCGGCGAAAAGCGACATGCCGTTCACGGTTATGGCGCATCCCGATGTGGTGAAGAAGTTCAGCCCCGCGCCCGATTTCGACGTGGAGCCGCTGTACGCGCGCATGGCCCGCGCGGCTCGCGAGGGCGGGCGCATGGTCGAGGTGAACACGTCGGGCGCATACGCGGAGTGCGGCGAATTCTACCCGTCTCCGCAATTGTTGCAAGCGTTTTGCGCCGAGGGCGTGCCATGCACCGTGGGCACCGACGCGCACGCCAAGGAGCATATCGCGCGCGACATCGAAAAGGCGTACGGCTATATGCGCCAGGCGGGATACACGCAGGTGGCCGTGCCAACTCGCGGACGCGGCGTGCGCATGGTGGATTTAGACTAGGGGCGCGCAAACGCTCAGGGCATTCGACGCGTTCTCTATATTCTTCGGGAGGTTGTTATGGCAAACGATGGCGAATACGAAACCAACGAAGAAACTGCGGGGCTGCGCACCATAGCGAAAGGCCCGCTGGCTCACAAGGCGGCTCATGCGCCCGCGACGGTGGGCGAGCTCGTCGCGGGGCTGAACCGGGCGTTCCCCCCGGCCGATGCCAAGAGATGGGATCGCACGGGACTTCTGGTGGGCGACCCGTCCGCGCAGCTTAAGGGCGTGGCATGTGCGCTCGACCCGACGCTTTCGGCCGTACGCGAAGCGGCGCAACTGGGCGCTAACGCGCTCATAACGCACCATCCGGCATTTCTGGAGCCGCCCACACGGCTTTCGCCTCTCGGACCGGGCGCAAGCACGTCGGGAGCCGTGGCGTTTGAAGCCGCTCGGTTGGGCGTGGCTCTCGCGAATTGGCACACCGCTCTCGATGTAAGCGCGCCGGCGCAAACCATGCTTCCTGGCATGCTGCGCCTGAAGGCCACCGACGTGCTTGAGCCCCTGGCGCGCGACAACTCGCTGGGCTACGGCCAAATCTGCGCGATCGCGCCCGACGAAGACCTCACGCTTGGCGCGCTCGCCGCGCGGTGCACCTCGGTTTTCGGCCGAGCTCCTCGCGTGTGGGGCGAAATGGACAAGCGCCTGTCCACCGTATGCACGTGGACGGGCGCTGCGGGAAACGCGGCCGCCGAATGCGTTGCACGCGGCATAGATGCGCTGGTATGCGGCGAAGTGAAATACCATGCGGCGCTTGACGCCTCCCAGGCAGGGCTGGGCATCGTCGAACTGGGGCACGACGTTTCCGAGCTGCCGTTCGCGCGAATTCTCGCCGAAACGTGCGCCCGTATGGGCGTTGCCCGTGAGAAGATAGTCGTGCTCGATCAAAACGATGCGTGGCAGCATCCCGAAACGAGGAGGGTCTAGTGCAGGCAACACAAGAGCAAATCGCGGCGCTTCTGAAAATCCAGGGGATAGATTTGGAGTGCTCGCGCCTTACCAAACAGCTCGACGGGCTTCCTCAGAAGAAGGCCATTCTCGACGTGCGCCACAAAAAGGCCGCCGTTGCCGAGAAACGACGCACCATCGTCGGCATGAAGAAAGACGCCGAAACGCAGCTCGCGCATGCCCAGGGCGAAGACGCCAATCTAGAGCGCAAGTCGGCCACCGCGCAAAACCTCATTGATACCGCAGCGGGCGATTTCCGCAGCATCAACGCGCATAGCAAAGAGCTTTCCGGCTACGCCAAACGGCGCGAAACGCTCGCGGGCGAAATTGCGGACCTCACTAACAAGCTCGCCCAAATGGAGAAGCTCGCAGGCGAAATCGATTCCATCGAAGCCGTGCTTGCCAAAAAGGAGGAGGCGTTGATCGCCGAATATCGCGAGCAGGGCGGTAAGCTGCTGGCGCAAATCAATCAGTTCAAGCCCGAGCGCGAGCGCATGGTGTCCCTCGTCGCCGACGCGAAGCTGATCGGGACGTACGAGCGCATCGCGAAGGCAAAGGGCGGCGTGGCGCTTGCGCACCTTGACGAAAACGGCTGCTCCGTGTGCCGCACGACGTTCGACCACAGCCGCGTGCTCGGCCTGCGCGCCGAGGCTCCGCTTTCAATGTGCCCTAGCTGCGGCCGCCTTATGGTGGTGGGGAATAGGTATCGCGGCTAACATGGCCCACGTACCTGGCCGCTTCGGGGGCGCTCCCGTTTCCTTCGCAACGTTCCAGGCGCTACGGAAACGGAAGCGCCCCCGAAGCTCGTCTTTTTTTGCTTTAGGCCGATATGCGATATGGATAACGTTTCCCTGGCCCCACGACAACGTTTCAGGCGTTCAGTCCAGGCAGGTGTTTCTTCGCTTGTTCGTTTCGATAACGGTAGAGCAGGCACGCGCCCCCTTGGGGCTATTTCTGAACGCCTGGAACGTTGTGAAGAAATAGCCCCAAGGGGGCGCGTGCCGGACGGGTTGAGCCTGTCGACATTCACGTTTTCGTCACAGAAGGCAAGAACTCGTAAGTTTTCTTGTCTGACCTGTAATCGTGTGTTATAGTAATCAAGCTTTTTTGCCTGTAATCAGAGATTATCTGAAGTAATGGAGTGAGAGAAATGTCCCAGGTTTGTGAAATTTGCGGTAAGCACCCCGTGGCCGGTCGCAGCATCAGCCACTCCCACCGCGTCAGCAATCGTACCTTCCGCCCGAATATCCAGAAGGTTTCCTGCGTCGTCGACGGCAAGTCCCGTAAGATGAACGTGTGCACCTCCTGCCTGAAGGCTGGCAAGGTCGTTCGCGGCTAACAGCGCGAAAACCGCACATGAGCAAAAGCCCGCATTAGCGGGCTTTTTTGTGTGCGAGACTACTTAGGTTGTCAAAGTATCGTTGCGCTCTGCCCGAAACGGGTATACTTAACGGTTGTCTCGCAGTCGTGAGAAAGGACGATTTCATGACGCAAAAGATTTCCGGCAATCTTCACGTATCCAACGACGTGCTCGCCGACCTCGCTGGCACCGCCGCTCTCGGCTGCTATGGCGTTGTGGGCATGGCTGCGCCTTCCTTGCAAGACGGCATCGCCAAAATCCTTCCTGCAAACCGCCTGCGTCGCGGCGTGGTGGTAACCCCGCGCGAAGCCGGCATCCATGTCGATTTGTACGTTGTCATCGAATACGGCACCAACATCACCGTGGTTTCGCAGAACCTCATCGACAACGTCACGTATGTGCTCAACGAGTTCGCACAGGTGCCCCTCGACGGCATCGAGGTGCACGTGCAGGGCATCAAGGTCCGCAAATAGCGCGCCGCTAAGGTCATCTAGGAGATACCACCCAATATGAGCAAATATTCCACGCATGAAGTTCTGAATGCGATCGCGGCCGCGCAAAAGGCGCTCGCCGATCGAAAAGACGAGGTGAACCGCCTCAACGTATTCCCCGTGCCCGATGGAGACACCGGCACGAACATGTCGCTTACCATGCAGATGGTCGTCGACAACCTGGCCAAGCTGCCCATCGGCGCATCGAGCGCCGAGATTCGCAAGACCATCACCACTGGCGCCTTGATGGGCGCCCGCGGAAACTCCGGCGTCATCACTTCGCAAATTCTGCGCGGTTTGTGCGAAGGCTATGAGGGCCACGAGGAAGAGGGCATCACCACTGCGACGCTCGACTCGTGCTTCGCCCGCGCCACCGAAGTGGCGTTCCAAGCCGTGCGCAAGCCGGTCGAGGGAACCATCCTCACCGTCATCAAAGATACGGCTGCTGCCGCGAAAAAGGCCCGCAAGAAGAAGCTCGACACCGAAGAGGCTCTCGAGTTCATCGTGAACGGCGCCTATGAATCGGTTCAGCGCACGCCCGAATTCCTGCCCGTGCTGAAAGAGAACGGCGTCGTCGACGCCGGCGGCTTCGGCCTGGCGATTCTCATCGACGCGTTCGCATCCACGCTCACGGGCAAAGAGGGCTTCGGCGGCGACGCCCTGGCTACGCTGCGCCCGGCCCCTAAGGCCGAAATCGAGCAGATTGACGACTGGGACGTCGATTCCGCCTATCGCTACTGCACCGAATTCCTCGTGCATTCCGATGCGGTCGACGTCGATGCCGCGAAGGAATTCCTTCCCACTATGGGCGATTGCGACCTCATGGTGGGCATGCATCCCAACTTCAAGGTGCACGTGCACTCCAACCGTCCCGACCAGGTTCTGGGCTGGTTCCTTACGCACGACTGCCAAATTTCGGAAGTGCATGTGCATAACATGAAGCTTCAGAGCGACGAGCGCAACGAGAAAATAGAAAGCGAGATTGAGGCCGAGCATAAGCCCTTGGGCGTAGTTGCTGTGGCCCCCGGCTCGGGTACCGCGAAGATTCTCGAATCGCTCGGCGTTGACGTGGTGATTTCCGGCGGCCAAACCATGAACCCATCCACGGCCGATATTCTTGACGCCGTGAACAAGGTGAACGCCGACGCGGTCATCATCCTTCCGAACAACAAGAACATCATCATGGCGTCGCAGGCATGCGTCGATGTGTCCGAGAAGCCGTGCGCCGTTGTGGGCACCACCAGCGTTCCTCAGGCGTTTTCGGCTATGTTCGGCTTCGACGGCGAGGCGAGCCTCGAAGAAAACGTCGAGGCCATGACCGAGGCCTATGCCGACGTGAAGACCGGCGAAGTTACCACCGCCATCAAGGATTCGAAAGACGCCCATGGCAACCCCATCAAAGACGGCGACGTTATTGGCATCGCCGACGGTTCCATCGAAGCTGTGGGCTCCGACGTGTCCGACGTTGTGCTTGCTCTGCTCGACACCATGGAGGCCGGTGACGCCGATACTATGACCATCCTCGCGGGCGAAGACTTCAGCGACGAGGCGCTTGACGCCCTGGTTGCTCGCATCGAAGAATCCTACGAAGATCTCGAGATCGATCCGCATCGCGGCGAGCAGGCCCTCTATCCGGTCGTGTTCTCGCTCGAGTAGCCGCACAACTGAATCATGTCCGATCGCTTGGCCGCCACCCTGCAGCTCGATGCGCCCGTTACCACCATCGCGGGCGTGTCGTCGGGCAGGGCGGCGGCCTTGTCACGTTTCGGGGCAACCACCATTCGCGGGCTGCTCGCGCATTACCCCAGGCGTTACCTCGACATGTCGAATACCTGCACCATCGGCAATGCGCGCATCGGGGAAAACGCGACCATATCCGCCACGGTGTATGAAACGAAACTCAAACGCCCCAAGCCGCATTTCGACTTGGTGGAAGTTACGCTGACCGACGGAACGGGCACACTCATCTGCACGTTCTTCAAACAACCGTGGCTTGTGAAAACGCTTGCTGCCGGCATGCGCGTAAGCGTGGCCGGCAAGGTTGAATTCAATTACGGCTTTCTGCGCATGACCATGCCTTTCCTCGACAAAATAGACGGGGATAACGTCGAAGAAGTCACCGGTCAGGTGATTCCCGTGCATCCTGCGTCCGAGAAAGTGCCCGTCGGGCAAATGCGCCGCATCATGCGCGCAGCGCTCGCAGGGCTCGGCCGCGTGTACGATCCCGTTCCCGCTTCATTTCGGGCGAAATATCGTCTCATGCCTAGAGCCGAAGCGCTTCGCGCGATTCACTTTCCCGTTGATATGGCCGAGCAGGCGCAGGCGCGACGACGCCTGGTATACGAGGAGCTGTTCTCGCTCGAAGTGCACCTGATGCGCCAAGCCGAAAAAGAGATGGGCGGCGCGCAACCGCATCGGCATGAAGCAAACGGCCCGAAACGCGCCGCGTTCATGGAGGCGCTGCCGTTCTCGCTTACGAAAGACCAAACGGGCGCAGTCGAAGACATCGCTTCGCGCATGGCGGCGCCCAGCCGCATGAGGCATATGCTTTTGGGCGATGTGGGCACGGGCAAAACCATGGTGGCCGCTGTGGCGCTGTGCATTGCGGCCGATTCTGGCTCGCAGGCGCTTATGATGGGCCCGACCGAAGTGCTCGTCGACCAATACGCCAACGGTTTGGGCCCTTTGCTTGAAGCGGCTGGCATTACCTGGGCGAAGCTCACAGGTTCAACGTCTGCCGACGAGCGCGCCGAAATTCTGCGCGGGCTTGCATCGGGGAACGTGGGCGTGTGCTTCGGAACCCATGCGCTGCTTACCGACGACGTCGTGTGCGCCCGCTGCTCGCTCGTGGTCATCGACGAAGAGCAGCGTTTCGGCGTCGACCAAAAGCAGAAGCTTATCGGCAAGGGTGCCGCACCAGACGTGCTCGAAATGACGGCCACGCCCATCCCTCGCACGCTCGCTTTGGCGCTGTATGGGTCGATGACCCAATCGTATTTGCGCGAGGTTCCTTTCGACCGCCCGCCGCGAACCACGAAAGTCTACGATTTTCGCGAGCGCGGCAAGGCATATGACGTTGCTCTCGAGGCGCTCGCCAGGGGAGAGCAGGCATACATTGTGTGCCCCCTTGTGAGCATGGGCGATAGTCAGCCTTCGAAATCTGCCGAAGCGGGAATGCGACCGAAAGACCGTGCCCGCTTCGGCTATTCGGGCACCACGGGCTCCGAAGAAGAGCCGGTGTATCTGGATTCGCTGGACGACTTTCACGAAGACGATTCGAAAGCGGCCGAAGCCCAAGCGAAATTCCTGCAGGCGAAGACGTTTTCCGCCTACAAGGTCGGACTGTTGCATGGCCGTATGAAGGCCGACAAGAAGCGCGAGGTGATGGATCGATTCCGTTCAGGCGCCATAGACGTATTGGTGAGCACCACCGTCATCGAGGTGGGAGTGGATGTGCCAAACGCCACGGTGATGATCGTTGAGGACGCCGACAAGTTCGGTCTGTCGCAGCTCCATCAGCTGCGCGGACGCGTCGGACGCGGCACCAAGCCGGGGTTCATGTGCTTGGTGGCCGCCACCAGCGACAAAACCGCCATGGAACGCCTTTCGGCCATGGAATCGACCGAAGACGGCTTCAAGCTCGCCGAATACGACTTGTCGATGCGCCGCGAAGGCGATATTCTGGGCAATCGGCAAAGCGGCGCTTCGGTTTTGAAGCTCGTGAACGTCGTGCGCGACGGGGCAGTGATCGAAGCCGCGCACGACGATGCGCGTTCGTTTTTGGACAACGATGCAGCGAAGGATACGCTGGAATCGAAAATAGCGCTTCGAGAAATCGAGGCTACGTTTGCAACCGAAGAGGCGAAGCGCTCGAAAGCAACGAAAAGGGGAGGTGCGCGATGAGGATCATCGCCGGAGACTTCAAGGGCCGCAATCTGCGCGCCCCCAAAGGCATGGACACGCGTCCGACGACCGATCGCGTGAAAGAATCGTTCATCAGCTCGCTCATCTCCGCATACGGCCCTCTCGAAGGGGCCCATGTGCTCGACGCATTCGCGGGCAGCGGCGCATTGGGCATAGAATGCCTGTCGCGCGGGGCTGAATCGGCTGTGTTCTTTGAACGCGACAAAGCCGCGCTCGACGCATTGCGGGCCAACATCGACATGCTGAAGCTGCCAGCGGAACGCGCTCGCGTTCGCCCCGTCGACGTGCTTGCGACGCCTCCGGTGTACGGTGCGCCGTTCGATATCGTCATCCTCGATCCTCCGTATGCGTATCCCACCGAGGATATCTGGGCGTTCGTCTTGACGCTGCGCGACCGTGGTATGCTGGCCGACGGCGCCGTGATAAGCTACGAGCACCATTCGAAAACCGATGCCGTGGGCTTCATCGAATCCACGGGCGTGCCGGTGGAAATTCGCGCCAGCAAGGTTTTCGGTAAATCGAAGACGGGCTTCGACCTGTTCTCGCTTGAAAGTACTACCGCATCCGCCGAATAGGCGGGCGCGCATCCCCAAACAAGGAGGACAACCGTGAGGAAAGCGTTGGTGCCCGGCACCTTCGACCCTATTACCAATGGCCACATCGACGTCATCGCGCGCGCAGTGCAGATGTTCGACGAAGTGGTGGTCGGCGTG
>CALBLG010000126.1 GCA_937895975.1 uncultured Slackia sp.
CTTCGCTATTAAGCTATAAGACTAGTAATTTTATTTCTTGATAATCAATACTAGTATGCTAGCAAGCTATTTTGCTATTTATTTTGATGATGAATTTGGAATCGAGCAACCATGCCAGGACCTTCGCTTGCGACCTGGGGTTTTGATATTGCTAGCTCAATAGATGAATAGCCTGCTAGCAAGTTAGTTTCTAATACCGCCTTGACGCAATCTGAGAATTCAAACGAAGATTGGTATGCGTTGGTAATGAATCTCTCATCATCTGAAAGCCAAGCAAATAGAGGTGTATTCTCGTCATTCGTAATGTTTGAGAGCACTCCTTTATTGCTCCCCTCCCCTTCTGTTGCCCAGATGAGATAGAGTTGCGTCGCCTCCCCCTTCAGTTCGGGGTTCAGGATAGTGGTGCGAGAGGGAACGAACTGGTACGCGTCTCCGTAGAGCGGGACGCGTACCGGGAGCCGGCTGTTAGCCATTCTTGCGCTGTTCCTTCTTCACGCTGTCTTGAATCCACTGGCTGATGAGACTTTTGATAGTGACGTCTTCCCCAGCGTACTTCTTTTCGAAGACGATTTTATCGATATCTCGCTTGAGGCTGGAAGGAATTCGAATATTCATCTGAACAAGAGTGTCTTCCATCGAAGCTTTTTCTGTCGCCTTTTTGCTGTTTGCCTTCGATCGAGTAGTCTTAATCGCGGTGGCCTTAGGCTGCTCTTCTTCGATTTGCGTTGCGGCTTCGGCAACGGTTTCGGCTGCTGGTTCTTCTGTGCGGCGCGGACGCGGAGCAAATTTGCTCGAAAGCTTGTCGGCCTTAGCAGCGAGTTCCGGTTTAAGGTCGCCCATAAGGATTTTGTTGGGGTCGGTTCCGGTTTTGCTCATGGCTCATTACTCGCTCTCTGTTTCGGCTTTGGCGCTTTCGGTGTGCAGGAATTCAGCGACGAATGCACGATAGTCTGCGATTGCAGCGGACTGTTTCGGGGAATCGAAGAGATCAATCGATTCCATTTGGCATTCCATAACCGCAACCGACTGACGTATAAACGTGTCATACACGGGCGCTTCGAAGTATGCGCTGAACTTTTCGGTGACTTCGCGCATGACTTTCATCGCGTTGAAACGAGGGTTGAAACGCGTCAGCAAGATACCGATAACTTTCGCATTCGGGTTGAGTTTTTTGCTTACCATGGCAAGCGTATCGGCCAAATCGTTCATTCCTTTTGTCGAGAATGCGCCCGTATCGGTGGTGACAATAATGCCACCATCGGATGCCACAAAGGCATTAATCGACAATGTAGAAAGGTTGGGCGGCGTGTCGATAAGAATGAAATCGTAATCATTTTTAACGGATTTCAATGCGTCGCGCATGTGTTCGTAGCGGTCTATTGCATTCGCCAATTCCGTTTCCGATGCAAACAAATCGTTGTCTGCTGGCATAAGATCGTAATGCTTTGTTTCGTAGATTGCCTCACGCGCTTCGCAACGGTCGGTAATTACTTCATAGGTAGTATTTTGGCCATCGGTATTGAAGCCCGCCCAGTCGGATATATTGCCCTGAGGATCCATATCGACAACCAGAACTCGGCAGCCGAGCTCTTTCAGTCCAGATGCCAAAGCGCCTACCGTAGTTGTTTTCGAGCAACCGCCCTTTCGGTTTGCAACGGAGTAAATCTTACCCATAACTATCCTTTGAACTGGGGTTTTGTGAGGCCTATTTACCTATCATCATATCATGCAATTATTATAGCACGCTATTAGGTTATTCATCTATTTCGCTAAAGAGATATTAAAATAGCCATCTATGTGGCTATGTGGCTATGTGGCTATGTGGCTATGTGGCTATGTGGCTATGTG
>CALBLG010000127.1 GCA_937895975.1 uncultured Slackia sp.
TGGTGAGCGCGCTTTCTTCCCCAGTGAAGATCGATATCAACGCCGAGGCGGGCAATGCCATCATCAATGCGGCCACGCAAGACGTGGGCTCGGCCGAGGAGGTTGTGGGGTGCGAGGTTGCCGGCGAGAGCATTCAGATTGCCCTCAATCACCAGTATGTGCTCGATGGGCTGATGTCCGTCTCTACCGACCAGGTGTTCTTCGAAACCACGTCTTCCATGAAACCAGGCATTTTCCGCGCCGGCAATGGCGAGAATTTCCTGTACCTCGTCATGCCCGTTCGCGTTTCCTAAGGGCACGGCTGCGCCATGGCGAGCGATTTGCGCATCGAAGAAGTAAAATTGGCTGGGTTTCGCAATTATCGAAGCCTCGGCTTGGGTGACATTGGCGACCTCACGATTTTCGTGGGGCCCAATGCCACGGGCAAGAGCAACGTAATCGAGGGCATTCAACTGTTGTGCGCGCATGGGTCGTTTCGGTCGGCCCGTGGGCGCGACCTCATTATGTGGGGCGCGCCGTTCGCTCGCCTTGAGGCCCATTTCGTTTCGGATTCGCGCGACTTGACGGTGGCGACCGTCATAGAACCCGCTTCGCGATCGTATACACTCAATGGGAAGCGCCGCCCAGCGCAAGATTTGCAGGGGATTTTGCCCGCTGTGGCGTTTTCTCCCGACGACTTGGAGTTGGCAAAGGGGTCGCAAACCCCCAAGCGCGCCGCTATCGACCTATTGGGAAGCCAGCTCTCGAAAAACCACCGCGTCATACGCCGCGACTACGAAAAACTGCTGCGCAATAAAAACGCGCTGCTCAAAGACGAGGCGAAGGATATGCTGATCGATAGCGTCAACGATGCTTTGATTCCCGTGGCGGCTCGGCTGCATATGTATCGCATCGCATTGTTCCGCAACCTGTGCGGCCGCATGGCGCGAATCTATGCCGAGATTACCGATGGCACTGAAGCGCTCGATTTCTCGTACATTCCATCGTGGCTTTCCGACGATATGAAGGAAATGGCCGAAATAAGGCCCTACGATGTCGAAATGTCGGGCGATGAGGTGCTCGAGGCTACGGCCAATGCGATGTTCAGCCGTCGCCTGGAGGAACGCGCCCGCCATCGTGCCGTCGTTGGGCCGCACGCGGACCGAATGGAGTTTTTCATCGACGGTCGCAGCGCTCGCACGTTCGCGTCGCAGGGCCAGCAGCGCTCCATTGCCTTGGCTTGGAAAGTTGCCGAGGTCGAGTTGGTGAAAAAAATGATGGGCGTGAAGCCCGTGTTGCTGCTCGACGATGTTATGAGTGAGCTAGATATGCGTCGACGCGCCGCGCTGGTCGACTTGCTGCACGAAGATATTCAGACCTTCATCACCGCAACCGATCTGTCGTGCTTCGAAGACGATATCGTCGAGCGCGCGGCCGTGCTCGACTTGTCGAAGGCTGGTGCGCGGGCATGAATGATATGAAGTCGCTTTCTTTCGCTTTGCAAAAAACACTGCGTTCGCAGGCATCGTCTGACGTGTTGGCTGCAAAAGCTGCCCGCGCCGCACAGGTGAAACGCATGTGGAAGTCGGCGCTCGAAGCGTGCGCCGGCCCTGCTGCCAAGGTCATTCTCGACCATACGAATTCGGTCTACATCATCCGGAAGCGCGAAACCGAAGGCGATGTTTCACGTGAAACATCGCCAAACGAGCAGCGCTTCGCGGCGACGGGACGCGCAGTTTCTCGCTCGCGCCGTGCTTTGCCGCCCGGCGAACTCATCGTGTATGTGGAAGACAGCCTTATTGCGGCCGAGATAGATGCGCGCCGCGAAATGATAAAGCTGAAGTTCTTGGAGCTGTTCGGCGAAGAAATTGACGAATTTCGCATTAGGGTGTCGCGTGGCAAATACAAGCTCGACCACCCGTATCGAGAACATGCCGATTCAAACGCCCAAGCAGAGAAAATGCCGCGAGAGCCGCTTTCTGAAGAGCGCCTTGCCCAAATAGACGAGGAGCTACTCGATATACCCGATAAGCGGGTGCGAGAGGCGCTGAAACGCGCCATGATTTCCGACTTAGAGGTTAAAAACGCTGCTGAACTCAAAAATGGACACAATGGGGCCTTATAAGGCGTGTAGAGTATCTCAAAACGCGCGTTCAAGCACGGTTTAAAACCCCACATATGATAAAATTTAGCGGTTGCAGTGCACCGCCTCGCTACGCTATGGCGCCTTCGAAGGTCGCGTGTGCATTTCCACCTATTTGTGAACTGGGCGAGGCTTCGCGTTTCGCCTTATATCCATCGCGGCACCCGCGCCGCGCCTTCCGCGCATCGCGCGGAAGAAGAAAGGAGGAGGCCGTGGTTCAGAAAAAGCCCGACCACTACGACGGCTCGGACATTAAGGTGCTCGAGGGCCTCGAGGCGGTGCGCATGCGTCCCGGCATGTATATCGGCTCTACGGGTCCGCGCGGCTTGCATCACCTCGTGTATGAGGTCGTCGACAACGCGGTCGACGAGGCCTTGGCCGGCTATTGCACCAAAATCGACGTCACCATCCATGAAGACAACTCCATCACGGTGGTCGACAACGGCCGAGGCATTCCCATCGACGAGCACCCGAAAGAGAAAATGCCCACGGTCGAGGTCGTTCTGACCATCCTCCATGCGGGCGGCAAGTTCGGCGGCGAGGGCTACAAGGTTTCTGGCGGTCTGCACGGCGTCGGCGTTTCATGCGTGAATGCGCTTTCCACGCGCCTCGAGGTAATTGTGTGCCGCGATGGCGGAAAATATCAAATCGCCTTCGAGCGCGGCAAGACGGTCGAGAAGTTGCACCGCATCGGCGACGCCGAAGGCACGGGCACCACTGTCACGTTCTGGCCCGATGGCGAAATATTCACTGACACGTTGGTGTATGACTACGATACGCTGGCCGAGCGCTTCCGCGAGATGGCATTCTTGAATAAGGGCCTGCATATTCAGCTGACCGATGAACGCGTGCGCGAAGAGGACGGCTCGTTCAAGGGCGAGGCGTTCCAATATGCCGGCGGCATCGTCGACTTCGTGAAGTGGCTCAATCGCGGCAAAGAGACGCTCAACGAGCCTATCTATTTCTCGGCGGAAAGCGAAGACGGCACCGTCGAGGTTGCTATGCAGTGGTCGTCGAGCTACAACGCGAATGGCGTGATGGCTTTCGCGAACAACATCAACACGCACGAGGGCGGCACGCACCTCGATGGCTTCAAGAACGCCCTCACGCGCACCATCAACGATTACGCGCGCAGCCACGGCATTCTGAAGGAGAAAGACAACAACCTTTCGGGCGACGATACGCGCGAGGGCCTTTCCGCCGTCGTGAGCGTGAAGCTGCACGACCCGCAGTTCGAGGGCCAAACCAAAACCAAGCTCGGCAATACCGAGATTCGCGGTTTGGTGCAGAGCTCCGTCACGAAGGGCTTGGCCGAATACCTCGAGGAAAATCCTGCGCCTGCCAAGCGCATCATCACGAAGGCGACTCAAGCGTTGAAGGCCCGCGAGGCCGCTCGCAAGGCTCGCGAAATGACTCGCCGCAAGGGCGTGCTCGACTCGTTCAGCATGCCTGGCAAATTGGCCGACTGCTCGAGCAAAGACGCTTCGAAGTCTGAAATCTTCATCGTCGAGGGCGATTCTGCAGGCGGCTCGGCCAAACAGGCGCGCGATCGCAAATACCAGGCGATTCTGCCCCTGCGCGGCAAGATTTTGAACGTTGAGCGCGCCGGCCTGCACCGCGCGCTTTCCAGCGACACCATTTCGAGCCTGATTACCGCCATCGGCACCAATATCGGCGAAGATTACAACGGCGATGCGGCTCGCTACCACCGCATCATCATCATGACAGATGCCGATGTTGACGGCGCCCATATTCGCATTTTGCTGCTGACGTTCTTCTATCGCTACATGCCCGACCTCATCGATCGCGGTTACATCTACATCGCGCAGCCGCCGCTGTACGGCTTGAAGAAGAAGAACTCGAAGTCGGGCAAGATTTTGAAGTATATCTACAACGACGAAGCCAAAGACAAGCTGATGGCCGAGCTTGATGATCCCGATAAGTATGACATCCAGCGCTACAAGGGCCTCGGCGAGATGGACCCCGAGCAGCTGTGGGAAACCACGATGGAGCCCGAGACGCGCACGCTTCTTCAGGTGACCATCGAAGATGCTGCCGCGGCCGAGCTTGCCGTGTCCGAGCTTATGGGTGATCAAGTCGAGCCCCGCAAGGAATACATCCAGAAGCACGCTCTTGACGTGCGCTTCCTGGATATCTAGGAGACCAAATGGCTGATAAAGACATTATTGAAAACTCCGAGTCGGGCGCGGCGGGCATCAAGCAGGCCGAGCTTGGCCACGAGATGCGTTCCTCGTTCCTCGAATACTCGATGAGCGTTATCGTCGCCCGAGCGCTGCCCGATGTGCGCGACGGTTTGAAGCCCGTGCATCGTCGCATTTTGTATGCGATGTACGACAGCGGCATCACGCCGAATCGCCCGCACAGCAAGTCGGCTCGTACCGTCGGCGACGTTATTGGTAAATACCACCCGCATGGCGACTCGGCGGTGTACGACACCATGGTCCGCATGGCCCAGGATTTCTCGATGCGCGTTCCGCTGGTTGATGGCCACGGCAATTTCGGCTCTATCGACGGCGATTCGGCTGCGGCAATGCGTTACACCGAGGCCCGTCTGGCGAAACCTGCCATGGAATTGCTCCGCGACCTGGAAAAAGAAACGGTCGATTGGAATCCGAACTACGACGAAAGCCTGCAGGAGCCTTCGGTGCTTCCCGCCCGCTTCCCCAATTTGCTGGTGAATGGTTCCAACGGCATCGCCGTAGGCATGGCGACGAACATCCCGCCCCACAACTTGGGCGAAACGATTGATGCCACCTGCATGATGCTCGACAACCCCGACTGCACCACTGAAGAGCTCATGACGGTTCTGCCCGGGCCCGATTTCCCGACCGGCGGCGTCATTATGGGCAAGAAGGGCATTCTCGACGCGTACGAAACCGGCCGAGGCAACTTGACTATTCGCGCCCGATACAAAATCGTCGAGGGCAAAAACGGCAAGCATTCCATCGTCATCACCGAGATTCCCTACCAGGTGAACCGTACGAACCTCATGCAGAAGCTCGGCGAGCTGATTCGCGAGAAGAAGCTGCCCGAGATTTCGAATGTGCACGACGGCGCAGACCGCAATTCGCCGGTGGATATCATCATCGAGCTGAAGCAGAACGCCATTCCCCAAGTGGTGCTGAACAAGCTGTACAAGCATACTCAGTTGCAGGTGGGCTGGGGCGTCATCATGCTGGCCCTGGTCGATGGCGTGCCGCGCACGCTTTCGCTGAAAGAGATGCTGCACTATTACATCTTGCATCAGGAAGACGTCGTCACCCGCCGCACCCGCTTCGAACTGCGCAAGGCCGAAGAGCGCGCCCATATTTTGGAAGGCTTGCTCATCGCCCTCGACAATATCGACGAGGTTATCTCGATCATCCGCAGCAGCGAAACCGATAAGGAAGCGGCTGCCCGCCTGACCGAGCGCTTCGGCCTGACCGATGCTCAAACCCAGGCTATTTTGGAGATGCGCCTGCGCCGACTCACCGGTTTGGAGCGCCACAAGCTGGAAGACGAGTTGAAGGAACTCAAGGAAAAGATCGACTACTTCAAGCGCATCCTTTCCGACGAGAGCTTGATGCGCCAGGTCATCAAAGAAGAACTGCTCGAGATTAAGGCGAAGTACAACACGCCGCGTCGCACGACGCTTTCCGCGGCCGCGAAAGACATCGACGTGGAAGACCTCATCGCCGAAGAAGATATGGTCATCACCGTGACGAAGGCGGGCTATGTGAAGCGCCTGCCTGTTGCAACCTACCGCCAACAAAAGCGCGGCGGCAAAGGCATGCAGGGCGTGAACCTGAAAGACAACGACTTCGTTGAGCACCTGTTCGTGGCATCGACGCACAGTTACATGCTGTTCTTCTCGACGCGCGGCAAGGTATATCGCATGAAGGTATACGAACTTCCCGAGGCGAGTCGCCAAGCGCGCGGAACGGCTATTGTGAACTTGCTGCCGCTTGAAAAGGGCGAGACGATTTCCGCGATCATCGCCACCAAAGACTTCCCCGAGGACGAATACCTGATGTTCGGCACCGAGCAGGGCATGGTGAAGAAAACCTCCATGAGCCTGTACGACCGCAGCCGCCGCGAGGGGCTTATCGCCATTAACTTGAAGGAAGGCGACAATCTGATTGCCGTGCGTCGCGTGAAGCAAGGCGAGCGCGTGATGATGGTGTCGAGCGCCGGCAAAGCCATCACGTGGGACGAATCTGAGGCGCGCGCGATGGGCCGCGACACCATGGGCGTGCGTGGCATGACGGTTCCCGCCGGCGTGCGCGTGCTGGGCATGGAAATTGCCCGCCCAGGTACCGACCTTATCGTGATCACCGAGAAGGGCTATGGCAAGCGCACTCCCGTCGCCGATTACCCACTGCACCACCGCGGCGGCCAAGGCGTCTTCACTATTACCATGACGGCGAAAAAAGGCCTGCTCACAGCCATGAAGGTAGTCGCTGAAAACGATGAGTTGATGATTATCTCGGAGGATGGCGTGGTAATTCGCACCCCCGTCGCCACGGTAAGCCAGCTGGGCCGTTCCGCCCAGGGCGTTCGCGTGATGAACGTCGCTGACGACGACAAGGTGTGCGCCTGCGCCATCGCCACTGACGATAAGAAGGGCGACAAAGACGAGCCTGAGGACGAGGACGAGGCTTTTGACCTAGATCCGTCCGAAAATGCCGCCGCCAAGGCGTCTGACGATATCGATGCCGATGAAGACGACGATATCGATATCGACGAGGACGATGAATAATCGTCCCTAGGTGCTAAAACGAAGGCCGACCAGAAGCTGCTGGTCGGCCTTCGTCGATTAAAAAGTTTTTCAAATTCCAGTTGACTTCCCTTCAGGTTGCGATATTATAAACGAGCTGCTTTTGAAGTGCGCCGTTACCTCAGCTGGATAGAGGGACTG
>CALBLG010000128.1 GCA_937895975.1 uncultured Slackia sp.
GGAACGCGCATTCCTCGCAGGGGATTTTGTTGCAGTAGGCGAAGGCGTCTTCGTCGGCAAGCGCGAACAGCAGGGGAGAGAACTTCTTCGGCATGACGTACTTTAATTGCATGCCCGTGAACGTTTTCAGAGCCACCCACGTGATTTGGTATTTGGCCTTGTCGGCGATTTTCCATTTGAAATAGACGGCGTTGTTGTTAAAACCGCCGCTGATTTGGTAATCGAGTTCGATGCCTTCGGGCAAATCTTCCGCCTCGATGAATTGCACCTCGTCGTTCGCGGTATCGCTCGTATCGTTGAGGTGCGCGAAAGGAGGTTCGCCGACAAGCGTGCGCCCCGTTCCTGAATAGCTTGTATCGGCATCGCCTGAAAGGCCCACGAGCACGTTGCCGGCTTCATCGGTAAAGAACGGAAGGTCGGCATCGACCACGCGCGGCTTCCACGTTGCCCTGGTGCGTGTGATGGTGTATTGCTGTTCAATCATGTCGAAAATCCCCCTTTTCGTATATGCATTGGTCGGCTTGGGCTGAGAGGCGCGGTGCTGTCTGCCAGCCCAAACGGGCCTTGTGTCGAGGAAAATGCCTGCAGCTGCGGACGTGAGCTGCAGGCATTTTCGGCAAATCGCGGTAATCGAGAAGATTTTACTCTTCGATACCCATGCGGTGCTTGATTTCTTTCACGAGCTCGAAGCGCTTTACTTTGCCCGTAGGAGTGCGCGGAATTTCCTCAATCGTTTCGATGCGTTCGGGCCACAGACGTTTCGCCACTCCCTTTGTTGCGAGGTATTCTGTAAGCTCGTGCAGGCACAGTTCATGGTCGGTGGTTTCGGCTGGCACGGCGAACAGGCAAATGCGCTCGCCCAAACGCTCGTCGGGCATGCCGATGGTGGCCTGGTCGCAAATCTGGTCCCAGTCCATCACGTTGTCGTCAATCTCGCGCGCCGAGATGTTCTCACCGCCGCGAATAATGATCTCCTTCTTGCGGCCATTGATGCGCACGCGTCCCTCATCGTCCATCGTGCACAGGTCGCCTGAATAAAACCAGCCTTCGTCATCGAGCGCTTCGTCGGTGCGCTCTGGGTCATTGAGGTATCCGCAGAACATATGCGGGCCGCGGCTTGCCTCTTCGCCCTGAACGCCGTTCGGCACTTCGTTGTGGAACTCGTCGACGACCTTCACTTCGATGCCAGGGTATGGCACACCCGAGAAGCGACCGTCCCACTCCAGGCATTTGTCGCATGGAACGCGCAGGTGGGGGCAGCTTTCGGTAGAGCCGTACAGCTCGCACAGCAAAAAGCCGTGTTCGGCCGCGCGCTCGATAATCGCGCTTGGAACAGGTGCGCCTCCGCACAGGTAGAAGCGCAGGCTCGGGATTGAAGTGCCCGTTTCCTCCATGCATGCTATCAGATCATGCACGAACGGTGTTGCGCCGCACGACCAGGTGACGTGTTCGCGGTTGATGAGCTCGATGGCCTCTGCGGCCTTGAACTGCAGCTCGAGCACGCAACGGCCGCCGGTAAGCATGGGCGAGATGAGCCCATGGAAAAAGCCGGTAGCATGGTTCAGCGGCGAGGGCATCCAAATCGCATCGTCGGGCGTAAGGCCCAAGTCTGCGGTGTAGGAGCGTTCCGAGAACAGGATATTGTTGTGCGTGAACATCGCCGCTTTGGGCTTTCCCGTGGTGCCCGACGTGGATAGGATGCAGCACACGTCGTCCGATTTTGCGGGCGACGGCTCGGTGGATTCCGGATACGTTTCCAAAACATGCGTCAGCGTGGGCAAATTCTGGTTATGAACAGGGAATTCCTTGTCGAGCAGCAAAACGGCACGAAGCGTGCCAAGCGATTCGCGCGTCTCGAGGTACTGGTTCTCGAAATCGGTCTTGTGAAAGAACGTAGGGCATATGTATACGACTGATTTCACCTGATTGATGGCGAAATCGATGTCGGCGCCATTCAAATTAGTTGCCATGGGGTGCATAACTGCGCCCACTTTGAGGCATGCGTTGTAAATGATGCAGAACTCTGCCCATTTGGGCACTTGGAAAGAAACGACGTCGCCGTTGCGCACGCCAACTTCCTTTAACCACGATGCAAGCTTCCTGGCGCCTTCGTCAACCTGCTTATAGGTGAGTTTGGTGCCCATGTCGTCTTGCACATAGACGCGGTCGGCGTACTTCGCGCATTGTTCATCCCAGACGTCTGCGATGGTTTTGGTTCCCCAGTAGCCGCGCTCGTAGTAAAGCTGCTTGGCGGCTTCGTTGATTTTGACGTCGGTGATCATGAATCGATCCCTCCATGTGAAAAAGAAGGAGGGAGCGAGACGAATCTCGCCCCCTCCTCGAAAAAGCGGTGCGCTTTAGCTCTCGGCCGAGAGTGGCTTACTTGCCCTGCAGGACAGCCAGATCGACCGGGCCGGAAACGGCGCCATCGGCCTCGGCAGCCTTGATTTCTTCCTCGGTATAGCCGAGTTCCTTCATGACGTCCTCGGTAGCGGAGCCAAGCTTGCCGCCCGGGATGAGGTCGTCGGTCTCGCCGAGTTCGAACTGAACAGGGGCGGTCGGGCACCAACGCGGGCCGTCGGGATACTGAACGGGCTTGATGTACTCGTTGATCAGCGCGTTCTGGTCCTCGTAGATGTCGGTCGGCGTCTGGGCGGGCTCGCATGGCATGTCGTTCTCGGAGAACATCTTCAGCAGCTCGTCGCGAGTGAACTGCGCGAAGCCGTCGTCGAGAATCTTAACAACCTCGGGAGCAAGGCCCTTGTCATTGACGGTCTGGCAGCACTTGTAATCCGGGTGATCGGCGAGCTCGTCGCGGCCGATGAGATGCATGACGCGCGGCCAGTCGCGGTCGTACTCGGGCAGGCACAGAACGACCCACTTCTCGTCCTTGGAACGGAACACGTTGTTCAGCGGGTTGTTCACCTCGAGACGGCTCTTCGGATACGGGTTGCCGTACTGGGCGGAAATCATGCCCGTGGCCAGCGTGTAGATGCCGGCATGCTGCAGAGCGCAGGTGACGTAGTCGCCCTCGCCGGTCTTCTCGCGGCCCTGGAGCGCGGCAAGGATGCCGGCGACCAGGAAGACGGAGCACTGGTAGTCGCCGTAACCGTTGGTCGGGATCATGGGAGAGTCGCCCTTGTTGACGGTGGTGCCGAAGACACCGCCGCGACCCATGTAGCAGGTGACGTCGAAGCCGGCGGCGTCCTTTTCGGGGCCCTTCTTGCCATAGCCAAGGCCGTGACCCATGATCAGGCGGGGGAACTTAGCATGCAGGCTCTCCCAGTCCAGGCCCATCTTGGCCAGCGACTTGGTGCGGGTATTCGTAATGAAAACGTCAGCTTCAGACAGAAGCTTCATCATAACCTCGAGGCCCTTTTCGGTCTTGAGGTTCAAAGCGACGAAACGCTTGTGGAAGTTCGCCACGTCGAACGCGAGGTTCTCTTCGTCGCTCGAGGGCATGCCGAAAACGACAGCCTGGTTGACACGGCAAGGATCGCCCTTGAACGCCTCAACCTTGATGACGTCGGCGCCCCATTCGCCGAGGATGCGGCCCGTGGTAGGGGTCGCAAGGAAGGTGGTGAGGTCGACGACTTTAAGACCCTTGAGTGGTTGCATGTTTCCTCCTTGTTGAAGTATGCAAATTCCGGTTTCCCGGCGTATGGTCCGGTACTTCCGGACACATTCGATGGCGATTTACGCAAAAAAGAAAAGGGGGCCATCCACCATAGGCAGACGACCCTCCTTTCTGAGTGAATTTGTTCTTGTGCGATCGACGCCTTCGAAAGGGTGATTACAGCTGGTACTCGACCTTGCCGCCGAACTTCTGGCAGTTGCGGGCAATGGTGATGCGCTGAACGTTGGGAGCACCCTCTTCAAGCCACATAGCGCGGGCGTCGCGGTAGAGGCGCTCGGTCGGGCCGTACGGGCTGTCCTCGAAGTAGCCGTCGCCACCGAAGATCTCCAGCATGCCGTCGGAGACGATACGGGTGGAGTAGATGGAGAACAGCTTGCACATAGCGGCCTTCTCCTCGATGTACTTGCCGTTAGGATCGGCGTCGTACTCGCGGCCGAAGTCGTAAACCATGCAACGGAGAGCATGGGTGTACATCTGCATCTCGGCGATCTCACGCTTGATCATCTGACGGGAAGCGATCGGCTTGCCGAAGGTGATGCGGTCGTTGGCGCGAGCCAGGGAGATCTCGAGCATGCGCTGGCACATACCGAGGTTAGAAGCGGCGATGTGAGCACGGGAGACAGACAGGGAGTGGATAGCAATCTCCATGCCCTGGCCTTCTTTGCCGAGCAGGTACTTCTTGTCCAGCTTCATGTTGGTGAACTTGAGGCCGGTGTGAGCAGCACCGCGAGCGCCCATCATGTGGGGCATCGGGGTGACTTCGTAGCCCGGGGTGTCAACGGGAACGAAGAACGCGGAGAGGCGCTCGTCGCCCTGCTTGGTCGGGTCGGTCACAGCGATGACGTAAGCGAACTCGCAGCAGTCGGTGTGGGAAATCAGCCACTTCTCACCGTTGAGGATGTAGTCGCCGTTCTCGTCCTTCTCAGCGGTGGTGTGGATGTCAGCACCGGTGCCGCCAGACTGCTCGGTCAGAGCGAAGCAGGTGAAGATGGTCTTGTCCTGGAACTTGTCCATGTACTGGGCCTTGAGCTCGTCCGAACCGTAGTCGTCGAGGATGCGCCAGTTCAGGTCAGCAGCATAGTGCAGGTGCATACGCATGCCGCCAGGACCACGAGAGAAGACTTCCTGGACACGCAGGATGTCGAGCTCGGAAAGATCCCATCCGCCGTACTCAGCAGGAAGAGCGAAACGATAGAGGTCGTTCTCCTTGGCCAGCTCGTAGAACTTCTCGGGGAAGACGTTCGTCACCTCGATTTCGGGCTGCATCTCCTCGAACGGACCTTCAACGAGCTCCTTGATTTGCTCGAGATAGGCGTCGAACTGCTCCTTGGACAATTTGCTCATGTGAACCCTCCTTAAGGTTACCTAAGCGCTTACCTTGAACTTCGGTTTGATTGCTTTCGTTCTCTTGCCTCCGTTCAGCTTGTGAGCATATTGTGCAACGCTCGTGGGAATTCGTCCAATTAATAGAAAGACCAAAACTGTTTTGAACCTATAAGTCCCGCCTATACATAGGGGTGAAAGTGGGTGCTTTTATGTGTGGACAGAATGGAGAGATACCCAAAAAGTCGTATTTGTTGGGCAAAAGAGGCGTGAGAAATACCCACAAAAATAAGAAAGTGTTGCAAAGTGGTTTTAAATCCATCGGCGGAACTTGATGATTCAATAGCGAGAGCCTATCGAAATAGGAATGATTGTTGGTTGAGGGTAACCAAAAAATATGCTACGCGTGCGCTCGAACAAATATATGCCCGTAAATTTAGCATCCGTGGTTTTGCCATGAAAGCTCCTTGCGTATCTTTAGGTGACTGTGGTATAACTAACCACGCACTCGGGCGTAGCCTCGGTGCGCTACAACTTTTTCGTGTACGAGAGAAAGTGGGGCCTGGTCCCGCTTTCTTTTTTGTATAGGGGCGTTTCGCGGAAGCGAGACCCGCAGAAAGGAGGCACCGATGCTCACCGCCAAGGAAAAGAGCCTGCTTGCAGCGCTCGAACCCCGCGCGGCCGCCGAGGGCGTGGAAATCGTGACGGTCGAAATCGTCGGCAGTCGCAAAGCTCCCACGATTCGTATTTACCTCGATACGGCTGACGGCATCTCGTTCGACGAGATAACTGCCGCCCAGGTGTGGGTGAATGAAATCATGGACGAGCTCGACCCATTCCCGGGCGCCTACACGCTCGAAGTAAGCTCGCCGGGCATCGATCGCCCGCTGCGCACGCCCGAGCACTTCGCCCGCTTTGCCGGCGAAGAGGCCTATGTGGTAACCAACGGCCCCATCGAGGGCCGAAGCCGCTTCACGGGTACGCTCGCCGGGTTCGACGAGGCAACGGGCAGCGTGTTGCTCGATGTGGACGGTTCCCGTTGCGAGCTTCCGCTCGACGCCGTGAAGAAAGCCCATGTGAAGGGCGTCGTTGAATTCCGCTAACATATATATGTGAGCGTTGGCGATTTAGGTAACGTCAAGGCGGTGCGCCGCCTTTTGAAGAAGAGAAAGGTTCGAAATGGCATCTCAGCTTATGGAGGCTTTGCAAGCCTTGGCCCACGAGAAGAAAATCGATGAGTTCTACCTGATCGAGCGTCTCGAGGCTTCGCTTGCGAAAAGCTACCAGAGCATCCTCGATCTTGAATGGGACGCTCGCGTCACCATCGACCGCACCACGGGCAAGATCTACGTGTACGAATTGGTCCCCGTCGGCGAGCCCGACGAGGAGACCGGCGAATACACCGAGTTCGAAGAGCGCGACGTGACCCCCGAGGGCGTGAGCCGCATCGCTGCCCAGAATGCCAAGGGCGTCATCGCCGCCATGGTGCGCGAAGCCGGTCGTCAGAGCATTTACGAGGAGTTCAGCGACCGCGTGGGCGATATCGTCACCGCCACAGTGCTGCAGGCCACGCCCGATTTCACCATCGTGAAGATTCGCGACGGCGTCGAGGCGGAGCTTCCGCACTACGACCAGAAGCGTTTCCCCAACGAGCGCAACGAGCGTCCGATGGGCGAGCATTATCGCCACAACCAGCGCATCAAAGTTCTGATCATCGACGTGCGCGACCCCAATTCGCTTGAGCCTCGCGGCCGCGGCGAAGCCGCGCGTCCGGCCATCGTCGTCTCTCGCACGCACCCCGACCTCATCCGTCGCCTGTTCGAGCTGGAAGTGCCCGAAATCTATGACGGCATGGTGGAAATCAAGTCCATCGCTCGCGAGCCCGGCGCCCGCTCGAAGGTTGCCGTGGCCAGCCGCGAGCCGAACCTCGACCCGGTTGGCGCCTGCGTCGGCCCGAAGGGCTCCCGCGTGCGCATGGTGGTCGAAGAGCTGCGCAACGAGCGTGTCGACGTCATTCAATGGGATGAGGATCCGGCGAAATACGTCGCCCAGGCTTTGAGCCCCGCTCGCGTGACCCGCGTTATGATCGATGAAGACAAGAACTACGCGACGGTTATCGTTCCCGATGACCAGCTGTCGCTCGCCATTGGCAAAGAAGGCCAGAACGCCCGCCTCGCTGCCCGCCTGACCGGCTGGCACATCGATATCAAGTCGACGAGCTTCTCGGTCGCTCCCGTCCACGAAGAGAACCTTCTGCTTGACGAGGAACCCGAAGAAGATGAGGCCGAGTTGTGCGCCTACGTCGCCGAAGACGGCACTCGCTGCCGCAACCATGCACGTCCGGACAGCCGTTTCTGCGGCGTCCATGCCGACTGCGAATAGCATCGCAGGAAAGGAGATTAGGAGAACCGTATGGCCAGCATGAGAGTTCATGAGTTGGCGAAGGAATTCGGCATGGACAGCAAAGTGCTGCTCTCGCGCATTCAGGATTTGAAGATCCCCGCGAAGAGCCACGCGAGCGTCCTGTCCGACGCCAACGTCGAAAAAATCCGCGAGGCGCTTGCTCCCGAGCTGGGCGCGAAGGCTGCCGCAGGCATGGATGCCGAGGCCGCCGCGAAAGCCCAGGCCGAGAAGGCTGCCGCCGACAAGAAGAAGGCCGAAGTCGAGCGCGCCCGCCGCGAGGCCGTCGAGCGCGAGCGCGAGCTGCGCGCCGAGGAGCGCGCCCGCCGCGAGCACAACGCGGGCGACAAGGGCGCCGCGCATGCGCCCAAATCTTCCGAGAAGCACGCGAAGCGCCCGCCTGCGCCTGCCGTGAATTCCGGTTTGTCGAGCCTGGCTCGCCAGATTGAAGAGCAGAAGGTCGCCGCCGAGCATCGCCGCAAGAAGGCTGCGCAAGACGCCCGCGCCGCGAAGCTTGCTGCCGAGGTGGCCAAGAAGAAGGCCGTGGCCGAGGCTCTGGCCAACCGCGGCTCGAAGAAGTCTTCGGCGAAGCCTACCGCCGAACGCAAGCCCAAGCCGGCTCCCGCGCCTGTCGCGCGCAAGTCTTCCTTCGATTCGCTGCTATCGCAGATTGAGGCCGAAAAGAATCGCCTGACTGCCGAGAAAGCAGCACGCCCCGCGCGCGGCTCCGCTGCGGGCAATGGCTCCAACAAGAAGAACGCCAAGGGCGCAGGCAAGCGCGGCGGGCACCATTTCGAGCCCGATGTTCCCGAGCTTTCCGCCAAGGGCGACGATCGCTACGCCCAGATGGCCGTGCAGGCCGAGAAGCTGCAGCGTGACAAGGTGCTGGCCGAGGCCCGTGCCGCCGTCGCCGCCGCAAACAACAACGAGGGCGAAGGCCGCCGCAAGAAGCGCAAAGAGAAGCGCGAAGCGGCTCAGCGCGAGCGCATGGCGCAGGAAGCCATGGAGCGCGGCATCGATCCCAGCTTGGTGCTCGATGCCAACGTGGTTGAGGTCATGCAGGGTTCCACGGTGGGCGAATTCGCCGACCTTCTGGGCGTTCCCTCGGGCGATGTGATCAAACGCCTGTTCCTGCTGGGCCAGGCTCTTACCGTGACGCAGACCATGAGCGACGATTTGATCGAGCTCATCGCAGACGACATGGGCCGCAAGGTGCGCATCGTCTCGCCTGAAGAGGAATTCGCGGTCGTGTACAACGACAAGGATGAAGACCTCAAGCCGCGCCCGCCTGTGGTTACCGTTATGGGCCACGTCGACCACGGCAAAACCTCGCTGCTCGACGCCATTCGCCATACCGGCGTGGCTTCCGGCGAGGCCGGCGGCATCACCCAGCACATTGGCGCGTCCGTCGTTGATATCAATGGCCGTCAGATCACCTTTATCGATACCCCGGGTCACGAGGCGTTTACCGCCATGCGCGCTCGCGGTGCTCAGGTGACTGACGTCATCGTGTTGGTCGTGGCCGCCGACGACGGCGTTATGCCGCAGACCATCGAAGCCATCAACCACGCAAAGGCTGCCAACGTGCCCATCGTGGTTGCCGTGAACAAGATCGACAAGCCCGGCGCCCAGCCCGATCGCGTGCGCCAGGAGCTCGTCGAGTATGGCGTCATCCCTGAAGAGTGGGGCGGCACGAACATGTTCGTGAACGTTTCAGCGAAGCAGAAGATCGGCATCGACGACTTGCTCGAGACGATTCTGCTGCAAGCCGACGTGCTGGAGCTGAAGGCCAACCCTGACGCGCTGGCTTCCGGTTTCGTCATCGAGGCGAACCTCGACAAGGGCCGCGGCCCCGTTGCCACCGTGCTGGTGCAGCGCGGCACGCTGAAGCCCGGCGATTCCGTCGTGGCGGGCGAGAGCTATGGTCGCGTGCGCGCCCTGATCGACCCGCACGGCAGCCATGCCAAGAAGGCCATGCCGTCCGACCCGGTCGAGATTCTGGGTCTGTCGAGCGTGCCTACCGCCGGCGACGAGTTCCGCGTGTTCGAGGACGAGCGCGATGCCCGCAAGTTGGCTGAAGAGCGCGCGATGCGCGCTCGCCTGAAGGAGCAGCAGACCAAGAGCCATATGAGCCTCGACGATCTGTTCAACCGCATCGAAGAGGGTACGACCGAGTTGAACTTGGTTGTGAAGGCCGACGTGCAAGGCTCCATCGAGGCGTTGCGCGATGCCTTCGACAAGATGGACCAGTCCGAGGTCAAGATCAACATCATCCACTCCGCCGTGGGCGGCGTGACCGAGACCGACGTGACGCTGGCCGCGGCTTCCGACGCCATCATCATCGGCTTCAACGTGCGCCCGACCGCCGGCGCGCGCAAGGCTGCCGAGCATGAGAAGGTCGACATTCGCCTGTACCGCGTTATCTATCAGGCCATCGAGGACATCAATGCCGCTCGCATCGGCATGCTTGCCCCCGAGTTCGTCGATAAAGACACGGGTTCGGCGGAGGTTCGCGACGTCTTCCGCGTTCCGAAGGTCGGCAACATTGCCGGTTGCTACGTTACCGAGGGCGAGATCTCTCGCGATGACAAGGTGCGCGTCGTGCGCGATTCCAAGGTCATCTACGAGGGCAAGATTTCCTCGCTGCGTCGTTTCAAGGACGACGTCAAGACCGTCAAGCAGGGCTATGAGTGCGGCATCGGCGTCGACGGCTACCAAGACATCAAGGTGGGCGACGTCATCGAGGGCTATCGCACCGAGGAAGTCGAACGCACCGAGTAGTTGATGGGTACCTTGGCCTTTCGGCCAAGGTACTTTGCCGACGCTGCGCGGCAACGAGGCGGCACATTTCGGGTTCAAGCTGCGGCTCGCGTACCGAAGTACGCGTCGCCTTGCTTTCGCCCGAACTGTACTCGCCTCATTGCTGCCCGCCGACTTGGACCCGAGGACGGCGTTGGCATGCTTGGCTTTATTGAATTAAATGCGACGCGGTTAACGCAATGCCGATTTTCCGGCATTGCGTTTCCTGCGTTTGAACCGCCTACGCGGCGCGTGCCGCCGCCAGAAAGGGTGATTCCATATGAAACAGAATTCTTCGAGCCGCAAGCTCAACGAGCAGGCTCGCGAAGTGCTCGCGCATATCCTGTTGTTCGAGGTGAGCGATCCGCGCCTGGACATGGTGACCATCACGGGTTGCGAGGTGAGCTTCGACCGCAGCATGTGCAACGTGTACTACACCATCGATCCCGAGCGCTATGAAGAAGCGGCTGCCGGTTTCGCAGCGGCGTATGGTCGCATTCGCTCGCTGATGGGCCGCGCACTGCATTGGCGCGTGACGCCCGAGCTGCGCTTTCTTCTGGACGCGAGCGTCGACGAGGCTCAGCGTATCGCCGCCGCGCTTGCCAGCGATGCCGACCGCAATGAAGAGAGCGCGCGCAAGAACGCCGATTTCGACGATTCGGTGTACGAGAGCCACGAAGAAGAGGACGAGGAATAGGCCATGGCTGTAACTCCGCAGACCAACGTCACGCTTGACGAGTTCGCCGAAGCACTTGGCCGATACGACAGCTTCGCGCTGTGCGGCCATGTGAGCCCCGATGGCGACTGTTTGGGTTCCGCGCTTGCGTTGATGCATGCCTTGCGCGCAATGGGCAAGAAAGCCACGTGCATTCTGGCGAAGCCCGACGCGGTGGAGAAGAGCTTCATGTTCCTTCCCGGTGCCGACGAACTCGTGCCCGCCTGCGATTTCGACGACGATGTGGACGCGTTCATCGCATGCGACGTGCCGACGCTCGAGCGCTTGGTGGATGGGGCTTGCGTGCATGCGCGCGCGAAGGCTCATTTCACCATCGACCATCACGCGGTTGATTCGTGCATAGCCGAGTACAACTACGTAGACCCCGATGCGCCGGCGACGGGCATGCTGGTGTGGCAGCTCATTGCGGCGATGGGCGTTGAACCATCCCGGGCCATGGCGCAATGCTGCTATCTGGCGTTGATGACCGACACGGGTCGCTTCCAATTTCAGAACACGTCGCCCGAGGCATTCGAGCTTGCGGGCGAGATGGTGCGGGCGGGTGCCCAGCCTGCGGCATGCTCTCGGGAAATCTACCAGCGTCGCACCAGGGCCTCGCTTGGGCTTGAGGGCGTGATGCTCGACAACATGCAGGTGTCGGAGTCGGGCGCATGGGCGCTTTCGCATGCGCGCCTTTCCGATTTCGAGCGTCTGGGCGCAGTTAAGGCCGATGCGGAGCCGTTGATCGACGTGCTTCGTTCGCTCGACGGCATCCAGGTGGCTTGCATGCTGCGCGAACAGGAGGACGTGGTGCGCGGCAGCCTGCGCGCGAAGGGCGATGACATCGACGTGGCCGCTTTGGCGCAGCGCATCGGCGGCGGCGGGCATAAGGCGGCCGCGGGCTTCACATTCAAAGGCTCCATCGACGAGGCGCTTGCGCAGATGCCGGCGTTGCTCGATGGCCTGTTCGAGGGCGGTGCTGCCTAGCATGAAGCGTGGAGAATCGGGCGCGTGCCTGGTGATTGGCGTCGACAAGCCCGAAGGCATGAGCTCGCACGACGTGGTGAATGCGTGCCGGCGCATCTTCGGCGAGCGCCGCGTTGGGCACACCGGCACGCTCGACCCGTTGGCAACGGGTGCTCTTACGGTGTGCGTTGGCCCTGCCACCAGGCTCGATGCCTATATGGTGGGGCATGATAAAACCTACGACGTGCGCATTTCGTTCGGAGCGGCAACCGATACCGACGATCGATGCGGCGAGGTGGCGCGAACGGCCGATGTGCCTGCGCAGGTGTGCGACCCCGACTTCGCCGAGGTTGTGCTTTGTGAATTCGTGGGCAAGCAAAAGCAGATGCCGCCCGCGTATTCCGCCATCAAGAAGGGCGGGGTGAAGGCGTGCGATGCCGCCCGCAAGGGCAACGTCATTGCCTTGGAACCGCGCGACATAGAGGTTTACTCTGCCGAGCTGCTGGATTTGGAGCGCGATCCGCGTGCCGTCAGCATCTGGTGGGATGTGCGCTTCTCGGTGTCGAAGGGCACCTACATTCGCGCGCTGGCTCGAGATGTGGGTGCCGCATGCGATACGTGCGCCCATGTGGAATCGTTGCGCAGGGTGCGTGCGGGTGTGCTTGACGTGGAAGATTGCATGTCGCTTCAGATGGTGGAGCGCTATGGTTTGGATGCGGCCATCGACCCCGTGTTTTTGCTGGGGTATCGCATGGCGTTTTTGAGCGAGCCCGCGTACGCGGATGTGTGCAACGGCAAAAGCCTTCGCGCGTCAGAGTTGGCCGTTTTCGAGGCGCCGCACCGTTTCGACGCCGACGATTGCGGCCCGCGCCGCTGCGCCGTGCCGGCGACCGATCCGCTGCGCGACGGCGAATGCGTGTGCATGGTGCACGGCAATGACATGAAGGCGATATACGCCTACGACGCGAAAACTGGTAAAGTTTCGCCCCGATGTGTTTTCTCGCAAGGAGTTACGCGTGGCAAAAGTCTATAAGGTCGACGAGACGTTCGACCATTCATTGTTTATCGGCGCCTCGTGCGCGTTTGGCGTGTTCGACGGCGTGCATCGTGGGCATCGCTTCCTTATCGAGCAGGCGATGCGCACGGCAGCGGAAAGCGGTGGCAAGTCCATTGCGCTTACGTTCGATATCGATCCTGACGAGCGCTTCCATGCCGACAGGCTGAAGAAGCTCATGACCAATGAGCAGCGCGTGAAGGCGCTGGCCGACACGGGCGTCGACGCCGTTGTGGTGCTGCCGTTCACGCCGGCGTTTTCCGCGCAGTCGCCCATGGATTTCATGGATGCGACGTTTGGCGGCTGCGCACCCTACGCCATGCATGTGGGCACCGATTTCCGTTTCGGCGCGAAGGCCTCGGGCACGGTGTCTGAGCTGCATGAATGGGGTGACGCGCGCGGCACGCGCATCTGTTCGCACGATTTGGAGAGTTTCGACGGCCGTCCCATTACGGCGACGCGCATCCGCCTGCTTCTGGGTGATTGCAAAATCGCGGCGGCGACGGAGCTTCTGGGCCATCCCTATACCTTCGAGGGCACGGTGCTGAAAGGCCGCGGCGAGGGCAACGACATGGGCTTTGCCACCGCGAACCTGCAGCTGCCTGCCATGATGCAAGTGCTGGGCGAGGCGGTATACGCCGCCTATGTCACCGTCGACGGCGAGCGCTACAAAGCCGCCATGAGCGTTGGCGTGGCGCCCACGTTCGCCGACGCCACGGCTACGTGCGAGGTGCATATTCTGGATTTTGACGGGGAGATTTACGGCGATACCATCAAGGTCGAGCCGGTGGAATTCCTACGTCCCATGATTAAATTTGACTCGGTCGATGAACTGATTGCGACTGTGAAGGGCAATATCGATTGGGTTCGCGAGAACCTGTAAGAAAGGAGCGTTGTGGCCGGCATTCCCGATGACGATATTCGTCGCGTGCGCGAGGCGAGCGACCTGGTGTCCATTGCGGGCGAGCGGGTCGTTCTGCGCCAGCGCGGGCGCGATTTTTGGGGATGCTGCCCGTTCCACAACGAGAAGTCTCCTTCATTCAAAATCGACCCCTCGACGCAGCTGTGGCATTGCTTCGGCTGCGGCGAGGGCGGCGACGTGTTCAGCTTCGTGATGAAACTCGACGATATCGGGTTCGTCGATGCCGTGCGGGAGCTTGCGCGCCGTGCGGGAATCCAGATTACCGAAGCTCCGGGCGCGGCGGCAAATCGCGGCAAGAAAGCCCGCTTGAAAGAGGTTTGCAACGAAACGGCGGCGTTCTACCATATGCAGCTGATGCGCGGGCGTGGGTCGAAGGTCGATGAGGCTCGATCGTATCTGTCTGGCCGCGATTTGGGCGGCGATGTGCCGAAGAAATGGCAGCTCGGGTTTGCGCCGGGCTCTGGGTCGCTCTTTGCCCATTTGCGCTCGAAGGGCTTCAAACCCAAAGAGATGGTCGATGCGAATGTGGCTGTGGAACGCGGCGGTGCCGTGCGCGACAGGTTCTACGAGCGCATCATGTTCCCCATTCGCGATGTCGATGGCGACGTTATCGCGTTCGGCGGGCGCGTGATTGGCAAGGGCGAGCCGAAATATTTGAATTCCCAGGAAACGCCCATCTTCCATAAATCGGAGGTGCTGTTCGGCCTTGACAAGGCCAAGGCGACCATGGCGTCAACCGGTGTCGCCATCATTTGCGAGGGCTACACCGACGTAATCATGATGCACGAGGCGGGCGTGACCAACGTGGTCGCCACTTTGGGAACGGCGCTTACGGTGCAGCACATTCGCGTGCTTTCTCGCCATGCCAAGCATAAGATCGTGTACCTGTTCGACGGCGACGAGGCGGGCCAGCGTGCGGCCGATCGCGCCGCGCGGTTCATAGACGAGAGCATGTTGCCCGAAGCTGGCCGCAAGCAGGTTGATTTGTGCGCGGTCACGCTGCCCGACAACCTTGATCCGGCCGATTTCGTGGTGCAGCGCGGCGGCGAAGCCATCCAGGAGCTCATCGACAATGCCGTTCCCTTAATGAGGTATGCAATCGATCGCAAACTCAGAGGGCGCAATTTGGCCGATTATGGTGAAAAGGGCAGGGTGCTTTCCGAAGTGTTGGAGCTTTTAGCACCCATCAAACATTCAGTTTTGGCGCAGGAATATGCGGGCTATATCGCCGATCGGTTGCAGCTCGATACATCGGTGGTGGTCGAGAAGCTCGCCGCCACGCGCGCGCCGCGCCCCATGGGCGATCAGGAACAGGGCGCTTTGTCGGCTGCGCCAGTGGCGAGGCCCCAGCGGCTCTCGCTCCCTCCGCGCGAGAAGGAGCGACTTCGCATCGAGCGCGATTTCTTGTCGCTGTGCGCGGGGCGGCCTGAGATTGGCCTTGCGTATGCGGGGCCTTTGGCGCAAACGGTGTGGCATCGCGACATCCACGGCAACATTGCCTCGGGCTTGCTGGACTTGCTTGCCGAAGATGCGTCGATGCCTGCCGCCGAGATAGCGAGAAAGCTTGACGAGACGTATCCCGGGGCGGCGTCGGTGCTTTCGGGCGGGTCGTCGCATGACGAGCGCGACCCGAACGAGCTCGCGAAGTTCTTTGCCGAGGAGCTTTCCATTCGCGATATGGAAGACCTCATCAAAGAACTGTCTTCGCAGTTGAAACGACCGGGCGAGCTATCGGAAGATGACTACGAAATGACGTTTCAAAGCGTAGTGGCCATGCAAAAGGAGCTCGCCGAGGCTAAGCGTGCCCATAAGCCGCTCGGTTTAGAATAGGCGTTCGTGGGCAAGTCGCGGGGACGGCCCCTTGACTCGCCACGGCGCGATGGCGCTTGGGCTGATCGCCTTCAGGCGCGGCATGTTCGGGAGCGGTTCGGTCCCATTTGATGAAAACCATGCGTCGATTGCTGCACAAGCGTACAAAAATGTGATAATCTAATTTGCTGTATCTTTAGGGCTCGTATGCCCATTTCACGGCGAAAGGATAGCATCAGTGTCTGCTGCCAAAACTAATGCGACCGTAGAGAATAAGAAAAATAAGAAGACCGTCGACGAGGAAGCCCTTGCGGGCGATGCCGGCATTGACGAAGTAAAAGAAGAATCGCTCGAAGACGAAGACCTTCTCGAGGGCCTTCCCGAAGAGGAACTGAAGGCTGTTGAGTCGAGTGCCGTCGCCGCGCTGCCGAAGGTGAATTCCACCCGCGCCCGCGCGCGTGCCCGTCGTCGTTCCAATGACGCGTCGGTCACCATGCTCACGGGCGACCCCGTGCGCATGTATCTGAAGGAAATCGGCAAGGTTCCTCTGCTTAACGCCGCCGAGGAAATCGACTTGGCCATGAAAATCGAGGCCGGCGTGGCCGCCACGGCCGAGCTCGAGAAGGCCGAGGAAGAAGGCATCGAACTCGAGCGTCGCGAGAAACGCCGCCTGTCGCGCGTCGAGCAGGTGGGCCTCGACGCCAAGCAGCAGCTGATCGAAGCCAACCTGCGCCTCGTTGTGTCTATCGCGAAGCGCTATGTGGGTCGCGGAATGTTGTTCCTGGACCTCATCCAAGAAGGCAACCTGGGCCTCATCCGCGCGGTTGAGAAGTTCGATTACACCAAGGGCTTCAAATTCTCCACGTACGCCACGTGGTGG
>CALBLG010000129.1 GCA_937895975.1 uncultured Slackia sp.
CCGTCAAATTCTCGTACGAGCGTCTGGAATTCCTGGGCGACTCCATTTTGGGCGCCGTGGTGGCGAGCGAAGCGTTCCACACGTACCACGAAATCGATGAAGGCGGCCTTACGCGCATCAAGGTCGCGCTCGTCTCAGGCGCAAGCCTTTCCGAAGTGGCCGAGAAGCTCGGCTTTGCCGACATTATCGTGTTCGGATCGTCCGAGCGCGGCACGGGCCGCCGTGGCTTGCATTCCGCGCTTGAAAACGTGTACGAAGCCGTTGTCGCAGCGCTGTACCTCGATGCAGGCATCGAGGGCGCCCAGCTGTTCATCGAGCGTACGCTTATTCCGCGCATGAGCATCGACATGGCCAAAGAGCCCGAAAACCCGAAGAGCGCCTTGCAGGAAAAGCTGCAGGAAGAGGGCATCACGCCCACGTACAAGCTCATCGAGACGCAAGGCCCGCCGCACGACCGCACGTTCGTCTCGCAGGTGTTCGCCGGCATGAAGGCCCTCGCGCAGGGCATGGGCCGCACCAAGAAGGAAGCTGAAAGCCAGGCCGCGAAAACCGCTTTGGACGAAATGAACTCCAAGCAGGTGGCCAAGGCCGAGGCGAAGGCCGCCCGCGAGCGCGAAAAGCGCGAGAAGAAGGAAAAGCGTGAGCAAGAAAAGCGAGCGAAGGCAGCGAAGCGCAGCCAGGAGTAGGCATTCATGCATCTGAAATCCCTGATTCTCAAAGGGTTCAAATCGTTCGCCGATCGCTCGGTGATTTCGCTCGAGCCCGGCATCACGGCAATCGTCGGGCCGAACGGCTCGGGCAAATCGAACATATCCGACTCGGTCTTGTGGGTGCTTGGCGAGCGCAATGCCAAGAACCTGCGAGGCCAAGCCATGGAAGACGTGATTTTCGCCGGCTCGTCGGCGCGCAAAAGCGTCGGCGTTGCCGAAGTAGAGCTGGTGCTCGATAACTCCGACGGCACGTTGCCCGTCGACTTCAATGAAGTGTCGCTGACGCGCCGCATGTACCGTTCCGGCGAAAGCGAGTACCTGATCAACGGAGCTCCTGCCCGTCGCATGGATTTCATGGATATCCTGCATGACACGGGGCTGGGCACGGGCGCCCATTCTATCATCAGCCAGGGCAAACTCGATGCCATTCTGGCAAGCAAGCCCGAAGACCGGCGCACGCTTATCGAGGAAGCCGCCGGCGTTTTGAAGCATAAACAGCGCAAAGACCGATCGGCGCGCAAGCTCGCCAGCATGGACGCGAGCCTCGCGCGCGTGAAAGACGTCACCGCCGAGGTCGAACGCCAGCTGAAGCCGCTCGCTCGTAAGGCGCAGCGCGCCAAGCAATACCAGGGTCTGGCCGACGAGCTGGCGCAGCTCGATCTGGCGCTGGCCGTCGACGACCTTCGCACGCTGCAGGGCAAATGGGATTCAGTGCTGAAAAGCGAGACCGAAGCCGCCGCGAACATCGACGTGCAGAAGATCAAAGCCACGCAGGCCGAAGAAACCCTTGAAAAGCTGCAGCTGACACTGCAAGAAAAGGGCCTGTACGTGGGCGACCTCACCACCCAACGTGGCCGTTTTCATATGGTTGTCGAGCGCCTTGAATCGACCGATATGCTGCTTTCCGAGAAAGCTCGATCAATTCGACAGCGCCGCGAGCAGGCCGAAAACACCGCCATGGGCAGTTCGCGCCGCATTGCGGGCTTCGATGAAGAGGCTACAGCTCTGCGAGAGAAACTCGACGAGCAAACGGCTCGGCGCGATGCGTTGAACGCTCAGGTGGAGGAACTCAAAACGCACTACGAGGCCGCAAAGGCCGAGCGCCATAAACTCGATGCGGAAGTGTCCGAATCGCAGAAGACGCTTCGCACGCGCGAGCGCGAAATGGATGAGAAAACGGCCAGACGCACGCGTTTGCAAGATGCGCTCGCAGGCCGCACGTCATCGAAGCAGCTGCTCGAATCGAAGCGCGACGAAGTGGCTTCCGATTTGGAAGCGGCCAGTGCAGAGCTCGACGAGAAATGCAAGGGGCTCGATGAGGAAACGGCCGCATTGGCGGAACTGCTCGAGAAGAGCCGCGCGGCGACCGAAGACGTGCATGCGGCCGAACGCGCCGTGGCGCTCTCGAATTCGGCATCGGATGAGAAGCGCAAAGCCGTGCAGCGTCTCGAGGGCAAAATCGGCGCGCTCGAGGAAATCAACCGCCGCATGCTTTCCAAAAACGATGCGACGGCATGGGTCGCGCGCCACGGCGCGGAATACGATGCGGCGATCGCATCGCTCGCCGCCGAGATTCGCGCTCCGAAAGACTTGGAGCCCCTGGTTGAACAATTGCTGGACGAAGACCTCGCAAGCCTCTACGTGAACGATGCGAAGGCGGCGAGCTCCATCGCGCACGCGCTGATGGAATCGGGGGAGCAAGGTTCGGCTTCGATTCTCATCGCCGGAAATTTCGCTACCAAGCCCGTCATCAATGCGCCGCGCGTGGTCG
>CALBLG010000130.1 GCA_937895975.1 uncultured Slackia sp.
CGCACATGTTAGAATCGGGCCGAAAAAACCGCCACACCGCCAAACACATGCGCGAGAACGTCCACATGATGCAACTCGAACTCGAAGACAAGGTGTAGGAATCGACGGTCGAACGAACGTCTTATGTATTCCGAGACAACCTGCGGCTTTTATGCTATTGTGCACTGTTGCGTGTCCATGCGGGCATGCGTGCGCTTGCGAACATGCGGGCGTGGCGGAATTGGCAGACGCGCCAGATTTAGGTTCTGGTGGGCAACCCCCGTGAAGGTTCAAGTCCTTTCGCCCGCACCATTGCTCGCGCCGCAGACGTGCCCGAACGCGCGTCTCGGTCAGTTTGGCTCGCGAAAGCGGGCTTGAAACGAAGATCCAGATGGAGGAAACAGTTGAAAACGAACGTTGAGGTTCTCGAATCCGGCGCCACCAAGCTCACGGTGACCATTGAAGCCGCCGATGTCGACGCCCGCATCAAGAAGACCTACAAGGATTTCGGCAAGAAGTACAAGTTCCCCGGATTCCGTCCCGGCCATGTGCCCCGTCAGATTATCGACGCCAACCTGGGCAAGGAGGCCGTGCTCTCTTCGGTGACCGACGAGCTGCTCAACGAGTCCTTCCCGCTGGCCATCGACGAGGCCGACCTCACCATGATTTCCCAGCCCAAGTTCTCTGACGTGGAGAGCCTGGTCGAAGAGGGCAAGGATTTCTCCTTCGCCGTCGAGTTCGAGGTCAAGCCTGCTCTCGAGCTTTCCGACTACTCCCCGGTACACATCGAGGTTCCCTTCAAGGCTGCTTCCGAGAAGGAAATCGACGAGCAAATCGAAGCCCTCGGCAACTACTACTACGACTACAAGAACGCTCCTGCCAACACCAAGGTGAAGGCCGACAGCGCCGTCGAGCTTGCCATCAAAGCCGTCGACGACAACGGCGAGGAAATCGCTTCGCTGTGCTCTGACGAGCGTCTTTACGAAATGGGCCAGAACCTGTTCCCGGCTGCGTTCGACGAGGAAATCCTGGGCTGCAAGAAGGGCGAGACGAAGCACTTCGAGCTCGAGGTTGAGTCCAACCCCTGCATGCTGACCAGCATCTTGAAGGACAAGACCGCCAAGGTCGTCTTCGACGTCGAGGTGAAGGCAGTCAAGAAGAAGATCGCCCCCGAGTTCACCGACGAATGGGTCAAGGAAAACCTCGGCTTCGCCGACGTCGCCGACCTGCGTGCCCGCATGGGCGAGCAGATCGAGGCTCAGAAGGGCGAGATGATTCCCCGCATCATGGAGAACAACGCCCTGTTCGAGCTGCAGAAGCGCCTCGAGGGCGACGTGCCCCAGGCCATGTGCGACGACGCCGAGCGCGACCTGCTGCAGAGCTTCTTCGAGCAGCTGCAGCGCCAGGGCGCCACGCTCGACTCCTACCTGGCTGCCCAGCAAATCACCGCTGACCAGTTCAAGGAAGACGTCAAGGCTCAGGCCGCCGACACCGTGAAGCAGAACCTGGCCCTCGACGCCTACGCTCGCCACAACGGCATCACCGTTTCCGACCAGGAGGTCGAAGACGAGTTCACCAATTCCGGTGCCAAGGATCCCAAGAAGCTCTACAACGAGTGGAAGTCCCAGGGCCGCCTGCACATCGTGCGCGAAGGCATTCTGCGCGGCAAGGCCGTCGAGGCCCTGCTGAAGGAAGCCGAGATCGAAGAGGTCGAGACTCCTTCCGCCGCCGAGGAAGAGAAGAAGCCTGCCAAGAAGGCCGCTAAGAAGACCTCCAAGAAGAAGGCCGAAAAGGCTGAAGAGGCCGAGGCTCCCGCCGACGCCGAATAGCTGAATCTCGCCGCGTTCCTCGGGAAAACCGTGGAGCGTGCGTGACGGCTTGGCCGCAAGGGGAGTGGGCGGCTGCTCTCGCCCCGCAAACGTGGTACAGTTCTAAAGGCTCGCTTCCGATTATTCGGGGGCGAGCCTTGGTTGTATATTGCTTCGACTTCGACTTCGATTAAAGGAGCAGCATTCATGCAAAACGGATATACGATTCCTTACGTCATCGAGCAGTCGCCTCGCGGCGAGCGCTCGTATGACATCTATTCCCGTCTGCTCAACGACCGCATCGTGTTCTTGGGCAGCGCCATCGACGACGATGTCGCCAACGTGGTTATCGCGCAGCTTCTCCACTTGGAAAGCGCCGACCCCGAGAAAGACATCTCGCTCTACATCAATTCGCCGGGAGGCAGCGTTTCCGCGGGCTTGGCCATTTACGATGCCATGCAGTTCATCCGCTGCGACGTGTCTACCGTGTGCCTGGGCATGGCGGCCTCGATGGCTTCGGTGCTCACCGCCGCCGGCGCGCCCGGCAAGCGTTTCATCACGCCGAATTCCCAGATTATGATTCACCAGCCCATGGGCGGCGCCGAAAACCGCACCCAGCAGACCGATTTCGAAATCGCCGCGCGCGAAATGCGCAAGTGCCGCGATCGTCTCGAGGGCATTCTGGCCAAGCATACCGGCCAGTCGCTCGAGACCATCCACCGGGATTCCGAGCGCGACCACTGGCTTACTGCGGAAGAGTCGAAGGCGTACGGCCTGGTCGACGAAATCATCACCTCGCGCGCAGCGTCGAAGAAGGAAGCATAAGGCCTTATGCAGACCAACGATTCCAAACCCAAGACCATCGACCCCAAAGACGCGCGCTGCGTGTTCTGCGGCAAATCGGCCGATGAGGTTGCGGGCATGATTCAAAGCCCCGACGGCACATGCATCTGCGACGAGTGCATCATGTATTGCACCGACGTGCTTTCGCGCGGCGGCTACCTCGACCATCGCCATGCTGGCTATGGCCAGCAGCAGCCGTTCGACATCGAGGAGCCGTCCGCCCAAGGCAATGCGACCATCGCCGAGGCGCCGTTTTCTGATGGTGAATCGGGTGCGCCCTCTGCCGCCGAGATCCTTGCCGCGCTGCCTACGCCGCACGATTTGTACGAGCGCCTCAGCCAGCACGTCGTGGGACAAGACGCCGCGAAGCGTGCGCTTTCGGTCGCCGTGTATAACCATTACAAGCGCATCAGCCTTGGCGCGGAGTCGGGCGACGACGACGTCGAGCTGGCCAAGAGCAACATCATGTTGCTGGGCCCCACTGGCTCGGGCAAAACACTGCTCGCGCAGACGCTCGCCCGCACGCTGCAGGTTCCGTTCGCCATCGCCGACGCCACCACGCTCACCGAGGCCGGCTATGTGGGCGAAGACGTCGAGAACATTCTGCTGAAGCTCATCACCGCGGCCGATTTCGACATCGATCGCGCGCAGATCGGCATCATTTACATCGACGAGATTGATAAAATCGCCCGCAAGGCCGAAAACCTGTCCATCACGCGCGACGTGTCGGGCGAGGGCGTGCAGCAGGCACTGCTGAAAATCGTCGAGGGCACTGAGGCGAGCGTTCCCCCGCAGGGAGGCCGCAAGCATCCGCAGCAAGAGCTCATCCATATTGACACCACGAACATCCTGTTCATTCTGGGCGGGGCGTTCGTGGGCCTGCCCGATATCATCGGTCAGCGTATCGGCAAGAAGGGCATCGGCTTTACCACCGATGTGCCCGAGTCGAAGAAACACGCCGATGCCGAGCTGCTTACCAAGGTGCTGCCGGAAGATTTGAACAAGTTCGGCATGATTCCCGAATTCGTGGGCCGCATCCCGGTTATCTGCTCGCTCGACGAGCTTACCGAGGAAGACCTGGTGCATATCCTTACCGACCCCAAGAACGCCTTGGTCAAGCAGTACACGCGTATGTTCGAGTTCGAGAATTCCGAACTTGTGTTCACGCCCGACGCCCTGCGTGCCATCGCGCACGAGGCCGTCGAGCACGGCACGGGCGCGCGCGGTTTGCGTTCCATCTGCGAGCGTGTGCTGCAAGACGTCATGTTCGACTTGCCCGAGCATGCCGGCCCCACGCGCGTCGTGGTTCGACCCAGCGACATCGAGGGCTCGACCAAGCCCGAAATCGAGCAGGTTTCCGAATAGTCGGCCGCGGGGTGGGTCGGGGACAGCCCCCGTCCCATCAAAGTAGCATCGTTGTTTTATTGTATTGGCCCGGGTGGGACAGGGGACTGTCCCCGACCCACCTGGGCCATCTGGTCTGTTGGAGTGAAACGTGGAAGAGCTTTCCAAGAACTATGACTCCGAGGCGCTTGAGCCTCGCATCCTCGACAAGTGGCTCACGGGCGGCTACTATGCCCGCCGTCCTGGCGTGGGCGACTGCACGGTTACCATTCCGCCGCCGAACGTCACGGGCGTTCTGCACATGGGCCACGCGATGGACGATACCATCCAAGACACCATCATCCGCTTCAATCGCATGCGCGGCGTGTCCACCCGCTGGATTTTGGGCACCGACCATGCTGGCATTGCCACGCAGACCAAGGTCGACAAGAAGCTGGCCGCTCAGGGCATTTCCCGCCGCGAACTGGGCCGCGAGAAATTCATCGACGAGTGCTGGGATTGGACGCACGAATACGGCGGCCATATCATCGAGCAAATCAAGCGCATGGGGTGCTCGGTCGATTTCGACGACCCGCATTTCACCATGGACGCCGAATACGCCGATGCCGTGCGCAAGGTGTTCTGCGATTGGTATCACGACGGTCTGATCTACCGCGGCAAGCGCATCGTGAACTGGTGTCCCACCTGCGGCACCGCCATCTCCGATGACGAGGCCGAATACCAGGAAGAAGACGGCCACCTGTGGCATCTGCGTTACCCGCTGGTCGAGCCCATCGACGGCGTCGATTACATCGTCGTGGCCACCACGCGCCCTGAAACCATGCTCGGCGACACGGGCGTGGCGGTGTCGCCCAAAGACCACAGCAAAGACAAGTTCGTGGGCGCGAAGGTCATGCTGCCCATCGTGAATCGCGAGATTCCCATCTTCAGCGACTTCTATGTCGACGCCGATTTCGGCTCGGGCTTCGTGAAGGTGACCCCCGCGCATGACCCGAACGACTTCGCGATGGGCGAGCGCCACGACTTGGAGAAGATCAACATCTTCGACGAAACGGCCCACGTGGTTGACGGCTATGGCGAGTTCAGCGGCATGAGCCGTGAGGAATGCCGCGAGGCCGTGGTTGCGTGGTTCGAAGAGCACGGCCTGCTCGACCACGTCGAAGACCACCATCACTCTGTCATGCACTGCTACCGCTGCCCCAGCGCGTTGGAGCCGTGGCTTTCTGAGCAATGGTTCGTCGCAGTCGATAAGCTGAAGGGCCCCGCGACCGAAGCCGTCACCAGCGGCCAGGTCACGTTCCATCCGGCGCGTTGGACGCAGACCTACCTCACCTGGATGGAAAACCTGAAAGACTGGTGCATTTCGCGCCAGCTGTGGTGGGGCCATCGCATTCCGGTGTTTTACTGCGACGATTGCGGTTGGGAAGACGCCTGCATGGAAGACGTGGACACCTGCCCGAAGTGCGGCGGCCATCACGTGCGCCAAGACGAAGATGTGCTGGACACCTGGTTCTCGAGCCAGCTGTGGACGTTCGCCACTCAGGGCTGGCCGAACCACCCAGAGCAGCTCGAGGGGCATCACCCCACCACGGCGCTCGTCACCGCGCGCGACATCA
>CALBLG010000131.1 GCA_937895975.1 uncultured Slackia sp.
TGCGAAGCGGCGGTAGCACGAGCACACGTCGGAGGCGAAGAATGTCTTGATGCCATACTCGGGCAAATCGGCTTTGCCGCGCACAGAAGGCTCGTTGGGATAATTGAATCCGCGCACCAGCTGTTCGAAGCGCCTCGCGTCGGCCTTGGGCAGTTGCCTGCCGCTCACCAGCGCGACCCTTTCGTCGGCAAGCATCGGCGCAACGAGCCTCTCAAGGTACCCGTCCGACGCCGGCACCGCATCCTGCGTGAGGAAGCATATGAAATCGCCCGTTGTTTGACGCAGCGCCATGTCGCGGGTCAACCCGTGGTTGAAGTCTTTGCGGTCTATGGCCAAAAACTTAACATCAGAATGCTTGGCGACCTCGGAGCAGGTTTCATCATTCGAGGAAGAATCGATCACCAATATCTCGCGGGGCTTTATGCTCTGTCTTTCAATGAGACCCAACAACACGTCGATCTCTTCGGCGGCATTCAGGGTCGGGATGACAACGCTCAAAGAAGGGACCGTCATTTGCCTCTCCTCATAGCCTTGAAGGTTTTCGCAAACACGCGGGCGTCCAAGCCGAACGACTGGTGACGCACGTAGAACAGCTCACGTGCCTGGCGCTGGCCGCTTTCCCAGGTAGAGTCGTTGCGGTCGGTGGCAGCCCACCAGCCCGTGATGCCCGGCTTGCATGTCAAGACCTCATCGCGCGCGTCGCCGTACTCGTAGGTTTCCTCAAGCGTCACCGGGCGAGGCCCAATTACCGACAAATCGCCCTTCAGTACGTTGATGAACTGCGGCAGTTCATCGAGGGATGAACGACGCAAGAAACTGCCCACATGCGTGATGCGCGGGTCGTCGTCGAGCTTTTGCTCACGTTTCCATGTCTCAAACTGCGAAGCGGTCATGTATTTCTCGGGATGCTCATGGGCATCGGAAACCATCGTGCGCAGCTTGAAGATGTAGATTCTCTTGCCGCCCTGTCCTATGCGCTCCTGTCTGAAAAACGGCTTGCCGGGGGAATCGATGCAGATGGCCGCGCAGGCGGCAGCCACGGGAATGGCCAGCACAATGCACACACCAGCGCTGAACACAATGTCGAACGCACGCTTAACGGCGAGATACCCAGCTCCGCCTTTTTTCGTCGCACCAGCAGCCAAATCGGGCGCGGGAGCTTTATAAGTTCCCGCAGCCACAGAACATGACACAGACGTCGAATCCCTGACATATGCTGAAATTTCCGCCGCCTGGGCGTTCGTCATGTCTGTAACCGGCCAGCCTTTGCTGTCTTCCCTATTTGCTTCTTCTTCAACCATCGCTGGTTCTATTGTCCCGTTCCCTTTATGCAAATCCGCTTCGAGATAATCTATCTTGCTTCGTTCTCGCGCGGCGATTTACCGCGCTTCCTGGTTACCCGCAGACCCACTTCCGCCTGAATCTTACGCCCGAAGGCCTCCATCTCCAGGTATGCAACCTTCTTGCGATGGTTGATGTCCTTTATCCAGCCTTCGTGGCCGACAAGGGGGCCTTCCACCACTTCGACGACATCGCCTTTCGAAACGATGCCCGTCGAAATTTCAATCACATCGGTTCCCGTATGGGTAAACGCATCAATCCATACAATCTCGTCGGCTTCCAGGGGAATGAACGCTCTGCTTCTTTTGCCTATGATGCGGGTGCTTCTCAAATGCCTGCGCAGGCACGTCGCCAAATCTTCAACGCGGTCTGTCACGACTATCAAATATCCCGGGAACAACGGCTCCGTAACCGGAACCCACTCGCCTTCCCGTTTTCGAACGGTGCTGTAGCGGGGAACGAAGCAGGTCTCCAGGACGGGCTTTTCCGCGCCATCTTGGGCGCCTTCATGGATGCGCCGTTCAAGCTCGACCGCTTGAATAACCGCCTCGCGAGCGGCTTCCTCATGACCGGTCAGCGTTTGCGCCACATACCACACGATGGCTCCTTCGTCCGAATTCGGGCATAGCTTCGCCGCAACGCCCGTTTACCTTGAATTCCAATTCCCCGCCGAGCCTGTTTCAGCTCCCGTCGCGCTCTTGCGCCCGGGCTACGGGCTCCAAGAGGCAAAGCGTTCATTCCCTGGCCGCCAACGCACGCCCATGCAGGCGCCATTCAAGGCAGGCAGGTATGCGCCGATGCTTCCATCGGCGTGTCTATAGAATACAACCCCCCCACGATATTTCAAACATATCCGGGTTTGGGCGGCATTCGCTCCGAAAAATGCGTCGCTTGAGAAACCCTGGCCAAATGGCGCGGCCCTCTCCCGGCGCTTTTCCTGAAAGCAACCTTAACAGTGTTTTTCAGAAATCTGTTGCGCAACAAAAATGTTTTGCGCAACTTGTCACGGATAATGCATATATACGGCGTAAGGTTCCGCGTTTTCTTCGTCAACAGATAGTTAACGCCGCTGTTAACATTGGGATTTATGTACATGAATAAAGCCGCATTTTGGAATAAGCGCGGACGCGTTCGGCCGGTACCTCAAAGGGGACGCGACCGCCGAGCGCCGGCGACAGATTCGAATCTGGACG
>CALBLG010000132.1 GCA_937895975.1 uncultured Slackia sp.
GCCAAAAAAGCGAAATTTGCTAGATTACAACGCTTCAGTATCCAGCCAAATGGTGAACGGTCCGTCGTTGCAGAGGTCGACTTGCATCATCGCGCCGAACGATCCTGTCTCCACGCGTCCCATGTCGCGGCGCACGAGGTCGGCGAAGTATTCGTACAGGCGGTTCGCCTCGTCGGGCGCTCCCGCGTCGGTGAACGATGGCCGATTGCCGCGTTTGCAGTTCGCGTACAGCGTGAACTGGCTCACTACCAGCACTTCGCCTCCCACATCGGCAAGGCCCAGGTTTGTTTTGCCGTTCTCGTCTTCGAAGATGCGCATTTTCGAAATCTTGCTCCACAACTTGTCGGCCTGGGCTTCGGTGTCGTCGTGCCCAACTCCAAGCAGGATTAGAAAACCTTTTCCGATTTTTCCAACGACATCGCCTTCTACGGTAACGCTCGCGTGCGTGACGCGCTGCACCAATGCTCTCATGCGTGCTCCTATCGCGAAAAACGGGCACCGTCGCCGTGCGCCCTAAAAGGTTCGTATATGGTGTATGGCATCATACGATACCCTATTGGCTCGCATGGTTCGAACTTCGGATAGCGCACTGTGCGCGACATGAGTTGTGCGCCACGCGCTGGCTGGAAGCTCGTCATTCAAATCGTGACGTGCGGCCCTCTTACGGAACTAACGGTTCGCGGCTAAATAGAAAGACTCACCATGGCAATTCGTACAATCTTGTTTGACAACGATGGCACGCTCGTCGATACCTATGACATGATTCTCGCAAGCTTCCGCCACGCGACGCAAAAGGTGCTGGGCCGGCAATTCTCCGAAGCGGAATACATGGCGAAGGTGGGGCAGCCGTTGGCGACTCAGATGTGGGATTTCACGAACGATCCAAAAGTGCATCAGGACTTGCTCGCGTCGTACCGCGCGCACAACGAGTCCACGCACGACCAGCTGGTTAAAGCATTCCCCGGCATCGTCGATCAGCTTAGCGCGCTGAAAGCGGCCGGTTTCTCGATGGGCGTGGTCACTTCTAAAATGCATGCGCTCGCATGGCGCGGACTTCAGGTGGTGGGCGCTGCTCCGTATATGGATTGCCTCGTCGGCGCCGATGATTGCGAGAAGCACAAGCCCGATCCGGCGCCGATTCTGCTGGGCTGCCAGCGAATGGGCGCGGCGCCGGCGGAGTGCATCTATGTGGGCGATTCGCCGTTCGATATTGCGGCGGGCAATTCGGCCGGCTGCAAAACGCTGGCCGTGACCTGGGGAATGTTTGACGAGGCCGAGCTTCTTGCCGAAAACCCCTCGGCAGTTGTTCGCTTGGTAGGTGAGTTAGTCGAAACCATACAGGGGTTGAAATAACATTTCCTGCGCGTGCATGTGGCTGCCTGCTTTCTAGAATCGCGATATGCGCAGGTAATTGGGGTCTTGGACTTGGTATGGGCAGAATGCCCTCCTAAAACTTCAAGTTGCAAGCGTGGCGAAAATCGGCATGGCTGCTGAAAGCGAAATTATCTGCGTATATCGCGGTTCTTGGTTTTGCTAGCTCCAGGGGTCGGCCTCGAAAAGCGGCTCGGGCGCAGGCGGTCGGTCGGAATAGGGGTCGTAACCGTCGTCGTCCTCGGTTTCTGCGCGGCGGAATGGGTCGTGCTCGAGTGAACGGCTGCCCTTTGGCGTGGCAATGTTTGCGTGGCAGGGACGGGCGGCAGTCGCGCCGTTCCCATTTTGATCAGAGTGCTGATTGTTTGTGGGCATGCCGCTCGCGGTGGCTGCTTTGGCGATTTCGGCTGTGCTATGCGCTGGAGCGTTGTCGGTTTGCTGCTGCTGCCACGTTTCCAAAATGGGATCGACGTATGCGATATGCGCCACCTGCACGTCGCCGCAGAACGCGAATGCATAGGGCGTTTCGAGGCCCGGCTTCGAAGTGATCATCGTTACGGTTTTGTGCGCTTTCATGCATGGCTCGGCCGCTTTGCCGGTTTGCGCCGAAAGCCCGCTGGGCACGTCGGCGGCCACGATACGCGCCCCGCGGCTGCGCTGAGCGTTCGCCAAGCGAATCCATGCGTCATAGGGGGCACGCACGGCATCGCCTGAAAAACCGGTTCCCAGAATGGCGTCGACGATGACGTTCGCGGCCGAAAGCAGTTGCTCGAGCTCTTCGTTTGAAGGGGAGACGTGAATGTTGAGTGCGCAGTCGCTGCGCTTGGGCTCGTTCGCGTAGGCCTCGGTGACAATCGCTTGCTCGCGCGCGGGCTCGGCTGTAAGGGCTTGCGCGTCGTAATTCGTGACAAGGTCTACCGTGAACCCGGCGCACACAAGCTCGCGCGCGGCAACCCATCCATCGCCTCCGTTGTTGCCCGAACCGCAAAGAACCGCGACGCGTCGCGAGCCACGAGCTTTGATGCTATGGTTTTCACCTTCATCTGCAAAAGCGGTTTTTGCAGATGGGGTCGCAGCGTCTGCAATCGAGCCCTTGGCGCCCGCGCCAGATTGGCGAACCTTGCCGGGCAAGTTGCCTTGTGCGCTGGGGGCTGCGTTCGCTTCGCCCCTGGCGGCCTCGGCGCTTGCCGCATGCGCAAGCGCCCGCCCCGCGCGCTCCATAAGCGCCGAAAGCGAAGTACCCCGCGCGGCTATTTCGGCTTAAAGCCTTGCGACGTCAGGCACGCTCAGCACGTGCTTTGCGGGCATGCCAACAAGGGGCAGCAACGCTTTGCCATAGGCAGCAATCAAATCGGCCAGCTTCATCTTCGCGTTGGCCGGGCTGGTGGAGGGCAGCACGGTGCACGGCATGCCCAATTGGGGTTCGATGAACTTGCGATACAGTTCCCCCGCCTTG
>CALBLG010000133.1 GCA_937895975.1 uncultured Slackia sp.
TCAACGGGGCAACGTTCCAGGCGCCCCTTATGACGTACGTCTCCGCCCTCGCGCTACATTTCCTGGAAATACCCCGAATACATCCGCACAGCGTAGACCAACTTGCTACTTTTCGGCCTTTCGCTAAACGGCAGTCGAAGGCGCGGCGAGGCGCGTCATAAGGCACGCCTGGAACGTTGTGCCGTTGACGTTCCTCGCCCCGCCTTCGACGGAGAAAAAGACAGAAATGGGCTCGGCGAACCGAGCCCATTGGGAGGGGTCATTTAAATAGAAGCCGGCGATAAAACCGCCCGCGCCTTCGTTATTTCGCGAAATGCGCCGCAGCGAGCAGCATGGCCACATTCGCTGCCAAATCGCCCGCGAACCACATGCCGAGCACCGTGGTATCGATGCTCACCTGGTTCAGCGCGCTGAATGTGCCCACAGTAAGAACCATAACAACCAGACCGCACACCGCGCACGCAACAAGCAAATTCACGCAGGCGCGCTTCGCCGTTTTCGCGCGGCGCACGCATGCCACAGCCACGAGAGACGCCGCTCCGAGCAGCGTGCCCAAAAACGCCGCGAACCCGACGGCGGCCGCAACAAGCACGCCCACGCCCGGCAACTTCGAGCTCATGGAGCCCACTTGCACGGCCGACAGAATGCCGCTGCCGACAATCACCAAGCACACCAGCGCCACAAGTGCCGTGGCCCAGCCCCACAGAAACGCGCTGCCGGCGCCGGCCGAGTTGCCCTCGCGCCGCGCGATGGCCGCATACAGCGCCACGCCGGCAACCGAAAGCGTCAGCGCCAGCGACGCCGCGAACATGAACGCGACAAACGCCGAGCCCGTCAGGATGGAACAGATAGTGTCCAAGATGGCCACGTCGCTCGCGGAAATGTAGTCGTAGGCAAGCGCGCCGGTGGCATCCATCACGCCAAGGCCGATGCGCGCCACCACGGCCACGATAAGCGCCAAGCCGAACAGCGTAAGATACGGCCTGGCCATAGCCTTCATTTGGGTTTTCATGTCAGGCCTCCCTTACATCTCGTTCTCTATCACAGACGTTCCGCACAAATACCCGCCGCAGAACGCCAGGCCCACGTCTCCCATGAGCGAACCCAGAATGGGATCGCCGATGTAACTGTTCTCGCCGCACGCGCCGCCCGCGGTGTGCCAGCCCGCGTACAAGCCAGGAATCACCAGGCCATCGGTTCCCACAACCTGCATCTGGTCGTTGATCAGCAGGCCCGCCTTGGTGCCATACAAGTTGCCTCCGATGCGGCACCCATAGAACGGCGGCTCGGTAATGGCATGCAGCCATTCCTTTGGCATGGGATACAGGAAATCGTCTTCGCCCTTTTCGCAGCACTCGTTCCACTTCGCCACGGCATCCACCAACACGCCCGGCTGAAAGCCCAGGTCGCGCTCGAGCTCTTCAAGCGTGTCGCGTTTTTTCAGCACGTCGGCGTCGATGGCGTCCTGCACGCCGTGGTGCCAATCGCGGTAATGTTCGGGCACCTTGTCGATCTGTTCCAAGTCGGGGGTAATCAGCTTGCGGCAATGCTCCTGCGCGAAGCCGGCCAGATGGTCTTCGTAATTCGCATCGAAAATGATGTAGGAGCGATGCCCCGGAGGCGTCATTTGAATGGTCGCCAAATCGCCCAGAGCGTAAATCGCGTTCGCGCCGTCTTCTCCCACGCGGCTGTCCATATAGCGCAAACGATTGCCGCAGCGGTCGATGGTCAGCCACGGCTGGCGCGAGAGCTGCGTCATGCCGTCATACAGGAAACGCGCCCACTGGCCGCCCTCGGCCTGCCAATCCACGCCGCCGTCGAAACTGGCCGAGCTGTTGAAGCCCGACACGTCGGCTCCCACGCCCAGGCCCATGCGGAAGCACTCGCCCGTCTCTCCGCCAACCAGGTAGCTGGACGCGCAGCCCATAGCCGCCGTGGGAATGTAGCGATCGAGCAGCGCCTTGTTGTTGCAGAAGCCGCCTGCGGTAAGAATGACGCCCTTGGGCGCATGGATATACACCTCGTGCTGGAAATCTTGCTTGGCGACCAAACCCACAATGCGGCCCGATTCGTCCTGCACCAACGCCTCGGCCGGGCAGCGGAAAATGTATTCCACGCCTTTGGCCACGCCGTATTCGTACATCGCATCGGTGGCGTCTTTCATCTTCAGCACGTGATGGTCGAGCGTGGAGTTTTTCGGCGCAACATACACCGGAACCTCGCCCAAACGCCACTTCACACCGCAGTCGGCCATCCAGTCGAGCGAGTGGCCGCCCTCGCAGGCAATCTTGTAGATGAGCTTGGGGTCGGCCGCATAGTGGTACTCGTCCATGGCCCAATCGGTGAGCGCCTTGGGGTCGAACGGGTAGCTGGGGAAAGCGAAGCGCTTTTCCTCTTGCTTGGAATAGCCGCCCAGAATGCCGCACATGCCGGCCGACTGCGCGTTGCCGCCCCACGTGGCCATGCTCTCGACGCAAATGACCGAAGCACCCAGCTCGGCCGCGCGCGCCGCGGCGTTCAGGCCGCCGCCGCCCGCGCCCACAACCACCACATCGCACTCGTAATCCCAAGTCGCGGGTACCGACCGCGGCACAATGGGCGTGGCGTCGTTCGCGGGAAACGTCGCCGGGTCGTGGTCGCGATACGTGCCGTCAGACGCGCTGGCGTTCGTGTTGGCCGAAGGCTCGGTGGCAACGGCCTTGCTGTCATCGGCCGCCCAGTCGCCAATCACGCCCGCCTCTTCGGCGTGGGCCATGGCGGGCATCGCGCTTGCCGCGGCAATGCCGCCCGCCAACGCGGCCGCGCCCGTCAGGAAATCGCGGCGAGAAACGCCCCTGTTCTCAATCGTCGCCATGGCTATTCCCCCTTCTGCACAAGATCGATGGTGGTGCCGCCGCCCACTTCGACGGGTTGCAAATCGGCGCCCGCCTGAATAAGCGCGTCGGTTGCGGCCTGGCGCACGCCGGCGGTTGTGATGGTGGCACCCGAGATGCAATCGATGTCGGGGCCTTGCTCGGCATCGATCATCGCGGCGTATTTCCCGTCGCGAATGGCCTCGAAGCCGCCCACGCTTTGGGTTTCGCCCTCTTGGGTCACCTCGACGCAGCTGATATGGTTGTCCTGCACCGCAAGCGTCACGGTAATCAGCCCATCCATGCCAAGGCCCTTGCCCGTATACACGCCGTCGGCGAGTTGGAATTCGCTCTTCGCCTTCGCATCGGCGCCGACCTCGACCGCCCACGGGTCGTCCGCATGCATGGCCAACTGCTCGGCGCTGGCCGCATCTTTGCTGCCCGACCCTTCGAACGATGCGCCGCAACCCGTCATCGCAAACGCCAAGGCGCACGTACCGCACGCCGCAATCGCTCGCATGCTTTTTGGTGATGCCATCATTGCGTCCCCTTCCCTTGCTCTTCGAATCCCCATTCGATACTTCATCGAATTTCTTTTTTTGTTTCCTCGATGAACTTTTACTGGACTATAACACACTTCACAATTTCTCGATAGTCCCAGTTTGCAAGCATTTTTTAGATTGACGCTTTGTCAATAGTGTCCATTGACACCCTGTTAGCTTGCGTCGTAATGTGTTCGTATCATGAAGTGCGGTTCAAAGGGGAAATAAAACCGTTGCTTCGCGAAAGGGGTGCCGAAATGGACCACAAACGGGAAATCATCAGCTGCGCGCGCGAGCTTATCGAAGAGCGCGGCCTTGCGAAGACGTCCGTCGCGGCCATTTCCGAGCGCATGGGCGTGGCCCGCACGCTGTTCTACCATTACTTCCCCAGCAAGGAAGACTTGGTGGCCGCCGTGCTGGACACCTACGTGGACGAGTTCATCGCCGAGCTGAAAGCCTGGAACGCGTCGCGCATGCAGGGCGACATCGAGGGCGCGCTCGATTCCATCGTGGCTCTTTTGCGCAACCTGCTGTTCGAGGGCGACGCCGCGCACAAGCCATTTCGCCGCGCGCTCGCCACGCACGAGAACGCCGCGCTGTACCTGCAATTCGTCAACCGCGTGGCCGACGCCAGCGCGAATTACATCGTCGAAACCACCGTGCGCGACTACGAGCGCCTGCACGAGGTGCGCATTAACAATATCTACGAAACGTTCTACATGCTTACGCTGGGCCTTATCGGGTACCTGCGGCAGCACCCCGAAACAAGCGACGAGGTGTTGAAAGACTTGATTGCCCAAACGCTGCATTTCGAGCGCGAACGCGAGCAAAGCCACCACACGGCCGACTGAAACGCCGGTCATGGCCGCCGCGCATCAGACGGGCGGCATTGATCAACGTTTCAATTGCCGAGGGGAATAGAGGGAAGAGCCTGCGACGGTGCATCACATGGGAAAGTATTGAACCATCGCAGGTCAAGTCAATGGCAGCGAGGCCGATTCTGGCGAGCAGCTCAAGCCCGCCGCGCAACCAAGCGCACTTCGGTGCGCGCAGCGTTGCGCACAAGGGTTTGAGATGCCGTCAGAATCGACCGCAGCGGCAAGGCAAGCCGTTGGCCGACAGGCCAACGGAAAGGAGGAAAAATGCTTTTCGACGTGTATGGCGAAAACGCCGCGTACCAATGGATCGGGTGGATCATCGTATTCCTTGCGCTGATCGGTTTTAACGAGATCGCCCGACGCACGAAAATCGGCGGCATCACGTGCTTCTTCGTGATTCCCGCCGCGCTTACCGCGTACTTCATCGCCATCTACGCAGGGGCTGCGGCCGGCGCCGAGTGGGCGCTGAACAACCCCACCTACCTTTACATGAACAGCTGGTTCCACTATGCCAAGCTCTATGCCGCAACGGCAGGCTGCATCGGCTTCCTCATTTTGAAATACCATTGGGGACGCCTGGGCAAGGCAGAATGGTTTAAATGCTTCCCGTTCATCATTGTGGCCATCAACATTATGATCGCCGTGGTGAGCGACTTCGAGAGCGCCGTGCGCGCGTTCGGCACCACCTGGGTTTCCAGCGAGGGCGTGCTTCTGTATGGCGGCTGGCATAACGTGTTCAACGGCATCGCCGGCATTCTGAACATCTTCGTCATGACCGGCTGGTGGGGCATCTACGTGTCCAAGAAGAAGCAGGACATGCTGTGGCCCGACATGACGTGGGTCTTCATCCTGAGCTACGACATTTGGAACTTCTGCTACACCTACAACTGCCTGCCCACCCACTCTTGGTACTGCGGCCTGGCGCTGCTGCTTGCCCCCACCGTGGCGAACTTCTTCTGGAACAAGGGCGGCTGGATTCAGAACCGCGCCTACACGCTGAGCCTGTGGTGCATGTTCTGCCAGGTGGTTCCCATGTTCGCGAACGATTCCATCTTCGCCGTGCAGTCGGTGAACAACCCCGACGTGAACCTGGTTATCTCGGTCATCGCGCTGGCTGCCAACATCGCCGCCGTAGGCTATGTGGCCTACCGCGCCAAGAAGCTGGGCGTGAACCCCTACACGCACGAAGTGTTCAAGGGCACGCGCGACTACGAGCAGGCTATGCTGCGCGAGGAAAACGCCGCATAGCACCACCGGGCCCGCGCATTCAACCATACTTCGAATAGAGCTTGGCCTCGCACTATAATGAAGAAACCCCAGTCGCCCATAAGCGAGCTGGGGTTTCTTGCATACCGAAGCGTTTGCGCGCCGATTTGCTCGACATTCCCTGGGACGGGGGATAGCCCCTGCCCCAGGAACATTTCCGCGCATCAGCCTGCGCCACACGCCATGGGATAGGAAAGCGTCCCCCATCTCGGGGCACCCCACGATTGCATGCCCGCTTAGCGACGCTTTCTGGGCAACAGCAGCGCGCCGGCAACGCACCCCGCAGCAATCGCTGCCGCCAACACCGTAAACGACACGCCAAAGCCGTGCGCGTCCACGCCAAGCTCGTTGCTCGACGCCGCCGCCATAATCGCGATGAGCCCCGAAGACAGGAGCGAACTGATGAGTTGGCGCGTCGACGTGATGATAGCCGTACCCTGCGCCATGTCGTCGAGCGCAAGCTGTTTGCTGGCATACGCCGTCATGGGCATCATCAGACAGGCGACGCCGCAAATGCGCACGCCATAGAGCGCCGTAACCACCCATGCGGGCGTTGCCGCGTCGCACGCCACGAACGCAAGCGTGCCCGCGACCAGCAAAGCGCAGCCCGCATACAGAAGCGGCCGCGGCCCACGGGCGTCCAAGATGCGCCCTGTGACGGGATTGAGAAAGCCCAGCAGCACCGCACCCGGCAAAATGACCAGGCCCGAAACGGCCGCCGAATACCCCTGCACGTCTTGCACGAACAGCGGCACCATGATCGAAGCTGATAGAAACGACAGCTGGCCCACAATAACCAAGCCCACGCCCACCGTGAAGTTGCGGTTCTTGAAACACGACAGCTTCAGCAGCGGGTTGGGAATGCGCAGCTGCCGACGCGCGAACAGCACAAGCAGCGCCACGCCCGCGGCCAAAGCAGCCGCAGCCACCGAAGCATGCCCCGCCCCCTCGGCAAACGACATGCCCACAAATACCAGCACGAAGCCCAGGCAGAACAACACGGCCGAAGCCGCGTCGAAGTGCTTGTGGCTCGAGAGGCTGCGCATCACATTCGGCAGAAACGGAACCGTAAGCGCGATAACCGCCACGCCTACCGCGGCAAGCGCCACGAACACCGCACGCCAGCCCCACACATCAATGATCACGCCCGAAATGGTAGGGCCAATCGCAGGCGCGAACCCGATGATCACGCCCACCAGCCCCATCGCGCGGCCGTATTGGCTTTTG
>CALBLG010000134.1 GCA_937895975.1 uncultured Slackia sp.
ACCTGCTTGAATCCAACGACGTGGTTGAGGCCGTTCGCCGCGTGTCCGAACCCTTCAAGAAGGCCAACCGCAAGTTCCATCCCGACGACACCGTTATCGAAATCGGCGACGTGAAGATCGGCGGCAAGGGCAATTTCGCCGTTATGGCCGGCCCGTGTTCCGTCGAAAGCGAAGAGCAGTGCATGATTATCGCCGAACAGGTGAAAAAGCATGGCGCGGCAATTTTCCGCGGCGGCGCGTTCAAACCGCGCACCAGCCCGTATTCCTTCCAGGGCTTGGGCAAAGAAGGCCTGGATATTTTGTCTAAGGTCAAGCGCGAGTTCGACATTCCCATCATCACCGAGATCATGGACGCAAGCGACCTCGACCTGTTCGATGACGTGGACATTCTGCAGGTAGGCGCGCGCAACATGCAGAATTTCACGCTGCTGAAGGCGCTCGGCCGCTACGGCAAGCCCGTGCTGTTGAAGCGCGGCATGTCGGCCACCATCGATGAGCTTTTGATGAGCGCCGAATACATCATGAGCGAGGGCAACGACCAGGTTATGCTGTGCGAGCGCGGCATTCGCACGTTCGAGACGCGCACCCGCAATACCTTCGATGTGAGCGCCATTCCCGTGCTGCGCGAGCTTACGCATCTGCCGATTATCGCCGACCCGAGCCATGCCACGGGTTACACGCGTTTCGTCACCCCGGTCGCCTGCGCGGCAACCGCAGCCCAGGCCGATGGCCTCGAGGTCGAGGTGCATCATGACCCGGCCCATGCGGCCTCCGATGGCGCCCAGGCGCTTCTGCCTGAGCAGTTCGAGGACATGATGCGTCGCGTGAGCATCATTCGCTCTGCCGTCACTGCTGAATGGTAGGCTGTCCATGTCTGAATCTCGAATCCCTAACCGCGTCGGCATCGTTGGCCTGGGCCTGATTGGCGGCTCGTTCGCCAAAGCATACGCCGACGCGGGCATCGAGGTGTTCGCGGCCGATATCGATGAGCGTTCCATGAATGCCGCCATGGCCGAAGAAACCGTCACCGGCGCGCTGGCCGGAGAAACCATTCCTACGTGCGACCTCATCATTTTGGCCGTATATCCGCAGGCAATCATCGAATGGGTGCGCGCGAACGAGGCGTTCATTTCCAAAAGCACGCTCGTCATCGATTGCGGCAGCGTGAAGCGCAGCGTGTGCCCCGTATGCTTTGCCGTTGCCGAGCGCCGCGGGTTCACGTTCATCGGCGGGCATCCCATGGCGGGCCTGCAATATTCCGGCTACCGCCACGCGCGCGCCGATTTGTACGCGGGACAGCCGATGGTGCTCGTGCCGCCCGAGATCTACGACCCCGATATAATCCTGTGGGCCGAAGAGGCGCTTTCTCCGGCGGGCTTCGGCTCATTCTCGGTCACCACGGCCGCCAAACACGACCAGATCATTGCGTACACCTCGCAGCTCGCGCACGTGGTGAGCTCCGCGTTCATCAAAAGCCCTACTGCGCAGAAACACAAGGGCTTTTCCGCCGGCAGCTATAAAGACCTCACGCGCGTTGCCGAGCTTAACGCCGACATGTGGACCGAGCTGTTCATGGACAACGCCGACAACCTCACCGAGGAAATCGGCGTGGTGATAACCGAGCTCGAACGGTATCGCGACGCGCTTTCGCGCGGCGACGAAACCGAGCTGCATGAGCTTCTCGAGCAGGGCTCGATCGCCAAACGCAAGGCCGACGGACGCTACTCCGACGCTCGCGAAGGCGGCGTGCGATGAGCGTGGTGAAGGTTGAAGCGCCCTCGCACAGCTACGAGGTGCTCATCGATGAGTTCACGCTCGACCATGTGGGCGATTTGTGCAGAAGCATCAGCGGGGGAGACGCGTGCTGCGTGGTAAGCGATTCCAACGTGGCACCTCTGTACCTGGATCGCGCGAAAACGAGCCTCGAAGCCGCCGGGTATCGCGTGGAGACCTTCGTGTTTCCCGCCGGCGAGCAGTCGAAAACGCTTTCCACGTATGCGCAGGCGCTTTCGGCCTTTGCCGACGCGGGGCTTACGCGCTCGTCGCTCGTCGTGGCGCTGGGCGGCGGCGTGGTTGGCGACCTGGCGGGGTTCGCGGCGGCGACCTACATGCGAGGAATTCGTTGCGTGCAGGTTCCCACTTCGCTTTTGGCCTGCGTCGATTCGTCGGTCGGAGGAAAGACCGCCGTCGATTTGCCCGAGGGCAAAAACCTGGTGGGCGCATTTTTCCAGCCCGACGCGGTGCTCGTCGACACGTCGCTTCTGGCAACGCTGCCCGAGCACTTCTTCATTGACGGCTGCGGCGAAGTACTGAAGTATGGCGTTATTTTCAACTCTGATTTGTTTGCCGAGCTCGAGTCGTGCTCGGCTTCGGATATGCGCCTCGGCGAAGTGATTACTCGTTGCGTGCAGCTTAAACGCGACGTAGTTCAAGCCGACGAAAGAGAAGCAGGCCAACGCCAGCTTTTGAATTTTGGCCACACGTTGGGCCACGCCATCGAGAAGCTTTCGGGCTTCACGGTGACGCACGGCTTCGCCGTGGCGTGCGGCATGGTGCTCGTGGCCAAGGCAAGCGCCAAGCGAGGGTGGCTTTCTGCGCAAGACGCGCAATGCATCGAGCGCGCGGTCCGCGCATGGGGGCTTCTGGCCGACACGAGCGAATCGGCCCAGGCCATCTATGATGCGGCACTCGCAGACAAGAAGCGCCGCGGCTCGACCATGAATGTCGTGGTTGCGAGCGAAATCGGAAAAGCGCGCATCGAAAGCCTGAAGCTCGACGATTTCCGCACCTTCGTTGGCCAAGCGCTGGCACGCTAGGCGCGCAACGGTGAAACGCGACGCCGCCTTGGGCGGCGCCGCATGCTAGATAGAAAGGCGGGGCGATGGCTTCGCGCATTGGAAAAAATATCACCGTATCCATTTTCGGCCAGAGCCATTCCGCCGGCATCGGATGCGTGATCGAGGGAATTCCCGCTGGCAAGCGCATTGACCTCGATGAGCTGCAGGCGTTCCTCACGCGGCGAGCGCCTGGCGGCATGCCATGGTCGACGCCCCGCAAAGAGGCGGATTTGCCGGAATTTTTGGGCGGCATCGTCGATGGCGTGACCTGCGGGGCGCCGCTTGCGGCCGTTATTCGCAACACGAATACGAAAAGCGCCGACTATGACGAGCTTCGTCGCGTGCCGCGCCCAGGCCACGCCGATTACGTTGCGAACCTCAAGTTTCACGGCGCGCAAGACGTCGCAGGCGGCGGGCATTTTTCGGGCCGGCTCACTGCGCCGCTGTGCATAGCGGGCGGCATCGCGCTGCAACTGCTGCGCGAGCAAGGCGTGGAGATAGGCGCCCACATCGCGAATATCGCGGGCGTTGCCGACGACGCATTCGTGCTGCACGGCCTGTCGGCCGAAGACATCCATCGCGCCGGCAGCAAGGCATTTCCCGTGAACAACGACGGGTCGGGCGAACGCATGATTTCCGCCATCGCGCAGGCGCGCGAGGAAGGCGACAGCGTGGGCGGCATCGTGGAATGCGCAGCCGTCGGCATGCCCGCAGGCGTGGGCGAGCCCATGTTCGACGGCGTCGAGAACGCCATCGCGCGCGTGCTATTCGGAATTCCTGCCGTGAAAGGCGTTGAATTCGGCCGCGGCTTTGAGGCGTCACAGCTTCGCGGAAGCCAGAACAACGACGCCATGCGCGTAAAGAACGGCGTCGTAGCCTTCGAATCGAACAATGCGGGCGGGGCAAACGGCGGCATCACCACCGGCGAGCCCGTCGTGGTGCGCTGCGCGTTCAAACCCACGCCATCAATATCGAAGCCGCAACATAGCATCGATATGCAGGCGCTGTGCAACGAGGAGCTTTCGGTGCACGGGCGCCACGACCCATGCGTGGTGGTGCGCGCCGTCCCCGTGGTCGAGGCCGCCGTGGCGCTTGCCCTGTACGATTTGCTTTTGGAATCGAGGATGGACTGATGGCCGATACCTCCAAAAACCAGCCCGCCGTGGTGGACCTCGCGGTTTCCCGCGCGCGCATCGACGAAATCGACGCGCAAATCGTCGAGCTGTTCGAGCGCCGCATGCATATCGCGGCCGACGTGGCCGCCTACAAGCGCGCCACCGGCAAGGCCGTGCTCGACAAGCAGCGCGAAGCCCAAAAAATTGCCAAGGCCAGCGAGCTCGCTTCGGACGAATTCAAGCGTTTCATCCCGCCTTTGTTCAGCATGATGATGGAAATGAGCCGCGCCTACCAGCATTCGATTTTGGACGATGCCGCTTCCGATACGGTACCCGCCGCGACGAAAACGCTCGCCGAGCTGCCCGCGCATGCCCATGTCGCCGTTCAAGGCGTCGAGGGCGCCTACCAGCACATCGCATGCACGAAGCTTTTCTGCGACCCCCAAATCGAGTTCGTGCCAACATTCGACGCGGTTGCCGATGCGGTTGAACGAGGCGAGGTGGAATACGGCATTCTGCCGCTCGAGAATTCTACGGCGGGCACTGTCGACCGCGTGTACGACTTGCTATACAAGCGCGGCCTGTATATTGCCCGCGCCTTAACGCTGCGCATCGACCACGATCTGCTTGCGAAGCACGGCGTTTCGCTCGATGACATCACGGAAGTGTTCTCGCACGAGCAAGCGCTGCGCCAATGCACCGATTTCATTGCGGGGATGCCTGGCGAGGTAATTTCCACGGCGTGTCGCAACACTGCAATGGCCGCCCGCGCCGTGGCGGAAAGCGAGCGAGACAACGTGGCCGCCATCTCGTCTTCCGCCTGCGCGGAACTGTATGGGCTCGACGTGCTGCAACACGCCATTCAAGACGAATCGGACAACTTCACCAGGTTCATCTGCGTCGCCAAAAGCCCGCAATTCGTCGGCGAACCCGACCGCAGCTCGCTTTTGCTGATCACGCCGCACGAACCGGGCGCGCTGTTCCGCGTCCTTTCCCGCATCGCGGCGCTCGGCGTGAACTTGCTCAAGCTCGAAAGCCGGCCTATCCCGGGCAGCGAGTTCGAGTTCATGTTCTACGTGGACATCGAAAGCACGCCCAACGACGCCGCGTTCGCCGAAACCATTGCGCAAATCACCCCGCTGTGCGACTCGCTGGCATACCTCGGCAGCTACGCGGAGGTATCGGCATGATTGACCTGTTGAAGCCTTGCTTTTGTCTGGGCCGATACGTGTTTTGACGCCCGTGCGGCTTCATTCGGCATCCGCACGGGCGTGCCGCGTTCCTGGGGAACGCCGCCGATTCGCAGAGCATCAGCGCCTCATGGCGCCCTACACAAGGAGATTTCCATGGCAGCATCTAAAACCAAGCCGGTATATGGACTTTTGGGCCGCAAGCTGGGCCACAGCTACTCACCTCGCATCCACGCGATGCTGGGCGATTACGAATACCGCCTGCACGAAGTCGAGCCCGAAGACGTGGCCGCGTTCATTCGGGAAGGCGATTTTGCCGGCCTGAACGTAACCATGCCGTACAAAGAAACGGTTATGGACCTGTGCGACAAGCTTACCGACGCCGCAAAGAAAATCGGCAACGTGAACACCATCGTGCGCAAAGACGACGGCACGCTGCTCGGCGACAACACCGACTATTACGGTTTCTCGCACTTGCTCAATGTCGCCCACATGAACGTGACCGACCGAAAGGTGGTCGTTCTGGGCACGGGCGGCGCCGCCAAAACCGTGCACGCCGTGCTCACCGATCGCGGCGCATCGGAAATCGTGATGGTTTCACGCACCGGCGAGAACAACTACGAGAATCTGGCCAATCATTACGACGCCCAGTTCATCGTGAACACAACACCCGTGGGCATGTTCCCGAACTGCCCCGCGTCGCCGATCGACCTCGAGCCGTTCGCGCGCACCGGCGAGCTGCGCGAAGGACGCGCCGACGGCCTGTTCGGCGTGGTGGACGTGGTGTACAACCCCGCACGCACGGGCCTCATGCTGCAGGCCGAAAAACTCAACATTCCGCACATCAGCGGCCTGCCCATGCTGGTCGCGCAAGCGAAGGCGGCAAGCGAGCTGTGGCAGAACAAGCAAATCGCTAATGACGTGGTCGACGACATCGTCGAGAAAATCACGTTCGAAGAGGGCAATATCGTCATCATCGGCATGCCTTCGGGCGGCAAATCGACCATCGGAGCGCTGCTGGCCAAACAACTGGGCCGAGAATTCGTCGACATCGACGACCGCATCCCTATCGCGGCCGGCAAATCCATCGCCGATATTTTTGCGGAAGACGGCGAAGAGGCGTTTCGCGCAATCGAGACGCAAGTCACCGGCGATGTGTGCAAGCAGAGCGGCCTGGTTATCGCCTGCGGCGGCGGCGTGGTGACGAAGGCGCGCAATTACGACCTGCTGCATCAGAACGGCATCATCCTGCTGTTGAAGCGCCCGCTCGAGTTGCTCGTATCCGACGGACGCCCCATGTCCATCACCAAGGGCATTCCGGCGCTTGCGCGCGATCGCGGACCGAAATACGACGCCTGGGGCGATGTCGTCGTCACTAACGACGCCGACCCGATGATCGTCGTGGGTCGCGCTTTAGAGAAGCTGCAAAAGTAATCCGCCCCACCGCTTCCGCATGCTCGCAGATTGCTCCGGGAGACAAGTCTTGACTCGCACGAAAGCGCCACTGGCGCTTCCGGCTCGTGCGGAAGCTCCCTCCGCAACCCACGAGCATGCGGAAGCTTCTCATCAGCCATGACGGGATGCGGACCCAAACATCGAAGGAGAACCTATGAGATTTCTCGTTATGAAT
>CALBLG010000135.1 GCA_937895975.1 uncultured Slackia sp.
GGTTATCGGCCCATCCCGCTCCAGGGATTTCCTTAAAGCGAATGCCGAAGTCGTCAAGAAACGACTTGCGATATATCGCCGACCAAATTGATGGATGATGTCCTAGAAGATGAGGGGCATCATGAATCACAAACGGTTGAACTTTCGGCTTCACTCGCCCGCGATACGAGCAATTCAGTTTAAGTTCTTCGGGAGTATCAGGGTTACGAATAATCCAATACGGTGTCTTAATTACATCGATAGGTCGTTCCCCGACGAAAGAAGCCTCGAATGCCAACATGTCGGCGAACATGCCAGGTTCAATCCAATCATCGGGCTCCAGGATCGCAATCCATTCGCCCGTTGCCATGTCGATTCCCCTGTTGCACGTGGCGCCATAGCCTTCGTTTGGCTTATCGATCACAACGATACGCGAATCCGTCACAGCATGCTTCTGCATAATCGACAGAGAGTCATCAGTCGATCCGTCATTCAAGCAGATAATTTCGAGATTATTGTACGTTTGACTCGTCAAGCTATTCAACGCCTGATCGAGGTAATGACCTGCATTACAAATGGGCACAATAACCGACACTTTGCTGGCTATATTCTGTAAATAATCGACTTCCTGTATTTCGCTCGTCACTCAACGCACTCCTGTAATTTTAGAGACGTAAACATCGCAATGATAGCAGCCACGCCACGCGAGACTACGAAAATCCTTATCGGCCACCTAAAAAGGCGATCACGCACCGCGCGCAAAAAAGTAAGGTACCGAGCCATCCAATCAAGCAAGACTCACGTGCTCATACCAACCCCAAAGGGGCGTATACGTCGTGCCGTAGTAATTCATCCAATCTTGCAACCCCATTTGACGGATATAGCCCACATTATCCATCACAAGCCCATCACCAATATATATGCATACGTGCCCCCATACGCTTCCAGCCCAGTTATGCGAATGCGAGGGAACAGCAATTATCATCCCCACTTGGAGATTATCGAGATTGCTGTCATGACAATAGCTCCAGAAGTAATCGCACGCATCTCCCCAATCATACGGCTGCCCATTCTTTTCAAAGACTTGAGCCACCCATTCCGAACACAGGTTGGCACCAGGGGAAGGAGTATGCTTCGCTGTTTCGACAATGCGGCGTTGAAGGCCATTCGCAAGACAATAAGGCTGCGCGCCAACCGTAACGCTCGCAACGTTCCAGCTCTGGTCGGAGCCCTCAAGAAGCGCAAGCTTTTCGCCGTTAAAACCCAGAGAAAAGTTGCCTAGAGCTGACGTTATTACGATTCCGCCCTTCGCCCCAATTGATAGCCACCATTTTTGAGCAGCCGTGCCGTTTCCGTCCCATTGCTGGATGCCCGCTCCGCTGTTGGCATTTCCATCCCGCACGTCAAGGAATTTGCCAGAACAAACTGAGACAAAGGAATATGTTCCATCCCCGCTCTTTCTGACCATCCATTTTTGGGCAGCAGAGCCGTTCGATTGCCAAAGCTGCACCGTGGCGCCCGACGAAATTGAGGCATTCGAAACATCGAGCAATTTACCGCCAGTCGACATATTGGCGAAAGAGTAATAGCCCGAAGCTAGCACGTCGCACGACATAAACTTCCAACCCTGCGCCACCGTATCGTTGCGCGACCAAAGTTGCACTTTGCCGCCCGCGCACGCGTCGCCATTTACGATATCGAGCACTTTGCCCGACATCACGTTCATAAGACCGAAACCGCCCGAGCGAGAAAAGAACGGCACCCAGTGCGCGTTCGTGTCGCTTGTCGAATCGAAGCCATACAAGACCCCATCATTGTCAGCGAGATACCACCCGGAGTTCGCATTCTGAAGCGAATACGCGCCGTTTTCGAGCCTCTTCACTACCCACTTTTGCGCAAGCGTTCCATTCCTGGACG
>CALBLG010000136.1 GCA_937895975.1 uncultured Slackia sp.
GCCATACCACCGAGCAAGAAGACGAACTGCTGCGCGCCGAGGGCGTGCCGGTGGGCGCGTTGCTGGAAAACGCCAAGTTCCTCTTGGAAGCGGGCTCGGCCTGTGTGGATTCTTCGGCGGTCTCGCTTGGATGCGTGCTTTCCGCTTCGAGCGCGCGCGTCATGCACGACGACGCCATCGTTCCCGTCGTTCGTGCCTTGAATGCGGCGATGGGGTAGAGAACCGTTTGGGCGGGCCGGTTGCCCGACCAGATTTCTTCACAACGTTCCAGGCGTTCAGAAATCAGGTCGGGCAACCGGCCCGCACGGCGTTTCCTTTGTTGGATTGTTTGCTTTTTTGGGGGGGGATGCGGACGGGCTCGACTGACGAGCATCCGTAAAATAACGCTGCTTCCTATGCCCTGACCTGAACGCCTGGAACGTTGTGAAGGTCGGGGCATAGGAAGCAGCTGTTGCAGGTCGAACCTTTACAGGGCCAACCTGCAACTTGGAACTTATTGGAATTTCTTCACGCTCATGCAGCGCATGGCGTTCAGGATTGCCAGAATCGCCACTCCAACGTCGGCGAACACCGCCATCCACATGTTTGCGATGCCTACGGCGGCCAGCACCAGCACAAGCAGCTTCACGCCCAGGGCGAACACGATGTTCTGCCATACGATGCCCATGGTTTTGCGAGCCAGGCGGATGGCTTTCGCGATGTTCGAGGGCTTGTCGTCCATCAACACAACGTCGGCCGCCTCGATGGCTGCATCCGACCCCATGGCCCCCATGGCTATTCCCACGTCGGCTCGGGTGAGCACGGGGGCATCGTTGATGCCGTCGCCCACGAACGCGAGCTTGCCTCGTTTGCCTTCGGCGGCCAGCAGCCGCTCGAGCTGTTCGACCTTGTTTTGCGGCAAAAGCTTCGCATGGTATTCGTCCAGTCCAAGCGTGCTCGCGACCGATTGCGCGACCTGTTCGGCATCGCCTGTGAGCATGACGGTTTTCGTGACGCCCGCCGCGTGCAAATCGGCGATGGTCTGCGCGGCGTCGGGCTTCACCATATTGGCAACGACGATGTGACCCAGGTATTTCCCCTCGCGCGCCACATGCAGAATCGTGCCCACGAGCTCGCAATTGTGCGCTTCTAATCCGATGCTCGTCATGAGTTTGTCGTTGCCCACATGCACCTGCGCGCCATCGATTTTCGCCTGCACGCCGTGGCCGCTTATTTCTCCAGCGTCGCTGACGCGCGATTCGCTCACGTGGGCCCCGAATGCGTTTTTGACCGATACGGCGATGGGGTGGTCGGAATAAGCTTCGGCGTGCGCGGCCAGTTCGAGCAGCTCTGCGTCGGTCGTGCCGTTTTCCGGATGCACGGCCACGACGCCGAACGTGCCGCTGGTCAGTGTGCCGGTTTTGTCGAACACCACGGTGTCTACTTCGGTGAGCGTTTCGAGATAGTTGCTGCCCTTTATCAAAATGCCGAGTTTGCTGGCGCCACCAATGCCCCCGAAAAACGACAGCGGCACGCTAATAACTAAAGCGCAGGGACAACTCACGACCAAGAAGGTGAGCCCGCGGAACACCCAGTCGCTCCAGCCTCCGAAGCCGAATAGCGGCGGAACCACGGCAAGCAACAGCGCCACGCCGCAGACCGCGGGGGTGTAATATCGGGCGAAACGCGTGATGAAGTTCTCGGTGCGCGCCTTCTTCTCGCTCGCGTTTTCCACAAGCTCAAGAATGCGGCTTACCGTCGATTCCCCGAACGGCTTGGTGGTCTGAATGGTAAGAAGCCCCGTCATGTTCACGCACCCCGAGATGATCTCGGCGCCCGCTTCAACATGGCGCGGCACGCTTTCGCCCGTAAGGGCGGCCGTGTCGAGCTGGCTTGCGCCTTCCACGACCACGCCGTCGATGGGCACGCGCTCTCCGGGCTTCACGATTATCTCGCTTCCAACGGCCACGCTATCGGGGTCGACCTGCTCGATTTCCCCTTCGGCGTTTCTCACATTGGCATAATCGGGCGCGATGTCCATCATGGCCGCGATGGATTTGCGGCTTTTGCCTACGGCGTATTGCTGGAACAGCTCGCCTACCTGGTAGAACAGCATGACGGCCGCGCCTTCGGCCATATGCGGGCCCGAATCGGGAAAAAACACCAGCGAGAACGCGCCGATGGTTGCCACGGCCATGAGGAAGTTCTCGTCGAATACCTGGCCGTTTTTGATGTTGCGCGCAGCCTTAAGCAGCACATCGTAGCCGGCGATGAGGTAGGGGATGAGGTACAGCGTGAATTCCGCGTACACGGCGTTCACCTCGCCGCCCAACCATTCTGCAAGCGGAAGAAGCTCGCTCGCGGCAAAGATTGCAGCGAACAGGACGAGCGCGATAACGATGCGCTTGCGCCAGCGTTTAAGCTTCTTGTTCATGGGATGGTGCTCCTTAGACGCTTAGCGCACGATGTCGCAATCGGGCTCGATCTTGTGGCAAATCTTTACCGCCTCATCCATGATTTCCTCGAAGTGGGCGTCGTCTGCGTCGACGGTGAGCTTCTGGGTCATGAACGTGACCTTGGCGTCGTTCACACCATTGATTTTCTTGATGGCGTCTTCCATCTTCGATCCGCAATTGGCGCAGTCGAGCTCGTCGAGTTTGAAGGTCTTGCGCATGGTTGGTTCCTTTCTTCGGGCGGCCTCGGCCGCGCTCGTTATTCGCAGATATGGGTCATGCCTTGGGCGATCATGGTGTACACGTGGTCATCCGAAAGCGAATAGATGACGTTTTTGCCGTCGCGTTGGAATTTCACCAGGTGTGCCTGCTTCAATGTGCGCAGCTGGTGCGACACGGCGCTTTGCGTGGCGCCGATGAGCTCCGCTATATCGCCGACGGAAAGCTCCTTGCCCATAAGCGCGTATAGGATCTTGATGCGCGTGGTGTCGGCAAATACCTTGAACAGGTCGGCGAGGTCGTAGAGCAGCTCTTCATCGGGCATTTCTTGCGGCATGTCGCCCGCATGGCATGCGTCGGCGCAGCCGCACGGAGCATCGTGTTTGGCTGCCTCTGTGCCAGTTGTGCTCATAATGCCTCCTTTGTCTAAATTAACATATGAAG
>CALBLG010000137.1 GCA_937895975.1 uncultured Slackia sp.
TACGGGCGACGTGATGCGCGTCGATGAGGATGGCTACTATTACTTGTGCGCCCGCAAGAAGGACATGATTAAGTCGGGTGGCGAGAACGTGTTCATCAACGAGGTGCAAACGTCGATTCTGCGAAACCCAGATGTGGCTGACTGCGTGGTGTTTGGCACTAGCGACCCTGTTATGGGCGAAGCCGTTGCTGCGGTGGTTCAACCTGTGGCTGGGAAAACCCTTACGGCGCAAGATGTGCAAGATGCTTGCAAGGCGTATATCGCCAGCTATAAAAAGCCCCGCTACGTGGTGTTCACCGATGATTTGGGTCGTGATGACGCTGGCAAGGTTCGATTGAAAAACGTAATCGCTTATTTCGACGCTCATGTGCGGAAATAGCCCATCGCCTCGCACCGATTTTCTTGGCAATTGAAAGAAACGCCGGCTTTTCAGCCGACGTTTCTTCGTTTTGGCACGGTTCTTGCTATTTACGTTTTTGAATTCGCATCGCGTGTTCGGCGATGCCAAGTATCGCAAACAAGGATGCGGGAATAAGAGGAAAGGAACACCATGGATTTCGCCCTTACCGAAGAACAAGAGCTGCTGCTCGAGAGCGTCGACGAACTGATGGAGCGCTACGGCACCGAGCAGTACTTCAAGGAGTGCGACGAGAAGCACGAGTGGCCGCAGGAGTTCACCGATGCCCTTCTCGAGAACGGCTTCCAGATGCTCGGCGTTGATGAGAAATTTGGCGGCACGCCGGTTGACGTCACCACGCTGATGCTGGTTTCAGAGCGCATCTGCAAGAATGGTGCACCTATATACGTGTACGGCAATCTGTGCTCCCTGAAAGATATGACCGAATACGGCACGCCCGAGCAGCAGGAGCAGTGCTTCGCCGAGGTTATGGCCGGCCGTCCGGGCTTCGTTCTGGGCTTCACCGAGCCGGGCGCTGGCTCTGACTCCAGTTCACTGGCTTCCACCTACGAGCGTCGTGATGGCAAGGTATACTTGAACGGCAATAAGTCGTTCATGACCAACGCCGTGAACTCCAAGTACATGCTATGCGTTGCTCGCAATGCGGCCGACGATCCGAATCTGCGCGAGAACCGTTCCAAGTTCAGCATGTGGTGGGTGCCGCTGCGCGACGACGAGGGCAATCTGACTCCGGGCATTTCCATCGAGCCGCTCGAGAAAATCGGCTGGAATATGGGCAACACCTGCGAGCTGCACATGGAAGACGTTGTGCTTGAAGAGAAAGACCTCGTGGGCGTTGAGGGCCAGGGCTTCATGCAGGCTATGGTGAACTTTGAGGTCGAGCGTCTGCTCGCTTGCGCGCAGAGCCTCGGCGCTGCCGAGTGCGCGTTCGAGGATGCCACCCATTACGCCACCCAGCGCGTGCAGTTCGGTAAGCCTATCGGCAAAAACCAGCTGATCCAAGAGCACATCACTGAGATGTACATGAAGATTGAGAACATGCGCAACTGGGTATACAAGACTGCCTGGAAGATTGACAACGGCGAATCGGTTCAGATTGACTCTGCCGTGGCGAAGCTGTACTGCGGCCGCGCCGCCTTCGAGGTGTGCGACACTGCGCTGCAGGTTATGGGCGGTATCGGCTATACGAAGGACTGCCGTATTTCGCGCTTGTGGCGTGATCAGCGTGTGTATCGCATTGGCGCTGGCACCGACGAGATTATGATTCATATCGCCGGCCGCGCCATCCAAAAGCTGTATCAGGACTAATTGGTTCGAACGAAGGAAGAGTTGTAGGTCAAACGAAAGGGGACCGCTATGGCTGAATTCTTTGATCCGATGGGCGACCTGCTTGCCGAGCAGGCTCAGGTCGATGTGCTTGTTCAAGACTTCACTGAGGAAGACTGGAACAAGATGGCTTCTTATTGCACTACGTGGAAGCTCAAGGATGTTATCGCCCACATTGCATTTTTCGATTACTGCGCAGCTGAGCTGCTGAATGGCCGCGGCGAGAGCGTGAATGCTGTCGCTGACGCATTCAGCGATCAGGATGAGCACTTCCATGTTATGAAGTGCCAGGATATGACGGGCGCCGAGATTCTTGCCTGGTGGCGCGAGCAACGTACCATCATGAATGAGGCTTTCATCGCAGGCGGCCCGAAGAGCCGTGTGCCGTGGGCCGCTGGCATTCCGCCGATGTCGAACCGCTCGTTGGCCTCCGCTCGTCTGATGGAGCTGTGGGCGCACAGCGTCGATATCTACGATGCGCTTGGCATCGAGCCCGTCGTGAAAGATCGCATTACCTCTACGCTGTTCCTTTCGTGGCAGGGCCGTCCGAATATGTACAACGTGAATGGCCTGACGTTCAACCCCGAGACCCCGATGTATCTGGAGCTCACCTTACCTTCTGGTGAGATTTGGGCCAAGGGTGATCCGGCCAGCCCGAATTACATTAAGGGCTCCGCGCGCGATTGGGCGCTTGTCGCGATTCGCCGCCGCAATTGGATGGACACTGGCCTCGAGGTCGTTGGCGACGAAGCTCGCACCTATGCGAACATCGTGCAGACCTATGCCGGTCCTGCTGATCCTGCTCCTGAAGCGAAGACGCAGCGCTAGGTAATTGATTCGAAGCAAGCCGGGCCGTTTTGTCGGCCTGGCTGCGGTGAGGGCTTCAAGCGGACGTGGAGCCCTCACCGCAGCCAACTCCTTACATGGAAAAGCCGCTGGAATTGAACGGCATTTTTCTTGGGCTGCGAATCCTTTTAGGTCGTGATGCAGACCGTATGCGGCGCAAAGCCAGAACGCCGTGGTTGCCTCGCGCTTGCCTAAGCTTGTATGCGAATGCCCCGGGCTTGTTGCCCGGGGCATTCGCGTTTCTATGGGCATGCGGTTTCTAATCACCTATCTAGCTCAGCGTGGTTAGATAGGTGATTAGAAAAGAGCAGAACGCGACTGATTTGGTGGGCGGCAGATTATCTTTATGACCTCACGCATACAGGCATCCTTGTTCGAATCGACCTTGGTGCTCGCCGATGACGGGGCCGTATCCAGAGCGGGGGAATACTCCGGCGAATTTTCCGTCGAACAGGAAAAGCCCCAGCATATTGTTGGCTTTCGAAAACGCAAAGGCGTCTTGTTCTGGAGTGATTTTTCCAGGAATGACGGGCGTTGCGTATTGGGGCGCATATTCCTGCACGACCAAGGGGCACTGTGCCAAGGCTTTGCGCCATTCCTCGTCAGAGGCCTGCGATCCTGCGATTACGCCAATTGCGTTGTAGCCATCTG
>CALBLG010000138.1 GCA_937895975.1 uncultured Slackia sp.
CACGCTCATCACGTCTCCCGTATGTCGCTCGCCAGGCAAGCGCCCCTCGCGCAAAATGGCGCGCGAAACCTCGCCCCGCAGGGCATTGTCGATGCGCGCGCCTGCGCTTTCGGTTAGATAGCGCGTCGCAGCAGAAAGCACCACTTGCAGCATAAGCGCCGCACCGAACAGGCCGCATGCAAGCCAAAACCGCTCGGAGTCGCCCGCCACCGCCGCATCGATCGAAGCCTGCATGAGCAGCGCATAGCCCACGGCGATACCTGCCATCGCGCATCGCAGCGCGCACAGCAGCCATACTGCGCGAAGCTCGCGACGGCATACGCGATGCATCCATCTCAGCACGGCCATCGCTATTCCGCCCCTCGATGCGCACCCATCACACGACGCTTCACGCGCCCCGCTGCGCTGCGAGCCTTCATGCCCAGCCTGCGCGCCGGCCACAGCGCGTACCATGCGCGCGCATATGCCATCCACCAGCCACTATGCGGGTCGCAATGCGCGTCGCCGCGCCAAAATTCCTCGAGCACGCCAAGAATTTGGCCTTCGCGAACATGTTCCTTGTTCAAACAATTGTCGCCCAGAATAATGTAGCCGCCCGGTTCGAAGCCCACCACGCGATGCAGCACATACGCGCCGTCGCCGCGCTTGTACAGCGCAACATCGAACTTTCGCAACGTGCCCCTCGGCGCGCGCACCACAATAGTGTCGCGTCGGTTGCGCAGCATGGGGTACATGCTTACGCCCACCGTCGTGCCCACATACGAGCCATCGCGCGCCATCACCTCTTCGATATTCAGGATTTCCGCCACGCTTATCGCTCGTCCTTGGTATGGTGCTTCGCCACGGCGCGCAACTCGCCCGACAAGCGTTCGCGACGCAAGAACGGCTTTATCGTAAGACGATACGCATACACAGCGGGCAGCAGCCACGCATGCTTCTTCAGCACCGGATAGCCCTGCGCAAGCTGCGCGGCCGGAGGAAAAGCTCGTTGCATCAAGTAGCGAGCCCGCGCGTTGCCCGCACCGGCCTGCTCGTTTTCTCGAATCTTGTTTTCGACGGCGTTTTGCAATGTGCCATACGTACCGCTGCCCAGCATATACGCCACAAACGCGCAGTCGTCATCGTTAAGAAAGCCGTCCTCGCCGCGCAGCAGCGCCCCGCACGCATCGTCGCCAATCACGCGCTTCGCAATCCGCCGAATGCCGTTCTCGAAATCGGCCATGCCAAGCTTGCTCAGCTCGGCTTCGATATATTCCCAATTCAAGCTTTCGCCCCACGCAGAAAGCAAAACCCACTCGTCGGCTAGGCCGCGCACGCCGCAACCTGCCGCACTGAAATGCTTGAACATATGCGCGACATGAAACAAATACGCGTCTTCGCACGAGAATTCGTAGGCGTTGTCGTTCGGCGACACGCGGCGCGCACGGCTCCAAGGCCGCTCGTAGTAGCGCCACCAGGCAAGCGACTCATTCGCAAGGCCGCGATGCATCTCGAAATTGAAAAACGGCAGCTTATGGTACGCATCGTGGTTTCCCTGGCCAAAATGGTCGGGCTTGAATCCGCGCGATTCCATTATGTGGCGCATTTCGAGTGCAGCGCGCTGTTCGTCGCGCGCCACGCAGCCGCCGTCGTCCGCAGGCTCCACGAAACCGAACAATATATCGTTGTCGCACATCCAACGCATTTCTGGATGCGGATACAACGGCGCAATCACCAGGCCCTTCAAAGGCAGCCACGAAAGCCCCGCCTCACGCATGTCAGAGAAAATTGCCTCGCGCTCCACCTGGAAATTAATCATGCGGAACAAGTTGCGATCAGCCTCGGCCTGCCACCGGGCCGCATCCTCACCCGCCGCATCGCCGACCGCGAAAGCGCAAGTTGCCGCAACCGAATTGCTTTGCGCGAGCGCGAGCAAGCGTTCCCACGAACACCCCTCCGGCAAAGGCATCGCGCGCTCACCACGCAAGGCGCACGACATCAAATGCATCATATACAGAGCCGTCGAGCCCAACGTATTATTCGGCATGTTCGGCCCCCTCTTCGTTAACGCGCCACGAATCGAACTGCTCGCCCGTCATAGCCTCAAAACTTGCCCGAACGGCATCGCTCGTCATGTCGCACGAGAGTTCATACAGAGGCACGGCACGCATCAGGGCATCAAGCAAGCCCAACGCGAGAAAAGCCGCTTCAGTATTGTTCGGCATATATATCTGGGGCCCCAGCCAATCTAAGGCACTGGCCGCATCGACCTTCGCGCACACGTTGCTCGCAGCGCGTCGCACCACGCACACCGCCGCGAGGGGCGCATGAGAGTTCACATTCCAGCCCTCTTTGCCGCACCATGGCGTGCCATACGCCTCGATGCGATGCTCGCCTCCGGGAACCCAAATAAACGGCTTGTCCCCGTTCAGAATTCTTGCCGTATCGCCCAAAGTTCGACACCACAGTCGCACATGCGTCGACTTTCCCGTGCCGCTGGGGGCGGTGAATGCATACGCCTTGCCGCCGAACTCGACAACCGCCGCATGCATCAAAAAGCGACCATGTTTGGGCAGCTCTTCAGCCAGCGCGCGCTGCACTGCAAGCGTTTGCAAATACGCATCGGAATAATGCTGCGAATCGGCCATTTCTCTTTCACACGCAATCATCGCCGGCGTTACTTCAACACACAAATCGCAGTCCTGCGCTTCCGCAACGTCCTCGACGCGCCTGCCGTATTCCGCGGCAAACGCCTCGAAGCCCGGGACGCACGGTGCAATTGCCGCCGAAAGCCCTGCCACATCCATCATGAAAAGAGAATCGCCCACATGCACATCCCAATACGCAAACTGGTAGAAAATACTAGTATCCTACCGCAAAGAATGTCGGAGCTACTCCAAAAGCCCCTGCTGGCTCATTTGCTCGATAAACTTCGCAACATCGGCCGAGGCTTTTTCTTCATTTATTTCGTATGTCGCAGCCAAATCGGCCGCAATTGCGGCTTCATCAAAGCCTTTTTCGATGCCTTCCCAAATGCGCGCGCCAGTCTCGTTCAGCTTCACCATGCCGTGGAACGTCTTGCTCGCTTCGCCCGTGGCAATTGCCACATGCTGACCCGCAACGTCGCGCATCACAAAGCCTGCTTTGATTTTCATAGTCGCCTCCCGCAAACAAAAAGGGCAGCCAACATGGTGTGGCTGCCCTCAATCTTAATTGAACTTCTGCTGGGTTTTTTCCAGGCCATTTTCCAGATAGAACAGCGCCGCCTCGCAGGCAAGGTGTGTACCCTGCACGAAGTCGTCCCACGCATCTTTCTTGGGACGGCCCAGCACCCAATCCACCACCGGCATGCGTCCCGGCGGGCGGCCGATGCCTACGCGAATACGCGTCCAGTCTTTCGTTTGAAGCTTATCGGCAATTGACTTCAGGCCGTTATGGCCAGCAAGGCCGCCGCCGTGCTTCACGCGAATCGTACCAGGGTCGATATCGAGCTCGTCGTGAATCACGATGACGTCGTCAGCCGTAGCCCCATACGCCTGGCATACCTTTTTCAAAGGTCCGCCCGACGTATTCATGAAATCCTGCGGCTTAACCAGCAGAATCTCTTCGCCCTTGTATTTCGCTTTTGCGGTAAGGGCGCCGCATTCGTTTTTCCAATAGCTCACACGCAGCTCTTCGGCAATCGCATCGACCGAATCGAAGCCCGCATTATGCCGCGTATGCTCGTATTCCTCGCCCGGGTTGCCCAGGCCACAAATAATGCGCATTCAAAAACTTTCCTAAATGGGACAGGGGACAGTCCCCCGTCCCATTGCATCGAACTTATTTAAACAGCTTGCTCACAGAGCCATTGGAGTACACGCTCTGAATCGTGCGGGCCAGCAGCGGAGCAACCGACAGCACGCGAATCTTGCCGGTTTGACGCTCCAACGGCACCGGAACGGCGTTGGTAACCACGACTTCCTCGATGCAGGAATTCTGGATGCGATCGTATGCAGGGCCACTGAACAGGCCGTGCGTCGCACACGCGTACACCTTCTTGGCGCCCTTGGCCATAAGCGTCTCGGCGGCCGCAACCAGCGACCCGCCCGTGTCGATCATGTCGTCGTTCAAGATGCACACCTTGCCGGTAACGTCGCCGATAAGCGCCGTAATCTCGGCCTGGTTATGCTTCGGACGATCCTTGTGCATAATCGCGATGTCGCAACCCAGCTGAGCCTGGAACTTCTTGGCGGCCTTCGCGCGTCCCACATCGGGGGATACAACGCACATTTCCTCGGTATCGATACCCTTGTTCTTAAAGTAATCCACGAAAATCGGCATGGCCGTCATATGGTTCACCGGAATATCAAAGAAGCCCTGGATAGCGTCTTGGTGAAGGTCGATGGTAATAAGGTCGTCAGCGCCGGCAACCGTAATAAGGTCGGCAACAAGCTTTGCCGTAATAGGCTCACGAGGAGCGGCCTTGCGCTCCTGGCGAGAATAACCGTAATGGGTAACGACGGCCGAAATGGTGCGAGCACTCGCGCGCTTTGCCGCGTCAATCATAATGAGCATCTCCATCAACGCATCGTTGATATGCTCGCCCGCAATGGACTGAATGATGAACACGTCGGCACCGCGCACGGAATCGAGATAGCGGGCGTAGATTTCGCCGTTAGCGAACTTCTCAAGTTTAACGTTGCCAAGCGTGGTGCCCAGCTCGGTCGCAACCTGATCGGCCAGCCCCGGGTTCACCGAACCCGAAAAAACGGCCATGCTCTTAGTCATCTCGGTCATGCGCGTGCTCCTTCGCGATTTCAACTTTGCGCCCCCTCTTCAGGCGCAATGCATGCTGTTTTCGATTGTACTCATGACATGCCAAGATGAGAACCGCAAACACAAAATAGGTAAAGCACGCAATGAGGAGCAGAACAAGAAATTAGATATTCACAAGCGCGTTATTCGAGAAACATATCCCATCCGCACCAAAGACAGCATGCCTGGCCCGCCGTACGGCACCAGGGGCCCGATACGGAAAAGGGCGCCCGGCGCCCGGCAGGCTATTGAAGCAACACTCGCCCCAAGCGTTGTCGCTGGGCGCGCATGAAAGCGCATCGAACACG
>CALBLG010000139.1 GCA_937895975.1 uncultured Slackia sp.
TACGGCATCGCAGGGCTTGCTGCTGATGATCCCGAATATGTACAAAATCGCGGCCGAGATGCTGCCGAGCGTCTTTCACGTGAGCGCCCGTACCGTTTCCACCCATGCGCTGAACATTTTTGGCGACCATTCCGACGTTATGGCTTGCCGCCAAACCGGGTTCGCCATGCTGGCCGAAGGCAATGTGCAGGAAGTCATGGACTTGTCCGCCGTTGCCCATCTGTCCGCCATCAAGGGCCGCATCCCGTTTTTGAACTTCTTCGACGGCTTCCGCACGTCGCACGAGGTGCAGAAGGTTGCCGTGTGGGATTACGACGACCTGGCCGATATGTGCGATTTCGACGCGGTGCGCGATTTCCGCGCGCATGCCCTGAATCCCGAGCACCCCGCGATGCGCGGTAGTCACGAAAACGGCGACATCTTCTTCCAGAACCGCGAAGCGTGCAACAAGGCCTACGACGAGTTGCCCGCCGTGGTTGAAGAGTATATGCAGAAGGTCAATGAAAAGCTGGGCACCAATTACGACCTGTTCAACTACTACGGCGCCCCCGATGCCGATCGCGTGATCGTCGCCATGGGCAGCATTTGCGACGTGGCCGAAGAAGTTATCGACTACCTGAATGCCAAGGGCGAAAAGGTCGGCCTGGTGAAGGTTCGCCTGTACCGTCCGTTTGTCACGAAGAAGTTCGTGGAGTGCCTACCCGAAACCGTGAAGAAGATTGCCGTGCTCGATCGCACGAAGGAGCCGGGCTCCACGGGCGAGCCGCTGTACCTCGACGTGGTTGACGCGCTGCATCGCGAAGGCCGCACCGGTATTCTGGTGAGTGGCGGCCGCTATGGCCTGGGCAGCAAGGACACGCCGCCTGCGTCGGTATTCGCCATTTTCACCGAGCTGGCCAAAGAAGCTCCGCGTCCCGAGTTCACCATTGGCATTGTCGACGACGTGACCAACCTGTCGCTTCCCGAAGATCAGAATTCGCCGAATACCGCGGCGCCCGGTACCATCGAGTGCAAGTTCTGGGGCCTGGGCGGCGATGGCACCGTTGGCGCGAACAAGAACTCGGTCAAAATCATCGGCGACCATACCGACAAATACGTGCAGGCCTACTTCCAGTACGACTCGAAGAAGACCGGCGGCGTGACCATCTCGCATCTGCGTTTCGGCGACGAGCCTATTCGCAGCTCGTACTACATTAACAAGGCCGACTTCGTGGCGTGCCACAATCCAAGCTACATCCAGAAGGACTTCCCTATCGTTTATGACGTGAAGCCCCATGGCACGTTTATGATCAATTGCCAGTGGACGCCCGAAGAGCTCGAGCATCACCTGAGCCCGGCCGCGAAGCGCTACATTGCGCAAAACGACATCAACCTGTACACGATCAACGCCATTGATTTGGCTGTTGAGATTGGCATGGGTAAGCGCACGAACACGATTCTGCAGTCGGCGTTCTTCACTTTGGCGAACATCATTCCCGAGGAAGAGGCCATCGGCTACATGAAGGATGCGGCCACGAAGTCGTATCTGAAGAAGGGCCAAGACGTCGTCGATATGAACCATCGTGCGATTGACGCCGGCGCCACCGCCTTCGTGAAAATCGACGTCCCAGCCGAATGGGCGACGTGCCCCGACGTAGACGACGCGACCGAGCTCGAGGGTCGTCCCGAGCTGGTGAAGCAAGTTCGCGAAATCATGGAGCCTGTCGGCCGCATGGTTGGTGACTCGCTGCCGGTTTCGGTGTTCGTCGATCATGCCGACGGCCAGTTTGAGCAGGGCGCTGCCGCCTACGAGAAGCGCGGCGTTTCGGTTACGGTTGCCAAGTGGGATGCCTCGAAGTGCACTGAATGCAACAGCTGCTCGTTCGTGTGCCCGCATGCAACCATCCGCCCGTTCGGCCTGACCGATGCCGAGGCTGCCGCCGCGCCCGCCGCCATGGAGGCCATCCCCATGAAGGGCAAGGCGAAAGACTTGCAGTACACCCTGGCCATTTCGCCGCTCGACTGCATGGGCTGCGGCGTGTGCGTTGGCGCTTGCAACGCAGGCGCGCTGTCGATGGTTTCCGCCGAAAGTCAGATGGCGCAGCAAGAGGTTTTCGACTACTGCGTGTCCAAGGTTTCCGACAAGCCGCAAATCGAGGACCAGACCTTGCGCGGAAGCCAGTTCAAGCAGCCGCTGCTTGAGTTCTCGGGCGCATGCGCGGGCTGCGCGCAAACGTCGTACGCGCGCCTCATCACTCAGCTCTACGGCGATCATATGTACATTTCCAACGCGACCGGCTGCTCTTCTATCTGGGGCGGCCCAGCGGGCACCTCGCCGTACACGGTGAACAAAGAGGGCCACGGCCCGGCTTGGTCGAATTCGCTGTTCGAAGACAACGCCGAGCACGGCATGGGTATGCTGCTTGGCTATGAGGCCGTGAACAATATGCTGGCCGCCGATGCTGAAAAACTCGTCGAGGCAGGCGTGGCCGCCCAGGCCGCCCAAGCGTGGCTCGATGCTCGCGACGACAAGCAGGCAGCGCGCGAAACGGCTGACGCCCTGATCGAAGCCTTGACGCCGGTTGCTGCGGGTGAAGGCGAACATGCAAAGGTTGCCCGGGAAATTTTGGATAACAAAGCGTACCTCTCGAAGAAGTCCATCTGGATCTTCGGCGGCGACGGCTGGGCGTACGACATCGGCTACGGCGGACTCGACCATGTGCTGGCGTCGGGCGAGGATGTGAACATCTTCGTGTTCGATACCGAGGTATACTCCAACACGGGTGGCCAGGCATCGAAAGCTTCCAACATCGGCCAGGTTGCGCAGTTCGCGGCGGCAGGCAAGGAAGTCAAGAAGAAGTCGCTCGCCGAAATTGCCATGGCATACGGCTATGTGTATGTGGCGCAGGTCGCCATGGGCGCAAAGCCGGCCCAGACCATCAAGGCCATCACCGAGGCCGAGGCCTATCACGGCCCGTCGCTGATCATCGGCTACTCGCCGTGCGAGATGCACTCCATCAAGGGTGGCATGGTGAATTGCCAGACCGAGATGAAGAAGGCCGTGGATTGTGGCTACTGGAACCTGTTCCGCTTCAATCCCGAGGGTGCGCCGGGCAAGAAGTTCGTGCTCGATTGCAAGGAGCCCGCGGGAGGCTACCGCGAGTTCCTGATGAACGAGGCACGCTACAGCCGACTGACGCGCGAGTTCCCCGAGCGCGCCGGCGAGCTGTTCGAGCGTAACGAGCAGGCGGCCATGGAGCGCTACCAGCACCTGTTGAAGCTGAAAGCCATGTACGACGGCGAATAAGCGAGAAAAAGCTGTAAGCATGAGGAAGGCTCCCAAGCGGGAGCCTTCCTTGTATCTATATATGTAATTTCCGAAATCGTCTGCGGCTCCGGATTCGTCCCCCGGGCTCGGCTGGAGCCACGGCTCGCTACCGTTCTCTTCGCTCACTATGCGCTCGCCTGGCTGCGCTTAGCTTTGGAATGAAGAACAAGTTTGAGCGCAGACGACTCCGGCCGAGCCCGGGGGACGAATCCGGGGCCGTCGATACGTTACCTTGCCAGCAGCACCTCGACGGCGGCCAGTTTCACGCAGCAGATGAATACCTCCATCGCCTGCTGCAGCTCTGAAGTCGGCGGCAGGGTGGGGGCGATGCGAATATTCGTGTCGCGCGGGTCGTGTTTCAGCGGCCAGGTGGCGCCCGCGCCTGTCATGGTGACGCCCGCGGCTTTCGCCAATGCCACGGTGCGTTTCGCCGTGCCCTCAATTCCCTCAAAGCTGATGAAATAGCCGCCTACGGGGTTGGTCCAGCTGGCAATGCCCGTATTGGCAAGCTCGTCTTCAAGCATGCGCTCGACCAGCTCGAATTTCGGACGAATGATGGCGGCATGCTTCTTCATAAGCGCGTCGACGCCGGCCGCGTCTCTCAGGAAGCGGGCATGGCGCAACTGGTTGATTTTGTCGTAACCGACCGTCTGGATGCCAATGCGCTTTTTGATCTCGGCAATGTTTTCCGCCGAGGCAGCGACGGCCGCGATGCCCGCGCCCGGAAGCGTAACCTTCGAAGTGCTGGCGAACTTGAAATAGCGATTTGGATTGCCCGCCGCCTCGCATGCTGCGGCGATATCGGCTACGTGGTTGCGCTTGTCGTCATACAAATGGTGCACGCAATACGCGTTGTCCCAGAAGATGCGGAAGTCGTCGGCCGCGCACGGCATCTCGGCCAGTCGACGCACAACCTCGTCGGAATAGGTAATGCCTGTGGGGTTGGCGTATTGCGGGACGCACCAAATGCCTTTGATGGCCTCGTCTTTGGCTACCAGCTGCTCGATTTCGTCCATATCGGGGCCGTCTTCGCGCATGGGGATGGGAATCATCTCGATCCCGTAGCTTTCGGTAATGCCGAAATGGCGATCGTAGCCAGGCACGGGGCACAGCCATTTCACGGCCGGGAGCTTGCACCACGGAGTGCTGCCAAGGAAGCCGCGCGTGTAGCCCGCCGTCACCAAATCGAACATGATGTTCAAACTGGAATTGCCGAAGACGCACACATTCGCCTGGTCGTGCTCCATTACCTCTGCCATGAGGCGTTTCGCTTCAGGAATGCCGTCCATCACTCCATAGTTGCGGCAGTCGGTTCCGTCTTCGGCGAACAGGTCGGCCGAAGAGTTCACCTCGTCGAGCATGGGAAGGCTCAAGGCGAGCTGGTCGGCGCCGGGTTTGCCTCGGGCCATGTTCAGCGAGAGGCCTTTCGCGCAGTGGCTGGCATATTCCTGCTCGAGCGAAGCGCGCAGCGCCTCAAGCTCGGCGGCGGACATATCGACGTAAGACATATATATGTCGCACTCCTTATTTCGGTTCGTGCCGTTAGCGCGACCACTTTACCAAAATAAAGCGCTCGTAACCTTGCGTGCGCCCATATACCGTATAATCGGCAGGTATTTTCGCGCGATGCGGCGGCACGCCGCTTAGAAGGGGGTAGCGATGTCTTCGAGCGACATCCAGGTCGTCATAGCGATGGCCCTGTACTTCATCGTGGTGATTTCGGTGGGCTTCTTCTATCTGAAGCGCTCGAACTCATCTTCCGAAAACTATTTCTTGGGCGGGCGCGGCTTGGGCCCATGGCTCACGGCGCTTTCGGCCGAGGCGTCCGACATGTCGGGCTGGCTGCTCATGGGCCTTCCGGGCGTGGCGTACTTCACGGGCGCGTCCGACGCCATGTGGACCGCAATCGGCCTGGCGATCGGCACCTATCTGAACTGGAAGCTTGTTGCGCGCCGCCTCCGCAAATACTCCGAAGTCGCGGGCAATTCCATCACGCTGCCCGACTTCTTCAGCAATCGTTTCCACGACGATAGGCGAATTTTGATGAGCGTCGCGGCCATCATCATTCTGCTGTTCTTTTGCATCTATTGCGGCAGCTGTTTCGTGACATGCGGCAAGCTGTTCTCGACGCTGTTCGGGCTCGACTATACCACCATGATGATTCTCGGAGCGCTGGTCGTGTTCGTGTACACGTTCGTGGGCGGCTACCTGTCGGTATGCACGACCGACCTCATCCAGGGGTCTATCATGGTTTGCGCGCTGGTCGTCGTGTTCGTAGGCAGCGTCGGTATGGCCGGCGGTGTAGAGAATACGGTTGCCTTTTTGCAAAACATCCCTGGCTTTTTGTCGGGAACCATGACGGCGAACCCGGTGCTCGATGCAAACGGCCAGCAACTCGTCGAAAATGGCATGCCTGTGTTCGGCGAGGCTACCGTGTATGGCGCCGGCATCGTAACTATCATCGGCTGTCTGGCGTGGGGCTTGGGCTATTTCGGCATGCCCCAAGTGCTCGTGCGCTTCATGAGTGCGCGCCATTCCGACGATATTAAGAAGAGCCGCATCATCGCTACGGTATGGGTCGTGGTGTCGCTCACCACGGCGGTGTGCATCGGCCTGGTGGGCCGCGCCGCGCTTCCCACGCAGTTTCTCACGGCATCGGCGTCTGAATCCATCTTCGTGGTGCTCGCCCAAATCATGCTGCCTTCGTTTGTGTGCGGCTTGGTAGTGTCGGGCATTTTTGCGGCCACCATGTCGTCCTCGTCAAGCTATCTGCTTATTGCAGGCTCGGCCATCTCGCAGAACCTCTATAAAGGTCTTGTCAACAAGAAGGCGACCGACGCGCAGGCCATGTTTGTCTCGCGCGTGGCCCTCACGCTCATTTTGATTTTCGGCATCATCATCGCCCTGGATCAGAACTCCTCGATTTTCCAAGTGGTGTCATATGCGTGGGCGGGTTTCGGGGCGAGCTTCGGCCCGCTCATGCTTTTGTCGCTGTATTGGCGTCGCGCCAATTGGCAGGGGGCACTGGCCGGCATGCTTACGGGTGCGATTACCGTCATCGTATGGAACCTGTGGGTTAAGCCCCTCGGCGGAATTTTCGGAGTATATGAACTGTTGCCGGGCTTCATTTTCGCCCTTATAGCAATTGTGGTGTTGTCGAAGCTCACGGCCGAACCAACGCAAGAAGTCTACGACGAATTCGACCATTACATGGAGGCCGACGTATAAAGCGTCCTTCTCTAATTTGTGCATCGAAAGGCATCCGGAAGGGTGCCTTTTTTCGTCCCGAGAGAAAAAATTCGGCCCAAAATTTAAAAAAGTTTTTCAGGCAATTTTGGACCCATAGGCCGTCTATTGAGGGGGGATAACGAAAGAAAGGCACAATCTAGCAGGGATTATGAAGGGAATGAGTATGGATACGCCCGGGGCCGTGTAAACATTTGACACGCTATGGGGTGCAGGGTAATATAACCACGCTCTTGCGGAACGGAATGAAAAACCGCCTCGCAAAAGCAGCAGCTTGAAAAGTACACAACGTATTCCGAGCACTTTGCGAACTGGGCGTGTGCCCGAGTGGTTAAAGGGGACGGGCTGTAAACCCGTTAGCTCTGCTTACCTAGGTTCGAATCCTAGCGCGCCCACCAGTTTTGCCCGTGTAGCTCAGACGGTAGAGCACTTCGTTGGTAACGAAGAGGTCACCGGTTCAAGTCCGGTCGCGGGCTCCATCTTAGCTTATTGTCACGATGGAGTTCAATCCCAAAAGGGAAGAGCACAAGCAAGCAATTGCAATCGTGATTAATATGGCGGTGTAGCTCAGTTGGTTAGAGCACACGGTTCATACCCGTGGCG
>CALBLG010000140.1 GCA_937895975.1 uncultured Slackia sp.
CCGATTTGTGACTGTGCGAAATGCCGCATTTCCAGGGAAGCTTGCGTTTCCTGCGGCATAACCCCAGGTCAGATTTCGGAGATGTGGAAGACGCGCGCTTCCTGAGCCAAAACCTACAGTCACAAATCGGGATTTGGGACGTTGCGCGGCCTCATTTGCCTACCGCTACGGCGTTGAGCCGATGTTGCGGTGGCGTTTTGTGCGTTTCGCGACAGCATGGCAACATCGTCGTGGCGGGCGCCGTCGCTTGGCATAATCAGGCAAGAAATAACCGGCCCCAATGAAAGGCCCTCTATGGACGTCCTTTTGATGATCCTCTACATCGTTATCGTGCTGTCGGTGCTCGTGTTCATCCACGAGGGCGGGCACTTCCTGGCGGCGCGCGCGTTCGGCGTGCGCGTGACCGAATTCATGCTGGGTTTGCCCGGGCCTAACGTGGGCTTCACGTGGCGCGGCACGAAATTCGGCGTGACGGCCGTGCCTCTTGGCGGCTACGCGAAAGTGTGCGGCATGGAGCCCGGCCCCGAAGACCCGCATCTGGAAGATGCGCTCGCGTTCGCCTACGCCAACGGCACCGTGTACGCCGACGACGTGGCCGAAAAAATGGGCATCACGCTCGACGAGGCCATCGAGGCGCTCTATGTGCTGGAAGAGTGGGGCTGCCTGGTGGGTCCGAAGAAATCCGACGAGCACAACGTGTTCCGTACGCGCGCCATCAAAGATAAGCGCAAGGGAATCGACCTGGCCGAGGGCACGCCGCGGCCGTTCGACGATGCGCACGAGCTCTACCTGGCCGAACGCGCGCAAACCTATCGCGCGCAGCCGTTTTGGAAGCGCTGCGTCATTTTGTTGGCGGGCATCTTCATGAACCTGCTTTTCGCCATCGTGGCGTTCGTGCTCATTTATTCGGTGTTCGGCATCGACATGGTGAACGAGGCGGGCGAAGTGGTACGCCACGTGAACGTCGACGTGGGCACCGCCATAAGCGCCGGCTTCAACTACATCGGCATGGTGGCGGTGGCCGTGGCGGGGCTATTCAACCCGCAAACGGCGGCCGACACAGTGTCGAATTCCACGAGCGTTATGGGCATGGCCGTGCTTTCGAAGCAATACGCCGACGCCGGCCCGTTGGAATTCCTGTTCTTCATGTCCATGATCTCGGTATCGCTCGGCATCATGAACCTGCTGCCCATCCCGCCGCTCGACGGCGGCCGCTTCGTGATCGAGATTTTCCAGAAACTCACGAAGCGCCAGGTGGGGTACAAGGCCATGAATGTCATGACTATGGCCGGCATGGCGCTGTTCATAGGCTTCTTCGTGTTGATGCTGAACCAAGACATCCAAAGGTTCATCTTCGGCAACTGGTAGCGTCGCGCCGCATACGCGAATTCGGTGATTGCACGCAGGCTCGCAATCGCGGGCCTGTTTTATTTGCGTTGGGCGTAAAATCAAACGGTTATGCCCGACCAAAAGGGGAAATGATGCAAGCTAGTGAAACGAATGCCGCCGTGCGTGCGACAGAGCTGCCGAATCGGCGCACGCGCCGCGTGAATGTGGGCGGCGTGCCGATGGGCGGCGGGGCGCCGTGCGTGGTCCAGTCCATGTTGAACGCGCCGGCCGATGACGTCGAGGCGAACCTGCGCCAAATTCACGCGCTGGAGGCTGCTGGCTGCGAAGTGGTGCGCATGGCCATTCCGCGACGCGCTTACCTGGACCAATTCGCCGAGGTGTGCGCGAAAAGCCCGCTGCCCGTGGTGGCCGACGTGCATTTCGACGCGGGCATCGCCATCGAGGCCGCCCGCCGCGGTGCGGCGAAGCTGCGCATCAATCCAGGCAATATCGGTGGCTGGGAGAAAACCGACGAGGTCATCGAGGCTGCCAGGGCTGCGCATATTCCCATTCGCGTGGGCGTGAATGCCGGCTCGCTCGACGATGCGCTGAAGGCCCGCGCCGACCTCGCGCTGCCCGAAAAGCTGGCGGCATCGGCCGTGGAATACGTGCGCCATTTCGAGGCTCGCGACTTCGGAGACGTGGTTGTGTCGGCCAAGGCCCATGACGTGCAGGCAACCATCGCCACCTATCGCGCGCTCGCTCGCGAAATCCCCGATGTGCCGCTGCATATCGGCATCACCGAGGCGGGCACGCTTATGCAGGGCGTCATCAAATCGGCGTGCGGCCTGGGAATCCTGCTTGCCGAAGGCATCGGCGACACCATGCGCATCTCGCTGACCGACGAGCCCACCGAGGAAGTGCGCGCCTGCTGGATGCTGCTTTCGGCGCTCGACTTGCGCCGTCGCGGCCCCGAGATTATCAGCTGCCCCACGTGCGGCCGCTGCCAGGTGAACCTCATCGAGCTCGCGAAGAAGGTCGATGCGCGTTTGGCAAATCGCGTCGAGCCGGTGAAAGTGGCCGTGATGGGCTGTGTGGTGAACGGTCCGGGCGAGGCGGCCGACGCCGACCTCGGCGTGGCATGCGGCGCGGGCTCGGGCGTGGTGTTCAAGCACGGCGAGGTCTTGCGCAAAGTGCCCGAGGCAAGTATCGTAGACGCTCTGATGGAAGAGCTCGAAAAGCTGGCGTAGCGGCCCTTCCGCCGCTGAACTCGGCGATGCCGTTGGCACTGCCGTCATCTCAATCCAGCGTTCAATTTTCGCATTGGAACAAATATAGAAAAGGAAACATCCATGGCAAACATTCGCAAGCAGCCCGTTTTGCACATGAGCGACCTGTACGCGCCCACGTTGAAGGAAGACCCTTCCGACGCCGATATCGAATCGGCGAAATTGCTGGTCCGCGCCGGCATGATTCGCAAAGAAGCGGCCGGCCTGTACACGTTTTTGCCGCTCGGCATGCGCGTGATCAATAAAATCGAGGCCATCGTGCGCGAGGAAATGGACACGCATGGCGGCCAGGAGATTCTTATGCCGTTCGTGCAGCCTGCCGAGCTGTGGCACCGTTCGGGCCGCTGGGATGTGTACGGCCCCGAGCTTCTGCGCGTGACCGACCGCCACGACAACGAGTTCTGCCTTGGTCCTACGCACGAGGAAATCGTCACCGACCTGGTGAGCAACGAGCTTCGCAGCTATAAAGACCTGCCGAAGAACCTTTACCAGATCCAAGTGAAGTTCCGCGACGAGCGCCGCCCGCGCTTCGCGTTGATGCGCGGCCGCGAGTTCATCATGAAAGACGGCTACAGCTTCGACGCCGACGAGGCAGGCCTCGATGCCAGCTACTCGCGCATGCGCGATGCGTACACGAATATGTTCGACCGCATGGGCTTCGACTATCGCATCGTCGTTGCCGATTCGGGCCAGATCGGCGGCAACGCCTCCGAGGAATTCATGGTCCTCGCCGACGCCGGCGAGGCTGAAATCGCGAGCTGCACCTGCGGCTATGCGGCCGATACCGAAGCCGCCTGCGCGACGCCGCATCCTGTGGCCTATGCTGCCGACGCGCTCACGAAGATCGAAACCCCGGGCGTGCATACTATCGACGAGCTGGCGGCATTCCTGGGCACCACGAGCAACGCATGCGTGAAGGCATTTTCCTGCAAAGCCGATGACGGCGTCATTTGGGTGCTGTTCGTGCCGGGCGACTACGAGGTCAACGAGGTCGCCGTCGAGCATCTGCTGGGCCAATTCCAGCCGCTTACCGACGACGAGATGAAGGAAGCGGGCCTGGTGAAGGGGTCTATGGGCCCGGTCGGCCTGCCCGAGGGCGTGAAAGTGGCCGCCGACGAGAGCCTGCGCAGCGTTGAGCGCTGGCTCGTGGGTGCGAACACCGACGGCTTCCATTACGCCGGCGCCAAGCAGGGCGAGGATTTCACGGTGGACGCATGGACGAGCCTGTGCATGGTGAAGGAAGGCGACGCCTGCCCGAAATGCGGCGAGCCGCTCTCTATCGCGCGCGGCATCGAGGCCGGCCAGATTTTCAAGCTCGGCACGAAGTACTCCGAGGCCATGGGTGTCACGTTCATGGACGAGGACGGTTCTGAAAAGCCGTTCGTTATGGGCTGCTACGGCGTGGGCGTGTCGCGCTGCATGGCCGCCGCCGTCGAGCAGAGCTACGACGAGAGCGGCATCATCTGGCCGGTGGGCATCGCGCCGGCGCACGTGTGCGTCATCCCGCTTTCGGCCAAACCCGACGAGGTTACCGAAGCCGCGGCGAAGATCGCCGACGAACTTGCGGCGGCCGGTTGGGAAGTGGTGCTCGACGACCGCAACGAGCGAGCGGGCGTTAAGTTCGCCGATGCCGACCTCATTGGCTGGCCCGTGCAGGTTGTCGTGGGCAAGCGCGGCCTGAAAGAGGGCTCCGTCGAGGTAAAGCCCCGCGCGACGGGCGAAAAGCAGTCGGTTGCCCTCGATGGCGTGCTGCAGGCCGTCGAAGCGGCGCTGAACGCGTAAGCGACTGCGGGGGGCGCTGATCAAGCGTTGGTCAAAGGGTGGGACAACGGATTGTCCCCCTGTCCCACCTCGTCCTGCCGATTCTGTTTATGCCCCACATCAATTAAAATTGCGAAAACGCCGGTGAATACATCGGCGTTTTCTTATAGGTTCAACAAAATGTTTAGGCTCTCTAAATATTTCGACAAAGTTACGAATTCGCTCTTGCGCTTTAGTGCGCGATAGCTATACTGACCAACTACATGCAAAGGGCATGTGCGCCTCTCGCGTGCATTTGCCCAGTTTAGGACCATCGCTTGAATTCGAACCTTTCCGCCTTTGAACTCGCGCGTTTCGCCCCGGCTGGCAATGCGACGCGCCTGGTGAAGCGTTTTGAGGAAAGGAATCGAACATGAAAACGCTTGAGAAAGTAAGTGACTTCGCCGGAAAGTACATGGCAATCATCGCTTTGGCGGTAGCGATTATTGCCCTGATCATTCCCGGCCCTGTGCATGCGGCGCTTCCTACCAGCTGGGTTAACACGCTGCTCGGCATCGTCATGTTCGGCATGGGCATGACGCTGAAGCTTTCCGACTTCAAGGTCGTCTTCACCAAGCCCAAGGCCGTCATCGTGGGCATCTGCTCGCAGTTCATCGTTATGCCCCTGCTTGCGTTTCTGCTGGTGACCATCTTCCAGCTCCCCACCGAGCTGGCCGTGGGCGTCATCCTCGTCGGCTGCTGCCCGGGCGGCACGTCTTCCAATGTCATGACGTACCTTTCCAAGGGCGATGTCGCCCTGTCCGTGGGCATGACCGCCTGCACCACCATCATGGCGCCCGTCGTGACTCCCGCGCTCGTGTTGCTGCTCGCTGGCCAGTCCATCGATGTGAGCTACGTCAGCATGCTGATGTCCATCGTCCAGGTCGTGCTGGTGCCTATCGTGCTTGGCTTCATCATCAATGCCGTCGCTCCGAAGGTCGCAGACGTGTTCGGCAAGGTGCTTCCGCTTATCTCTGTTATCGCCATCTCGCTGATCATCATGGCCGTTGTTTCCGCGAATGCCGCCAAGCTCATGACCAGCGGTCTGCTCATCATCGCCGTGGTTATGTTGCACAACGTGCTCGGCTATGCGTTCGGCTATGGCGTGGGCCGCGTGCTCGGCCTGTCCAAGGCCCAGATGCGCACCCTGTCCATCGAGGTCGGCATGCAGAACTCCGGTTTGGCAACCTCGCTGGCCCTGACGCACTTCGCCGCCATGCCGCTGGCCGCCGTGCCCGGCACTGTGTTCAGCGTGTGGCACAACATCTCGGGCGCCGTGTACGCGAACATCCTCGCCCGTACCGCCGAGAAGTCCGACAGCAAGCCTGCCGCCGATGCTAAAGCCGCCGCAAACGCGTAATCTGCAAACGGCTTGCACGCGCTAAGCTCATCAACATAAGACAACAACCGAAAGCCGGCCTTCATGGGCCGGCTTTCTCGCTTTCTGGCTGAAGGCCCAAATCTGGCGCTCCTGCTATACTTGACGCAGCGATTTGCGACAATGCGACAACGCCGACGAAATCGCGCGGCGCAAGGGAATGGGAAAGAGGTGCGCATGGGCATATTCGACTCGCTCATCGTGGCGTACCTGTTTTTGGGCGGCACGGGCGGTGGCGCACTGGTGGTGCTGTCGTTGCTCGAAGTGCTGAATGCCCCGTGCGTTGCGGTTCGTCGTTGGCTTTTGCCGTCGGAATTCTTCGCGCGCGCATGGTCTGCGTGCGCGGTTGCCCTCGGACTTTCGGTCGTGTGCCTGCTCGCCGACCTTGGTCGCATCGACCGGGCGTTTTCTTTGTTCTCGTCTTCGTCTTTCTCGCCAGTCGCGGTGGGCGCATGGGCGCTTGCTGCCGCTTGCGTCATTGCTGCGGCGTTCGCGCTCGCGAATATTTTGGAAATGTGGGACCTGCGGGCAAAATTGGCCGTGCCGGCGGGTGCCGCCGGCACGCTTGTCGGAATGGCGGTAATAACCTACACGGGCGTGTTGCTTGCGGGGCTTCCATCAATAGACGCATGGCAAACGCCGCTCGTGCCGGCGCTCTTCGTGCTCTCGGGCGTCTCGTGCGGCGTCGCGCTGTGCTTGGGCGCGTGGGCGTTCGTGGAATGCCGCGCGCCGCTTATGGGCCCGTTCGTTGCGCTATCGCGGGCCGACAGCGTCGTGGTTGCGCTCGAGGCCGCGTGCCTGCTAGCGTATGTGGCTTGGCTGCTCGCTTCCTCCGATACGTCGCAGGCTGCTTGGGCGCTTCTTGCGGGCGATTTGCGATGGCCGTTCTGGGCGGGGCTCGTGGTGTGCGGCTTGGGCATTCCGCTTGTGCTTGAGCGGTTGCTCACGTTCGAGAACAGACGCAACCAGCTTTTGTGGGTGGCGTTGTTTGTGCTCGTAGGAGGCATAACGCTGCGATATCTGGTTGTTGGAATTTCCGCGTTCGATGCAACGCAAACGACGAATTTGGCCGGCATGCTCGCTGTGCCGCAAGGGGTATGATCATAATCGTGAAAGGGGAGCGCGATGCCGCTTAAGAAGAGTGAAAAGGCCGATCGCCGGGCGTATGTGGGCATGCCCTACGATGCGCGCGACAAAGACGCCGAGATGCGCGCCGCCACGTCGTACGTGCCGCGCAAATCGTCGCGCAACGGTGCGACTGTGTTCAATATCACGGTGTTTCTGCTCACATTCGGCGTGGTTTTGCTCGCGGCGCGCGCCCTGGCAGGCGGCGTGGGCATTCTCGAGATGTCGGTGTCGCTCGTGTGCGCGCTGCTCGCCGTGTCGTCGGTGCACATTGCGCTTTCATGGGAGCGCGTCGTGGTGCTGCGCATGGGAAAGCTTTCGCGCGTCGCGGGCCCGGGGCTGTATTTCACCATTCCCATTTTGGAGCACGGCACCATCCGCGTCGACCAGCGCACCATTGCCACGCCGTTCTATGCCGAGAAAACCCTCACGGCCGATTTGGTGCCGGTAACGGTGGATGCGGTGTTGTTCTGGATGGTGTGGGATGCCGAAAAAGCCTGTACCGAGGTCGAGGATTACTATGCCGCCGTGTCGTTTCTGGCGCAAACCGCCATGCGCGAGGCCGTGGGCCGCTCGACGGTGGCCGAGGTCGCGCTGCGTCGCGACCAGCTCGACCAGGAAATAAAGGAAGAGGTCGAGCGCGAGGCCGCGGCTTGGGGAATCGGCGTTATCTCGGTGAAGGTGCGCGACATCGTGATTCCCGACGATTTGCAGCACGTGATGTCTCTTGAAGCGCAGGCCGACCGCGAGAAGAACGCGCGCATGACGGTGGCCTCGGCCGAGGCGGACATGGCCGACATGCTTTCCGAGGCGGCGAGGGCATACGGTGATCCGTCGGCGGCGTTGCAGCTGCGCACCATGTTGCAGCAATACGAAACGGTGAAGGCGTCGAAGGGCGCGGTGGTCACGGTGCCCAGCGCGCTTTCCGACAGCCTGGCCGACGCGATGGAGAAAGGCAAGGAGGCCGTCCGATGAGCGATCAGCAAGCGGAAAATCCCATGGAGGGCTTTCAAGTTGACCATTCGAGCGGCCTGCCGGTGTGGATTCAGGTGAAAAACCGCATCGCTTACCTCATTGGCGCGGGGCGCTACCAGCCGGGCGACAAACTGCCCACGGTGCGCGCTCTGGCCGTCGACCTGGATAGCAGCTACAACACCATCAACCGCGCCTACATGGACCTGGAGCGCGAGGGCTACATCTCCACGCGACGCGGCAAGGGTACGTTTGTGCTGGAGCAGAGGGAAATCGGCGCCGCCCGCGCCTACGATTCGCCAGTCGAGCTTCTCGTCGACGACATGATTCGCGGCTGCGTGGAGGCGGGTCTGACCGACGAAGACATCGTGGCCCTTGTAGACGAGCGCCTGCTGCGTCGCCGCGATGGACGGTAGGGCGTTTATTCTCAAATTATTCCCAAAATAAAACAATTCAGTTGATTGATTGTCGCAATACATTGTGACAATATGACAACTAAGGATTTGGCCAATTCTTATCAGGAGCGGTTTCGCGTCGGGGGATGCGGAATCGCAAGGGGCGGCCCGTAAGGGCCGCAGGGGATATCCGATAAGAACGAGCATGCCGCAAGGGGAATTTGGGGAATCGGGCATCGCGTCCAGTGCTGGACGTGTGCCATTCTGGGGCGAAAACAAGCCCGCAACAAACTCTTCTCGCCTCATGCAAGGGGATATCCTGACACGATCTTTGGAGGAGGAGAGATGTCAGGAGCACACGGCCCGAAAGGGCTCACGCGCCGCAATTTTCTCAAAAC
>CALBLG010000141.1 GCA_937895975.1 uncultured Slackia sp.
CGATATAAACCCCCCCGCCACTGAAATCGGCACCACGCAAACCGTGTTCTTTACGGCCGCCGCGCTGTTCAGCCTGTTCCTTCCCCGCCTGGCCGACATCGCGGGCCGCAAGAAGGTGCTGTGCGGCATGCTGCTTATCACCGGCATTGGCTGCGTGGTGAGCGCGGCCGCGCAAAACGTCACCATGCTTATGATCGGCCGCATCATGCAGGGCGTCGCCGGCCCGGTTGTGCCCATGTGCCTCATCATGCTGCACACCCAGGTGACCGAAGAGGCGCGCTATACCAAGCTGATGGCCGTTCTGACCTCGGTCAACGGCGGCATCGCAGGCGTCGACGCCATCTTGGGCGGCTGGCTTGCCGGCAACTTCGGCTTCCGTTCGGTGTTCATCTGCATGGCCGTGGTGGCCGCGCTGGCCGTGGTGCTGGTGTGGACGTGCTCTAAAGAAAGCAAAGCCGAAGGCTCGCCGAAGATGGACTGGGCTGGCGTGGTTACGCTGGGCATCGCGTTTTTGTCGGCGTACCTGGCCATCAACGAAATTCAGAAGCTGGCCGAGGCCAACATCATGATGATCGTCGTGCTGGTGATTATCGCCGCCGTGTTCTTCGTCGTGTTCTGGAACGTCGAGAAGAAAAAGGACGTTCCCATGGTTTCGACGCGCTACCTGAAGCAGCGCCGCACCTGGGGCCTGCTGCTTACCACGCTGCTTACCATGACCGGCGTGTTCGCCATCATGAACGGCGTCGTGCCCGCCATCGCGCAGGACGAGGCGTGCGGCGTTGCCATGGGCGCCGACGTGGTGAGCTTCGCCACGCTGACCCCGTACGCGCTGCTTGGCCTGTGCTTCGGCCCCATCGCAGGCGTTCTGGCCAGCAAGTTCGGCTACCACGCCGTGCTGCGCGCCGGCCTGGTGGTATCCATCCTGGGCGCGCTGTTCGGCATCTTCGTCGCGAACAACACCAGCATCGCTGTGTTGGTTGTGATCTCCGTCGTGCTGGGCATTTCTTACGCGGGCACCGCGAACATCATGCTGAACGGCCTGGGCATCGTGCTTTCGCCGAAAGACAACACGGGCTACCTGCCTGGCATGAACGCGGGCGCGTTCAACCTGGGCGCCGGCCTTTCCTACGCCGTGCTGTATGCCGCTATGGACGCGGTTGCCGCCACGAGCGGGGCTGCCGCCGGCTATGGCGCGGCCATGATCGCGGGCGCCGTGCTTCTGGTGCTGGCATTGGCCACGTCGTTCCTCATTCCGAAGGCCGAAGAGGCCGACAACAGCTAGTTTTGCTTCAGCCGGCTGCGCGTACGGTCGCGCAGCCGGTGCTTCTGCACGAAGCCGTGCTTTTCCTGGCAGGAATCGCCGCGATTCAGTACTTTTGTCGATAACGGATTCGCCATTCGAGGGCATTTCGGCCGAGAATCGCCCTTTGCGGCAGCGTTAGGGCGCCGTGCTCCAAGATTCGCGGGTTTCAAAAGACTGAATCGTCGCGTTTTCTGCCAGGAAAGCCCCGCTTCTAAGCAAAAAGACTTACTCGCGGCGATTCCTGCCAGAAGCAAACCGCAATGGCGTTCGTTGGCGAGCGCATCTCCGGTTCACCCCGATGCGTTCGCCAACGAACACAACCTACCCAGTCATCATCCTATTCCACGTAATGCGGAGGACCATCATGAGCAAAGTCATCGTGTTCGGCAGCCTGAACATGGACCTGTCGATCGAAAGCGACCACATGCCCAACTTGGGCGAGACCATCATCGGCCGCGGATTCATCACGAACCCGGGCGGCAAGGGCGCCAACCAGGCCGTGGCCGCCGCGAAGATGGGCGCCGAGGTATGCATGCTGGGCGCGGTGGGTGCCGATGCGTTCGGCGACCAGATGATCGCGGGGCTGGCCGAGCATGGCGTGAGCTGCGAATATATCGCGCGCAGCGAGAGCTGCCCCACGGGCGTGGCCATCATCACCCGCGTGAACGGCGACAACTTCATCACCATCGACGCGGGCGCGAACGTCAGCACGCGCATCGCCACGGTGCGCCACGCGCTTGACCAGGTGGCCGAGCCGGGCGACGTCTTCCTGGTGCAGCTGGAATGCGACTACGAAACCACGTGGGCGGCGCTGCAGGAGGCCTGCAAGCGAGGGCTGTACGTCGCCATCAACCCCGCGCCGGCGCACGAGATTCCCGAAGAAGTGCTGCCGTGCCTGGATTTGGTGGTGGTGAACGAAGGCGAATGCGAGATGATGACGGGCATCTACCCCGCCGACGCCGAAGACGCCAGACGCGCGGCCAACGTGTTGAAGGCCAAGGGTGTGGGCTGCGTGGCCATTACGCTGGGCGCGCGCGGATCAATGGTGTTCTGCGGCGAAGAGACGATTGAGTCGGTGCCGCCGAAGACGCGCGCAATCGACACCACCTGCGCGGGCGACACCTACATCGGCGCAATGGTGGCCGGCCATGCACGCGGCCTGTCACTGACCGATTCGGTGGCGCTGGCCACAAAGGCGAGCGCGATGGCCACCACGAAGGTTGGCGCGCAGCAGTCCATCCCCACGCTTGCCGAGGTTGAGTAGCAAATCGACACGCGAACCTGCTGCCGGATCGTTTGACCTGCTCGAAGGCCCCTATCCTATTTCCCTCACAACGTTCCAGGCGTTCAGGAAATAGGATAGGGGCCTTCTTGGTTTGCCTTGCTTCAAAGGACAACGTCCCGACGCGTTAAATGCTCTGAGCGTTTAACACGTCAAAAGGGCAGAGCCCAGCGATATCAAAACTAGACGCCTCGCGCAATACGCGGCGTAAGCAGTTTGGCGGCATTGCAAACGGTTTCAATATTTCGCTCTAGCCCCTTATGGACAAAGTCAATCCTTCCTGGTTTTGATGCGTGCTTGCTCGCTCGCAATATCTCGCAAGTCTCATCGGCGAAACCATCCAATGCCGTCGGGTCAAACCAATCAAGATTGTCGACGCAGGCTAGCGCGCCAACAATATCGTGCGAAAAAGGTCGCGGCAGGAAGGCATAATCGCCGGCCGCAACCTCCCTATCGGTTTTGTTGAACCAGAGGCAATTACCAGAATCGAAAATTGGTGCGGCACGCAACTCGAGAGTATCGATATCGCGAACGAAGCCGAAATTGCGCCAGTGTCTATCGAAGTTCGCCAGAATCAAGTCGCAGACAATCATCTTGGACATGGCCGTGCGCAGCTCAAGTTCATCTACGCCAAGCGTAGACGCCGTGCGACAGAAACGATCGTACACGTTCGACGCACGAATACGACCGCCCAGGTCTTTCACATACGCAGCCGGAACATACTCCTCGCGACCATTGAGGAAATTCCCACAGCAGCAGGCAGGGCCATCTACGGTCGAAACTATGTCGTACGCAACATAATCGGTCTCATCGAGCAAACGTCGATGAAGTGCCGTCGCAACCGCCTCGTTATATGGACGCTGATCGTCGACGCCGCCTCCTTTCAACAGCAAACGAGCGCCCGACCCGTCAATAACCCATTTTTTAGGAAGCTCGCCCTCTGACGTATTGTCGGGCGAGCTGAGGCCCACCCCCGAAAGCCAACTGTCCCAACCGATCATGGCCGACTCTGCAAAATCGTTCTCGAAATAATTTAAATCGTGCCACAAAAGACCCCCACTATCGGCGGGACACAACCAGTAGCAATCGGAAAGCGAAAGGCCCAAATTCTTCACGGCAAGGTTGCTCGAAACGTCAATGCCCAGCCCCACAAGCTTCGATTCAAAGCCTGGCCGCGAATTCGGAATGGACCGATGTCGCCACCACTCATTGAGCTCGCGCTTCTTAGGCTTGCCGCCCGACGTAAGCACTCCAAGGGGAGCGCGCTGCGCATCAATCACACGCTCAACGGAAAGAGGGTCATCCAAAGCGGTATCGTATATAACCCGAGCAACCTCGTAGTCGGCGTTCATCAACGCATACCGCGCAGCAGTGGCATACGAAGCGCCAGAAGGGCGCCCGGGCTTCTTTTCGCCTGCCCGATACTCCTCAACCGATTGGCGCGAAATACGAACCTTGCCGTTAACGGTAATGACATCGAGCTGCTTGGCTCCTACAAGCTGCGAGATTCTGCCAACGCTTACCCCGAGCAGGGCTGCCGCTTTCTTTTCACTGAGCTCGTATTTCATATTTAGAATTTCTTTCGAATTAATCTATGTTTAAAACAACTTTAATTCTAAACAGAATACTGGTGCTGTTCAAGCAACAATTCACCTCTCAGCAGCTATCTTGAGCTCGTCTACAGCTCGAAGAATTAGCGCCTCAACGTAGCCATTCGGGTCGACGCCCAGGCGTTCGGCTGCCTCAAGCAGTTCATCGACCGACGCGTCCTCGATATCGGCTGCATCCAGAAGCGCTGCTGGAAAACCGCGAGCATTTGCGCGACAACGTTTACATTGCACATATCCTCCATCAAAGCCAAGACTACGCAGATCGTATAGGGCCTCATATCTGGAATTGCTTACTCTCGAATAGTTAAAGGCAAGACGCTTATATTCAAATCGCGGCGATGCGGCCTGATGCAACACAGGGCCTGAGCGCTGCTTCATTCTTTCAAAATTCCCCTATTTCCTACTTGAATGCTTGGTTGTTAGGTCTATAATTCCTTCTCGTAATACCTATTATCCCTGTATGTTTATAAGGTTTATGAAAGGGAGCAACCATGTGCGAGTCTTGCAACCACACGCATTTGTTCACGCCGAGCGATCCGCAGGCTCGACGCATGCCCAGTGTCTTTCGCGCAACGCAGACGACCGACTACCTTGCCGCCGCGAAGGAGACCGCCACGTGGATTCGCGCACACGAGCGCCCCACCGCCAACGGCAAGCTGTGGGATGTGTTCCCCGAAGGCCAAAACGGCTTCGGCCCCGACGTGATGATTTTCGGCCATCGCTGTCTGTATTCGGGCGCCGCCGGCATTGGCACGTTCTTCCTGCGCATGTACGAAGCGACTGGCGACGAAAGCTACCTGGCCGATGCGCGCGCCGCGGCCGACGAGCTTATCGCCACCGCTACCGGCCCCGAATGGTACGACGCCACGCTGAACAGCGACGTGGGCGGCGTAATCCCCGTGCCCGGTTGGGCCATCGGCTATTCGAACGGCCCTGTGGGTGAGGGCCTGCTGGCACTCGACCTGTTTGCCGTTACCAACGAGGTCAAATATCGCGACTACGCCGCGAAGGTCGCCGACGATCTTATTGCCGCAGCCAAGCGCGACGAGCGCGGCTTGCACTGGAGCCACGAGGAAGACATCGTGGCCGATGGCGGCTTCGTGTTCTATTTCGTTTTGACGTACCAAGCGACCGGCGATGCGCGCTATCTCGACGCGGCGTGCGCCGCAGCCGACTACATCGCCGATGACGCGCAGCCCTCGCCGCACGGCGGCATGTTCTGGAAGCTGCTCGATTTGCAGCTCATCGGCTTCCCCAAAGACACCACGTTCCCCAATTTCAGTCACGGCACCGCAGGCACAGCCTGGATGTTCGCCCTGCTCTACGAAGTGGCGCCCAAACCGCGCTACCTGGAGCTTGCCAAGGCAGGCGTCGAATATCTGAAAGCCATCGCGGTGGGCGACGAAACGGGCATGCTGGTGCCCTACCAAGACCACCCCGTTACCGGCCCTACCACCGACAAGTTCTATCTAAGCTCGTGCCATGGCCCCGTGGGCACGGTGCTGCCGTTCCGCAAGCTTTACGAGCTTACCGGCGACGAAAGCTACCGCGATTGGTGCATATGGCTGTCGCGCGGCATTATTCGCGCCGGGGCCCCGGAGCATTATTCCTGGGGATATTGGAATGCGAACTGCCAGTGCTGCGGCACGCCGGGAATTTTGGAGCATTTCGTCGACATGTACGAGTTCACCGGCGAAGGCGAGTTCTTGGAATACGCGCGCCGCACGGCCGACGTGCTGATCGGCGATTCCACCGTGGCCGACGACAAGCCCGGCCAGCGCACATGGTTCGGCGCGTGGACGCGCACCATTCCCAATCGCGTCGTGAGCTATTTGGGCCTGTACAGCGGCGCCGCCGGCTGCGCGTCGTCACTGCTGCGCCTGTACGCGAACCGCGCCGGCAAGCGCCTGACGCCCCTGTTCGAGTATTCATTCTTCAAAAACGAGCGATAGGAGCCCATCATGGAAGATAAAATATACGCATCGCTTGCCGAGCTCGTAGGCCACACGCCGCTCGTCGAGCTGACGAATTACGAACGCAAACTGGGGCTTTCCGCCCGCATTTTAGTGAAGCTGGAATATTTCAACCCGTCGGGCTCGGTGAAAGATCGCATCGCCCTGGGCATGATCGAAGACGCCGAGGCTCGCGGCGCGATACAACCGGGCGATACCATCGTCGATTTCACCAGCGGCAACACGGGCATCGCGCTTGCGGCGTACGCCAACGCGAAGGGCTACAAGTTCGCCACCGTCATCCAGCCCGGCGTATCTGCCGAGCGCTCGCAAATCTTGAAGGCGTATGGTGCCACGCTGCTGCAGTTTTCGGACATTCCCGGCGTGCCCGAGCTTATGGCCACCGAGGGCCTGGTATTCGACAAGTTCTACGCGCTTGTACAAAAATATGCCGACGACCATGGCTGGTTCTATATAAACCAGGGGCTTTCCGAAGTGAACCCGCTTACGCACTACCGCACCACCGCGCCCGAGATTTGGCGTGCCACCGGCGGAAACGTCGACTACTTCACCGCGCTGGTGGGCACGGGCGGCACGCTTGTGGGCTGCGGCAAATACCTGCGCGAGCAGAACCCGAATATCAAGATTATCGGCGCGCAGCCGGCGGTCGAATCGCGCAAAGACCCGGCGCATCCCGAAGTGAACACCATCGATGGCGTGCTTGCGTTCCACGACGTGCCGGCTGGCCGCATTCCCGAATACTTCACGAAGTTCGACATGCAGACCGACGAAGTGCTCGACCTGAACGCCGACGAGGCATACGAGGTCGGCCACACCGTAGTGAAAACCGACGGCATTTTCTTGGGCCAAAGCGCCGCTGCGGCAATTCTTTCCGCAACCAAAATCGCGCAGCGGCCCGAAGCCGCAGGCAAAACTATCGTGGCCATCTGCGCCGACAATGCATTCAAGTACCTGTCGACTAATATTTATCGCTAGCCTACACGAAAAGCGGCGCACTCCCCCTGCGCCGCATCCCACTTCAAGCCCGCCTCGCATTGGCGGGCTTTTCATTTTCACTCACTTGCAACGTGTTAAACGCTCTGAACATTCAACACGTTCACGCGCTTTCCAATTTCGCGCGGAAGCTGATGGCGCGCGTGGTATCCAGGCCGTCGAAGCGCACGATGTAAGCGCGCTTTTGCATGTCGATTCCCTCCACCACGCCTTCGCCGAACACCGCATGGCGCACACGGCTGCCTTCGCGGAATTGCACGTCGCCCATCATGCCCGCAATCCATTGGTCGTTAGCCGCGTAGGCCGCCTTAGCCGCCTCGAGCACCGTTTGGTCGGGCTTATGCGAAAACAGCAGGCACGACGGATCGATATCCAGCAAAAAACGCGACGGGTAGCGCGGTGTTCCCTTATGCGTGAAGCCCTCGGCCTCGGTGAGGTACAGCCCGTCTTCGGCGCGCGTCATGGCCACGAACGCCAGCCGGCGTTCTTCTTCCATCTGCTCGCGCGTGCGCGTTTTCTTCGACGGCAGAATGCCCTCGGTCATCGAGCACACGAACACATGCTTGAATTCAAGGCCCTTCGCCGCATGGATGGTCATCAGCTTCACCTTATCGGCCCCTGCGTCCATTGCATCGGCATTGGTGAGCAGCGCCACATGAGAAAGGTAATGTTCCAGCGTCACCTCTTCGCCGCACGTGGTTTCGAACTCATAGATGCTCTGCTTCAGCTCGGCCACGTTGTCGAGCCGCTCTTGGCTGCCCTCGGTGCGAAGCATGCGGTCGTAGCCGCTCTCGTTCAACACGGCCGACAGCACGTCGCTCACCGCGCGGCCCTCGAGCTGCCCGCGGAAACGCTCTGCCAGCCCCAGCAGCTGCTTGGCCTTCGTGCGCTTGAATATCTCGTCGTCGATGGTTTGCTCGAGCGCCTGGTACAGCGTGCATTCATGCTCATCGGCCCAGTCGCGCAGAAACGCCATGCGCCGCTGGCCCATATTGCGCTTCGGCAAGTTGGCGATGCGCGCGAACGACAAGTCGTCTTGATATGCCACGAACCGCAGGTAGCTCAGCGCGTCTTTCACCTCGCGCCGCGCGAAAAACGGCACACCGGAATACAGCGTGTACGGTACCTTCGCCTTCAGCAGCGCCTCTTCCACCGCGCGCGACGCGTAATGCGCGCGATACAGCACGGCCATATCGCGATAGGCCACGCCCGCCTCATGCAGCTTGGTCGCGCCTTCGGCGATCCACACCGCCTCGTCTTCGGGCGATTTCGCGTGGTGCCACACCGTGGGCCCATGCTGCACGCGCCGAGCCTCCAACCGCTTGGGAATGCGCAGTTTGTTCTTTTCGATAAGCGAATTCACCACGCCCAGCACCTCGGGCACGCTGCGATAATTTTCCGTCATCATGATGGTCTTCGTGCCGGGGTGCGCCTCGGGGAAATCCAACAGGTATCGCACATCGGCGCCACGCCACGTATAGATGGTTTGATCAGGGTCGCCCACCACGAACAGATTTTTGTGGTGCGCGATAATCGCCTCGAGCAGCGTAATCTGTTGGCCGTCGATGTCTTGGAACTCGTCCACCATCACATACTCGATGCGCTGCTGCCACTTCGCCGCAATGTCGGGAAACTCGCGAAAAATATGCAGCGTGATGTTGATGAGGTCGTTGTAGTCGAGCCCGAAGCACTTCTTCTGCTGGTACAAATAGCCGTAGAAGATGATGTCGTCCACTTTGCGCGCATCCAGGTATTTCTGCTTCAAATCGGCCAAAGGAAGCGAAATGAGGTCGAGGTAATAATCCAGCTGCGTGGCGGTTTTACGCATCTCTATCATGTCGCGCGCTTTACCGAACGTCTTCTCGCGCAGCGTGATCTTCCGCTCGTCGTAAACAATCTGCAGCATGGCATCGATGTCGGAATTATCAAGCACCAAAAAGCTTCGCGGATAGCCGACGGCATGCGAATCTTCCTGCAGCACCGTGACGCAAAAGCTGTGGAACGTGCAAATGTAGCCCGTGTCGTTGTCGCCCGTCACGCGGCGAATGCGCTCGCGCATCTCGTTCGCGGCTTTGTTGCTGAACGTGACGCACAAAATATTGCCCGGCAGAATGCCCAGGTCGTTTACCAAATACGCGAACCGATGCGTGAGCGCGCGCGTCTTGCCCGTGCCTGCGCCCGCGATAACGCGCACAAAGCCTTCGGTGGTGGTAACCGCTTCAAGCTGCGCGGCATTGAGCTGCGGTTCCTCGGGCGCCGCAAGCCCCGTGGTTTTTTGGATGGCGTTGAAGTATGTCTGTTCGTTATCCATGCGCACCAGTATAGCAAAATCGAACAGGTGTTCTCAATAACTGCCAAAATCTCGAACGAGGTCCATGATTTAATCTCGACCATAATCGTTACATGGAAGAGCAGTTCGCCGCACGGGACGTGCGAATACGCAAGATTCCGCACGAGCCGAACAGCACTTAATGTGCTGTTCGTGCGAGCCAGGACCTGCCCGAAGCGGATTTGCATGTCCCGTGCGGCGAACGGACGGCCCTACCTATTCTCGATGTTGCCGATGTTCTTCAACTCGATGGAAATCATGCCATTGGGCATGCTGACGAACTCGATGAAATCGGGGTTGTGCGAGTATTCCGTCGGGAACGTAATTTCGATGCCCGTGTCGGTGCGAATCTTGTGGTTGCGCGCCAAACGCTGCGCGGCCTTCTTCTCCATGGGCACCTTGTCGGGCAGGTTTTCGGCGGCAACGGCTTCCTCGAAGCGCTTCTGCATGGGTTCGTCGTCAAACACTTCCTCGGCCATGTCCCACGGCGCGAGATATTCCGAATCATCGGCGTTCTCGTTCACGTACGCCTTCGCCTTCGACGCGGCCACAGCGGTGTTCGCGCCGAATTCCTGCGCCACTTCTTCCACGATGCGCGTCACCGTGTCCACGACTTCCTTGCTGGATACGACGCTCGTGCACTGCAACAAGCACTCGGGCAGAAGCAGGCGCGTTTCACCGGAAATCTCGCGCTCTTTGTCGCAGAACAGAATTTCGAGCGTCTTGCTTTCAATGAGCGCATAGCTTGCCACCTTCTGCGAAGGGTTCGGCAGAATGGCGTGGTGGCGCGCGATGTCGACGCGCGTACCGGCCTCGCCGTTGCCTACTTCGTGCATAAACGCCGGGCGGCTGTTCAGCATCACGATGGCGAAGTAGCGCTTGCCCTGCGCTTCGTACGCCGCCTCCTGGTCTTCCTTGGCCGTATCGGCAGACACCTTCGGCGCGTCGTCTTCGAAATCGGCCACCAGCACGTCGCAGCTCTCGGGCGATTCCATATGGCCCAGCTCTTCGGCGATGAACTGGGCGCACTGGCGCGACAGGCTTACGAAGTCGACTTGGTTGGCGAAATAATCTTTGATCTCGTTTTTGAACGCCGAATCCACCTCGAATTCGCCGCGGCGGTTCTCCACGCTCGACAGCGCTTTGCGGCACGTCTTGCCCACGTACGATTTCGCCTTGCGGTCGGCCAGATCAATCTCTTCGTCCGAGAACACGTTCACGCACGACTCGAAATCGCACACATGCAGAATCGCATGGTTCACTCGCAGCATACACGCTCACTTTCACGCACCAACAAACACGGTTTCCATGGTATCGAACTTTGCCAAACCCGCGGCGCCTTCCCCAAGAAAACCCGAGTCGGCCCGATAGGAGCCCGGCAATTGCTGCCACGCAGGTCGAGCCGATGAATGCGACCGCCCTGCGCATGTCTCCGCCCCAACCATCATGCAATTATCATCCTCCAACATTTTCTGTCCCAAATTCGGATTTGTGACTGTGCAAAATGCCGCATTTCCAGGGAAGCTTGCGTTTCCTTCAGCATAACCCCAGGTCAAATTTCGGTGACACGGAAGACGCACGCTTCCCAAGCCAAAATCTACAGTCACAAATCGCGATTTGGGACAAAATCAGCTAATCACCAGTATCGAATCCAGAATTCGAGCCTTGCGCCCTCGATGCCTCTCAAAACCCCGAGCTCAGCACATCGCAGTGTCGCTCGAACGTTCTCGCGCTCTTTCCGCCGCCCGCATGACGCCGCCGCTTTTCGCACGAGAAGCGCCGCGGCATTCACGCGCGGTTGCCGCGGCGAGACCGACCTCCGCCCAAAGACGGTCCTGCTTCCGTGCGAAATCGCCGGGCGCCTTTATGCGTTTGCAAAGAATGCGGGCGATTCCACGCGCAGCCTCATCGAAAAGCGATGCCCGGCGCATATGCTCGGCCGTAATGTTGATGCTCGTGATCCCCATCGACTCGAGCGCGATTCGCCTTATGGAATCGGTCGAGAGCGACTCTTCTAGCGCATGATACTTTGAGCTGTCGTATTCAACGTCGAGCTTCGCGTCGGGCCAGAACAAATCGCAGCGCAGCGACGCGCGTCCCGTCGCCTTCGTGGAGCGAGGCAACCTCACCTCGAAGTTCATCAAAGGGCGCGGGATGCCGTAGCCTCCGAGCGAATAAGGAAGGCATAGCAGCATCGCAAGTATGCTCTCGCGCGGCGACGCGGAATTAGCAACAATGTAGCTGGCGGCCCTCGCGGCCTTTTGGGATCCCTTGAACCGAGGCGAGCGCTCCACGAATTCCTTTATGCGTTCTGGACTGCTCAAGGGTCTCGTGCCGTAAGCGATTTCACCGTCAAGAACGAAGTAGGTACCACAGAGCTGGAAACCGAAAAGGATGAGCTTTTCAAGCGAAAGCCCGTTCGCCATTTCACAGAAGACCATTTCCGGCGTGCTCGCATAGACGCCGTCGCATACCTCATAAAAGGAATGGGGATGGAAGGGGCCTTTGCGAACATAGGCGTGAATTTCCTTTGCTGCGTTTCGAGCAGAAGGGACCGAAACCAACGCCTCGATTTCCTGCCCGGCCCCGAAGAGCTCTCGCGCGACTTCGGAAGGCATGGCGGGCGTCTTTCCGGAAGCAAGAAACGCAACAGCCTTTTTCGTCGCGCGCCGGCGCTCGCTCGCATTCGGCACAGAACCGCCATCGCCCGACAGGACGAATGCGCGCCATGTGCGCAAAGCGCTGATTTTGCCAACCACGATAGCCATGGGGACGCCTCTCGACGGTCTGTTTGACGCACACTCTATCATGGCGAACGACGTTTTGCTCGCTTCTGTCCCAAATTCGGATTTGTGACTGCCGTTTTCGGCTCAGGAGGCACGCATCTTTCACATCCCCGAAATTTGACCTGGGGTTATGTTGCGAGAAACGCAGGTTTCCCTGAAAATGCGGCATTTCGTACAGTCACAAATCAGGATTTGGGACATATCGCGCACGACGATGCGCGACAGACGTTCTCGCCTCAACCGCATTACGGCGCCCGCCTGAACCACCGCACTCGCATGGGGTCCAACACACGCGCATGCGATTTCCGCGCGCGAGGCGTTTCGCACGCAAGGCGAAGCGCCGCTGAAGCGCTGCAAGTCAAATACCTCGGCGGAAAGGCCCGCGATACAAAAAGAAGAGCCCGCGATTGCTCGCGAGCTCTTCTGGTAAGCGAATCTTCCGTTCGTTGCGGAATTAGTGCTCGTCGTGGCCCAGGTTGTCGACACCAGAGATGTTGTGCTTCTCGATGTCGTAGGTCAGGCCGCCGTGCTCTTTGCCGAAGAACATGAGCTTCGACGGAGCAAGACCCTCGATATTAGCCAGATAGGCGTGCAGCAGCGTGAACGCAATGAACACGAACATCATGAAGTAGTGGATGATGCGCACGCTCATCGCGCCGCCGAGACCATTGATGGCGGCCTCGAACAGCGGCATGTTCGCGCAAGGCGGCCACAGGCACAGGCCGGTGAAGAAG
>CALBLG010000142.1 GCA_937895975.1 uncultured Slackia sp.
CCGCCTGATGCAGGCCCTCGGAATAGCGGCGGCCTTCCATGATGCGGCCGGTGAACTCGTCGACGATCTTCACTTCGCCATTCACAACCACGTAGTCGACATCGCGGTGGAACATGAAATGCGCCTTCAAGGCCTGCTGCAAATGGTTCGCCAACTGGCCCGACGGGTCGGCGTAAATGTCGTCGATGCCCAAGCGGGCCTCGATTTTCGCCAAGCCGCTCTCGGTGGCCACGATGGTCTTCTTGGCTTCGTCGAGCTCGTAATCTTCATCACGAACCAAGCCGAACATCGCTTGCGCGAACTTCTTGTACGTGTCGGCGGCCTTCACGCCCGCGCCCGAAATGATGAGCGGCGTGCGCGCCTCGTCGATAAGGATCGAGTCGACCTCGTCGACGATGGCGAAGTTGTGCCCGCGCTGCACGCGCGAGCTGGCGCGCGTCACCATGTTGTCGCGCAGGTAATCGAAGCCGAACTCGGCGTTCGTGCCATACGTAACGTCGGCCTTGTATGCCGGAATGCGGGCCGCCGGGCGCATGCCATTTTGAACCAGGCCCACTTCCATGCCCAGGAAATGATACAGGCGCCCCATCCACTCGCTGTCGCGACGGGCCAGGTAGTCGTTCACGGTAACTATATGCACGCCCTTGTCGGAAAGCGCATTCAAATAGCCTGCCAACGTGGACACGAGCGTCTTGCCCTCGCCGGTTTTCATCTCGGCGATTTGGCCTTCGTGCAACGCCATGCCGCCAATAAGCTGCACATCGAAATGGCGCATGCCCATGGCGCGCTTGCCTGCCTCGCGCACCGTGGCGAATGCCTCGGGCAGCAAATCGTCAAGGCTTTCGCCATTGGCCACGCGTTGCTTGTATGCGGCCGTGAGCGCCGCCAATTCGGCGTCGCTCAGAGCCTCCATCGAAGGCTCGAGCGAACCGATTTTGTCAACGAGCGCTTGATAGCGCTTCAGCTGCTTGCCTTCGCCAAACGTGAGAAGTTTCGAAAGGAATCCCATGGCCTGCCTTACCCTCGCCCGCATTTCGGGGCGGAATCGTAATCGTCGTCATGCGCGAGCGCGCATATAAAAGGCACTTTAACACAGCGAAGCATCGCGTAAGCAACGGCTTGGCAGCAAACAGAGAACCCCCACCCTGGCAGGGCGGCCTAACGCCCCTCGAGCAGCTCGGCGTACAGCGCGGCCATCCGCTCGGACGGGTCGATGCCCAGATGCTCGGCCAAATACGCGTCGCACGCCCGATACGTTTCCATCGCCTGCACGCGTTGCCCGCTGGCGGCCTGGGCGCGCATCGCGGCATAATACGCATCCTCCCTGCCCGGCGCTGCTTCGAGCGCCGCGTTCGCAAACCACAGCGCGCAGGATGCTTCGCCCGCGTCTACCAGGCGCATCGCCGCCGCTACGTACGCGTCGACCCGTCGCGTTTTATACTTCTGGCGCATAGCCCCGATAAAACGGTTGTCGACTTCGCTCGGAAGCAAATCGCACGAAAAGTCTTCCTCCATGCGTTCGAACACGGCCATCCAGGCGCGGGCGTTCGGCTCCTCGAACATCAGCGTCCGATACAGCGATTCGAATTCCTCCACGTCGGTTTTCACATACCGGGCATCGAGCATCACGCTCGTTCGATGCCGCACGAGATACGGGCACTCGTCGGCTTTGCCCGAGCCCAACGCCCGGCGCAATTTGCACCACAGCGAATAGAAGTTGTTCGTGGCCCGTTGCTCGTTGAAGCCCGGCCACATAATGCGCAGCAGCTCGCCGCGCGGAACCTCTTTTCCACGGAACAACGTAAGAACGGCCAGAAGCGTTTTGGTGCGCTGGTTGGCGAACGCTTTCGGGTCGACGGGCTCGCCGCCGATGGAAACCTCCATGCCGCCGAAGACCTTTATGCGCATCTCGGGGACAATCGCGGGCGGCGCGTCAAGAGTGCGCGCGCTGCGCCCCGTAGCAGGCGCGCAGCTGCGCTTTGCCGCCGACGCGCGCCTTTGGGCCGCAATCGACACCAGAAGAGAATCGCACGCGCGAATGCGATCGAGGGGATGGTCAACCTGCTGGCCGCAGCGCGCGAGCCCCGAGAGCAGCAGCGCCTCGGCAACGCATGCCTCGGCATGCTGGCGAGCAATTGCCTCGAGCAGCATTTTCGCCGCCGCAACGGCAGGTTGCCCGAACGAAGCTGCATCGGCGGGCGACAAACGGTTCAGCAGTAATGCGATGTAAAGCGATGCGGCCCTAGGCCGAACATCGGACACGGCCAGCCCGCCAAGCGCCCCATACGCCGCCGGAACATCGCCCGAAGACAGGGCGAGCGCCGATTCGGCAATCGAAGAAGCCCACAAGTCGGCAACGGCCTTCTCTCCCGAGGCCACCATTGCCAGATATTTGCGGGCAGCGGCAGCCGCATCGCCGTCACCAGCCAACAGCGCGATAAGCGAGCACGCAAACGAGTCTGAATCGGTAAGCGTCGTCATGGATTGCGCGCGCTTCGCCAACGCCGCCGCGCCAGACGCGTCGTCGAGCATCACCAAGCGCGCCGCCGCCGCGACCACCATCGACGCATCGATCCCCGCCGTGCGCGCACCCAAACTGTCGAAGAGGTCCTGCGCTGGACGCACGCATCCCGCATCAAAAAGGGGCCATTGCTGGCACACGAGCCACGAAATGCGCCGCTTCCGAGCGCACGCCTCGCGCATCACGTCGCACGCGCGGTCGCCCAAACCCCGCGACACCAGCATGCATGCCACCTTCGCCGAAAGGGCATCGCGGGCCGGCGGCGTTGAGGCGCGGCCCAAGGAGTCGAGCGAATCGCCCAGCCCCTCAACGACTTGCGATATTTCAAGGCCATGCGCCTCGAACGTCTCGTCGGCCAAATCGACGCCCACATACGGGTAATGCTCGCTGATGAATCGCTGGGCATCGGACCGAACCCCGCCCGACACCACCGCCAAATCGTCGAACGAGCCCGATTGCAGAGCTTCCATCACGAATACCGGCGCACGCATCTCGGCCGGCATCTCTCCAGGGCGCATTCCCCTTAGGAAATCGCGCATGCCCGAATCGTCGCCCCAGAGAAACGCCGGCACTCGGTCGCACTCGCGCAGTCCCTCGGCTCCCTCGACGCGGCTTGCGACGATTTCCGCATCGTCGACCAGCAAGTCGCGCGCGCCAAGCACCACGCTGTCGCGCTGGGCATCGGCAAAAGCGCCGAATGCGGGCGTGGTAATGGCCAGCACCTCGCATCCAAGGTCGAGGATGGCATCGATTTCCGCAGAAAACTGCGCCGTGCGAACGTCGTCCAGATAGGGCACGTCATCGAATACGACGAGCGCCGCGCCACCGGGAACGTCTTTTAGGTCGCTCGCAATGGTTTCGGCATCGAGCTCGCGCAGAAAGCTCGGGCTTTGGCAATCTACCCAATGCACCCCGCGAAAGCCGAATATCGAACTCGCATATGCAAGGCCCAGGCTGGTTTTTCCGAAACCCGACGGGGCAATGACGAATCGCGCGACGCTTCGCTCGGACACAAGGCGGTTGACAAGCCGAGGCCTGGAATACAGGCGTTGAGGCCCCACCTTCTTCGGACGGCGTCCATTGCACGCCGCATTCTTGAGATATCCCCGCATCGTCTCCTCCTTGATTCTCGTCCCGATATGGGACTTTGGCTCTTTTGACGGAGCCGTTGACAATTTGCGCGACCCCCGCCGCGCATTAGAGAGACGACGCAAAATCATAGAGGAATAGGGACTGACGAAACCATGCCTACAACCCTCAAGAAATACGGGGAAATGCATTTCGAAAGGAAAACGCCCCTATTGCGACGGCGTATTTTGAAGAAACGAATCCAGATGGCGCATCGCACATCGCCCACGCGCCTCATTGGGCTATGCTTCGCCTATGGACGCAGCTATGAACATAATTCCCTCAACCCCCGCGGCAATTACCCTCGACGCCCTCGAATCGGCAGGGTGGCAGGCGTGGATCGTTGGCGGCTGGGTTCGAGATTCCCTTATGGGACGACCCCCTCACGATGCCGACATAGCGACGAACGCCCCCTGGCGCGAGACGGCCCGCGTGCTGCGCGCGAAGGGGCTTGCCGTGCACGAAACGGGAACGAAGCACGGAACCGTCACCGCAATAGTGCGCGGCGATGCTGTCGAAATCACCACATACCGCGTCGAGGGACCCTATTCCGATTCCCGGCACCCCGACCATGTCGAATTCGTCGACGATATTCGGCTCGATTTGGCGCGGCGCGACTTCACTATGAATGCCATCGCATTCCATCCGAATCGCGGCATTCTGGACCCTTTCGGCGGCGCGGCAGATATCGAGGCGCGCACCATTCGAGCCGTCGGCGACGCGCATCGGCGCTTTGCCGAAGACCCCCTGCGCGTGATGCGCGCGGTGCGGTTCGCTTCGCAAATGGGGTTCGCAATAGAACCCTCCACTCGTCAGTCCGCGCATGAGCTCGCGCCTCTTCTCGAGCGCGTCGCCAAAGAACGTATTGGGGCAGAATTCACCAAACTCTTGCTCGGCGCGCACGCCGGCCGGCTCGTCGAAGACGAGCTGGCCGTGGTTGGCATCGCCGTGCCAGAATTGGTTGCCCTGCAAGACTTCAAGCTGAAATCGAAGCGGCACGCCTATGATCTGCTGGGGCACCTTGCCCACAGCGTAGATGCTGCACCCATCGACGAGGCGCAGCGCTGGGCGGCGCTTCTGCACGACATAGCCAAGCCGCACGCGAACCACGATCACGCGCAACGCAGCGCACAGCAAGCGCAGGACATTATGAGGCGGCTGCGCGTAAAGAGGCGCGTCGTTGCCGAGGCATGCGATGCCATTGCGTGGCACATGACGAGCTTTGCGCCAAACGTGGAAGCTGTTCGATGGTTTACAGCGCTGCTCGGGGGCGATGCGCGGCGAGCGCGCAACGCGCTGACGCTCCAGCGAAGCGACGCTCTAGGGCACGGACCGGGAAACGAGCAACGCGCACGCGAAGTCGATATCGAACTGCGCATGCTCGATAGTCTTATTTCGAACGGCGAGGCGCTCGGCGTGGGCGATTTGAAAATTGACGGAAACGATGTCGCGCAACGTTCCGACGCACGTGGAAAGCAGATTGGCCAGACGCTCAACGCCCTGCTCGCAGCCGTAGTTGAAGGCGAGGTTCCCAACGAGCGCAATGCCCTGCTTGCTTCTATTCCAAAAGCCGAATCGGAAGCGTGCGAACAAATTTTTCAAAAAAGATTGGAAAAGTTCTTGACGAAGCGTTAGAAAGTCCGTAATATACCGTCCTGCGCTTGAGCAAGCGCACACATCACTGGGGTGTCGTCTAATGGCAGGACAGCGGTTTCTGGTGCCGTATGTGAGGGTTCGACTCCTTCCACCCCAGCCATTTGGCCTGGTCGTCTAGCGGTTTAGGACGCCGCCCTCTCAAGGCGGAGATCGGGGG
>CALBLG010000143.1 GCA_937895975.1 uncultured Slackia sp.
GCTGCGCCGATTTCATTTCAGGCGTGGTATCCGGGCACGGCGAGCGCGTTTTTCACGAACGTGCTTTTGCAGCTCGTGCTGCCCGTGCCGGCGGCCGGACAAGTCGCCACGCGCCCCCTTGAAGGCCTGCGCATCCGCCCCGTGTTTTCGGTGTTCATCGAGAACTTTATTTTCGTGACGTGCATATCGTTCACCATGGCCGTCGTGCAAACGCCTGCAGGGGGCGATGTGATTGCTTCGTGGCTTTCCACATATGTCTGGCTGGTGCTTATCGGGTATGTGACATCGCTTGTTCTTTTCGCGATTCAAAACAGAAAACAGCTCTAGAAAATCAAGCAGAAAGGTTTCATCATGGGCTACAAGATTCTTACGCTTTCTCCGGGTTCCACTTCCACCAAGGTGGCGCTGTTCGACGACACGAAGGAGATTTTTCGTCTGAGCGTGACGCATCCGGCCGAGGAGCTTGCGAAGTTCGACCAGGCGGCCGACCAATTCGACTATCGCAAGCAGGTCATTCTCGATGCTCTCGCCAAGCAGGGCGTCGGCCTTGAGGAGATCGACGCATATTCGGGATACTGCGGCTCGATGGGTCCTACGGTGGGCGGTATCTTCGCCATCGACGACACGGTGTGCGACCATGTGATGAATGCCGGCGTCAACCATCCGGCGATTCTCGGCGCGCCGCTTCTGCCTGCACGCGCTCGCGCAGGTGCACGGCAAGCCGGCTTATGCCGTGAATCAGCCCGATACCGACGAGCTCAACGATGTCGCTCGCATTACGGGCTACCCGGGCGTGTATCGCAAGAGCCATGTGCATTGTTTAAACCAGAAGGAGTGCGCGATTCGATGCGCAACCGAGTTGGGCAAGACGTATGAAGAGGGCACCTTCATCGTTGCCCACGTTGGTGGTGGCCTTTCGGTCGCGTGTCACGACCATGGCCGCATGGTCGACACTAACGACGTGCTCGAGGGCTCTGGCCCCTTCGCCCCGAACCGTTCGGGCGATGTGCCGCTGAAGCCCGTGGTGAAGCTGGCGTTTTCAGGCGAGCATACCAAGAAGGAAATCGATGGCGTCATCGGCAAGACGGGCGGTCTGGTGGGTCTGGTTGGTACCGACGACGCACGCCAAATCGACGCGCGCATCGAGGCGGGCGATGAATGGGCGAAAATCTGCTACGAGGCCATGGCGTACCAGGTCGCGAAAGCGATTGGCGCGTTCGCGACGGTGCTCAAGGGCAAGGTTGACGGCATTGTACTTACCGGCGGCGTGTCGCACGATCCATTCTTCGTGAACTACGTCACCGAGCGCGTGAGTTGGATCGCCCCTATCAAGGTGTATGCTGGCGACTTCGAAATGGACGCTTTGGCCGCAGGTGCGGTGCGCGCCCTCAACGGCGAGGAGAAGGTCATGACCTATACCGGTGAACCTTCCTGGAAAGGCTTCCAGATGGAAGGCGCCATTCCCGAGGCGTAAGGGATTTGGCGCATTCGCGTACGAACGATGAGGCCCAAGGTCTTGTTGCGCATATAGCGAAAAGC
>CALBLG010000144.1 GCA_937895975.1 uncultured Slackia sp.
CGTATCCCGTTCGCGTGTTCTATACCTCAAGCGTGAAAATTGGCGCGCTGAAGCTGGTTGCGAACCCCGATGAAGCCATGAAAGGCTACATTGCCGCGCATAGCGAAAGCGGCAAAGTGACCTTCTACGCGAATGCATGGAGCGGCGGGCGGCTGGGCGATGCTACGTCGCAATTCAATCCCGCAGAAGAAAATTCCTATTATTACTTTACGCAAGACGTGCCTATTTACGCCGACAAGGAGTGCACGCAGCGCGCGGTGATGGGGTCTGGCGTCGAGGGTGGAACGTACTACTACAAAAACACGTTCTACGCGATTGAGGGCTATGGCTTGAGCGGAAAAGCCGAATTGAAGACCGAAGCCATCGGCTTCCCATTCAATACGGCCGAGCAATTCTCTGGAGCGGTCGCCTATGAAGAGGGGACGAATTATGCATACTTCAAGGCCGCCACCGCTCGCTTGACATACATCAATGAACTTGCGAAGAGCAAGGCTGCGAACGAAACGGCAACGGCGACAGACGCGTTGAACCCGCAATGGAATAGCACCATGTCGACCTCGGAGGCTACCACGGTTGCGTCGCATCTGGGCAACAACGGCAAGCTAACGGTCGATATTCCGGGTACGTTGGCGGTGTCGAAGAAGCTCGAGGTCCCCGAGGGCTTCAATGCGGCCGATTACGCCGAGGTACCATTCGAATTCACCATTTCGGTGCCCAGTGCTGCGGGCAAAACCCTGCATGCCGAAGTGAAGAATGCGGCAGGCGAGGTTCAGGGCGATTCGTTCACGATGGCCTTTGATGTTGACGGCAAAGCGACGCATTCCATCACGGCTGACGAAACGTTGTACATCTACGGCCTGACCGACGGCTCGGCATATGCGGTTGAGGAAACCGGTGCCCGCGCGGGCTTTACGCAGGCAAGCCCCGTCGATGCCGAGGGCAAAGCCGAATCGGTCGCGGGCGTTATTAAATCGGGAGAAACCGCAAAGGCCGACTTCACGAATGCATATCGGGCAACGGGCACGCTGAACGGTGAAACGGCGCTCGCGGGCGAGAAGATTCTCTCAGGTCGCGCTTGGCAATCGAGCGACAAATTCGCGTTCGTGCTGAAGGATGCGAATTCGACCAATGTGGCGCCCATGCCCACCCCAAGCGTGCGGGAAGTCACCCAGTCTGAAGGCACTCCGGCGGGAACGCAGGTGCACTTCCATTTCGGCGATATTGAATTTACGACGCCCGGAGAATACGCGTACGAGATATACGAATCGGCCGACGACAGCACCGTTGGCGCGGGCATTACCATGTCGCAGGCGTTGTATCGCGTGCTGGTTACGGTTTCCGATAACCACGACGGAACGCTTAGCGTGGCGTCGACCATGTATCAGATTACCGACGACGATAACAAACAGCCCATCGAGCATCCGAAACTCGAGGTGGCGACGTTCACCAACACGTACAATCCCGAAGAAGTAAGTTGGACACCGACGGGTTCGAAGCAGTATGTCGACACAACAGGGGAATATAAGCTCGAGCGTGGCATGTTCCACGTGCTTATGAAGACCGACGACGTTGACGCGCCGATGCCCGGTAATGTGTTTAATAGCACTAAACCGTGGAGATGCGCGGTAACGACGGTCGATGCGAATGGCGGTATTGCGTTCGAGACGGCCGATTTCGAACCGTGGATGATTGATAATGGAGAGAGCAAAACATTCAGATACGAAATCTCCGAGGTAGTGAACGTCGTAATTGAGGAAGGTTCACGTTGGGTCGACGTCGGTAGCGCCGAGGCCGCTTCGGGCAAAATACCAGGCATGCAGTACGATACGCGTACGTGGGTGGCGTATGTTACGTTGACATACGAAAACAACGAGCTCGAGGTAAGTGCCGCATATCACGTGAAGGGCGCCGAGGCTACCGGGGCTGGAGCCTCGCAGCCTAGCTTCGTGTTCGAAAACACGTACGATCCTGCTTCGGTGGTTGTATCCCTTTCGGGTACCAAGGTTTTTTACGGCCGAGGCATGGCTGCCGATGAGAGTTTCGGATTCAGCTTAGTGCCGGCCAACAAACTGGCGCGTGACGTTTTCGGCAACGAGTTCCCGGCGCACGCGACCGTGGTTGGTTTGGGCGGCGGGCAAATTGGCAGCTTTAATTTCGGCGAGCTGTCGTTTAGCAAGCCCGGCGTGTACGCTTTCACGATGGCCGAAGACGCGTATTGCGGCAAACCGCTGAGCAGCGAAGCGGCCAAGTTGAGCCATATAGCGTTCGACAGCCACGAATGTCTGGCCACGGTTACAGTGACCGACAGCCATTCCGGTGCGCTGGAGGCGAGCGTCGAATACGCGAAAGGCTCAGGTGGCGCCAGCTTGAACGCGTTTACCAATGCGTATTCCGAGACGCGGGTCTATGGCAACTTCGGCGGTCTTGTCATAACGAAGACCCTTGAGGGCCGTACGATGCATGCGGGCGAGTTCGGCTTTGCCATCGAGGCGAACGATGACGCATCGAAGGCATTGCTCGAACGCGTCGGCGCGCATGATGGCGTGCTGGAATTCCAAAACCCGAGCGATCGCGCGGCGGGCATCGCCGATGTGATGAGGCCGCTCGACAGCCTGGAATTTACCGAGGCCGATGCGGGCAAAACGTTCGACTTCACGGTGCGCGAGAGTGTGCCTGCCGATGTGGATAAGCTTGCGGGCGTGACGTATGATGCGACCGAGCATACGGTGAAGATTGCTGTTGGCTTTGACGAGCTGGGCAAAAACCTTACTGTTGCGACGTATATCGATGAACAGCTTGCTAACGAGCCGGAGGTTGCTTTCAACAACTCCTATGCTGCGGGCGATGCGGCATATGCGACGGTCGATTTCGGTTTGGGCAAGGTGCTGGAAGGGCGCGACTGGACCGACCGTGACACGTTCGAGTTTGAGTTTGCGGCGCTGACCGACGGCGCGCCCCTGCCGGAGAGCACGACGGCCGTGGCGAATTCCAACACTGCGGCGCGTGCCGACGGCGCGAAGCTGATTGATTTCGGTGGCATCACCTTCGCCTCGAGGGATGTGGCAAGCGAGCCGAGCCATAGTAAGACGTTTGTCTATCAGGTGCGCGAGGCTAAGCCGAGTACGGCGAAGCCTGGCATTGAATACAGCCAGAACGTCGCAACTATTAAGGTGCATGTGCTCGACGATGGCAAGGGCACGCTGGTTGTGTCGTCCACCACGGAAAACGCCACGTTCGTGAATCACTACAGTGCGACGCTGAACTATTCCGCTGCCGGCGGGCTGAGTTTGGAAAAGACTTTGAACGGCCGCGATATGGTCGATGGCCAGTTCCGCATCGAAGTTATGCCAGCTAACGAGGCGTCGGCCAGTGTGTTCGGCCTGCCGATGGAAGGCAAGGCGTTCGACATGCCCTCGGCTTTTGATGGCGAGGCGGCTTCTGCGCTGGTCGCGAACGATGTGACGTTCACGCAGCTCGATGCGGGTTGCGAATTCAAATACACCGTGAGCGAACTGGGCGAATCGGGCAATGGGTATACCTACGATAAGGCGGTACGCACGGTGACGATTGCCGTGGCCGACGACCCTGATAACGCAGCGCTTACGGCGACGACCACCGTGGCTGGCGGCCCCGAGGGCACAAAGACGTTCGTTTACAAGACGGGCGACGAGAGCGTTTCGCCGGCGGCGAAAGTTACATTCGCGAATAGTTATGCCGCTGCAGGAAGCGTGAGCGTTGATGCGACCAAGACGTTGATCGGTCGCGTGATGGAGGCGGGCGAATTCAGCTTCGCGATGCAATATGCAAAGGGCTCGGCGGTTGGCGTCGATGTTCGCACGGCGACGAATGCGGCCGACGGCAGCGTGAGCTTCGGGACGCTCGATTTCACCAACCGGCAGCTTGACGAACTGGTGGCGTCGGGCAGCGCGTCGAAGCTGGTCACTGCTTCGACGGGCGACGCGGTATGGATGGTGCCGTGCCTTGCGTACGAGAACACGGCGGGGCTTGCCGAGCGCCATATTACGGCAAGCGACCAGGCGATTCCGTTTACGATTGCCGCGGTTGACCGCGGCACGGGCGAGCTCGATATGTCGGTCGAGTGCGACGAGGGGCCGCTGGCGTTCACAAACACCAGCACGTCTGCGACGGTCGACCTGCTTGGTGTGAAGCATTTGCAGAACGGCGTCGGCACGTTGCAGCAGAAAGATATCGCGGGTAAGTTCACCTTCACGGTAACGGGCGACGGTCCCTTGCCCGAACGCACGACCGCTACGAACGGCGAGTACGGCGGCATCGATTTCGGGTCTATCACGTTTACGGCTGAGGATTTGGATAAGGTTCTTGGCAAGAAGAGCGAGAGCGTGGCGCAAACTCAAGGTGCTGATGTTGCGATGGATGCAGGTGCGAGCGAACTTGCTTCTGCGGCTGGTGCATTGCCTGACGCCGGCGAGGACGCTTCGGGAACCGACGCGGATGCTGTCGCCGGTCCCGCTGACGCTGCGGTAGGCGTGACGCATGCGGCGCAGGCGGAGGGCGTCGTGCGTGGTGACGGTGCGGTTGCCGCCGAAGACGACGAAGCGGATGCTGCTGGCTCTGCGGCCGTTGTTGCCGCCGTGCCGAGCGCGGAAGAATCTGATGCGCGTGCCGAAGTTGCCGGAAATGCTGAGGCTTCTGCAAACGCGGCCTCGACGGATTCCGCAAACGAGGCGCGTGCCTATGCTGACGAGGTTTCCTCGGTGCAAACGTCCAGGTCGTACACGTTCACCTACGTGATTTCCGAATCGGGCACGGTTGCCGGGATTGCGAACGACGGGCCTCAAACGGTGCAATTCAAGGTGGTCGAGCAGGCCGATGGAACGTTGACCGCCGAGCGCGTGGGCGCCGATGACGCGCTGGACTTCGAGTTCACGAATATCTACGACGTGCAGCCGACCGCGTCGAGCGTGACCGATCAAATTAAGGTAACGAAAACCCTTACTGGTCGCGCAATGGTGGAGGGCGAGTTCGGGTTCGAATTGATCGAAAACGGCATTGTGGTTGCTCGCGGCGCGAATGACGCGGCCGGCCGTGTGCTCTTCGACGCGATTACGTACGACAGGCCAGGCACGCATGAATACACGATGCGCGAGGCGGCCGGCGGCAACACGATTGGCGGCGTAGCTTACGACGGCTCTATGTTCCAGGTGACGACCAGTGTTGTCGACAACGGCGATGGAACTTTGAGCGTTACGCACGAAGCAGCCGATGGCGTGGTTCCCGCGTTTAAGAACACGTACTCGCATGGCTCGACGAGCGTGGTGCTTGGCGCGACGAAGCTGCTTGCGGGCAAGGCGCTTGCCGACGGGCAATTCAGCTTCGCGTTGACGGCGCAAGATGGCACGGCGTACAAGGCGAAGAATGCAGCCAATGGATCGGTTGTGTTCCCCATGCTTACGTTTACCGAGCCGGGCACGTATGCCTACACGATCGCCGAGGTCAACGATGGGCAACCGGGCGTGGCGTATGACGGCGCGGTCTACGGCGTAACCGTGACGGTTATAGACGACGGCCAAGGCAATTTGGTGGCGACGGTTTCTTATGAAGGCGGGGAAGCTCCCGTTTTCAAGAACTCGTATACCGAGCCGTCGGCGCCAGCGCCTGCGCCTGGGTCTGGGGCCTCGGCTGACGGGTCGTGGCATGTGAAGCACTTTGGCGGTTTTGCGAAGCCCTTTGCAAAGACGGCCGATGGCATAGGTTTGCTGCATGGACTGGTCGCGGTGTCCGTTGGCATGGCGCTGGTGCTTGTAGGTGTCGCGGCGTACTGGCGCCGTCGCGGTTAGCGAATCGGGGGCTTCGATGCGGATTGGCGGATTTGGTTCTGATCAAATGAACACCATGCGAAGCCTGGGCTAGGCGGTTGCCACCCGGCCCGCGGCGAAGTTGGGCAATCGTAAGGAGGCTGCACGAGAGGACGGTTGTCCAGCGGACGAAAAGGAACCGGAGCCGATATATTGGCTTCGGTTCCGATTCAATTGGTCATCGAGGTGCCTGCATGGGGCGCACTTCGATTATGAAGAACCTGTGACGACGGATATTCCCGGGCGCGTGGTGTTGCAATTCTTCGTGAGCCTGGTAATATTCTTTCTTGCGCTAAGGCGCTCGCAGATATTGCGGGGTGGAGCAGTCTGGTCAGCTCGTCGGGCTCATAACCCGAAGGTCGTTGGTTCAAATCCAGCCCCCGCGACC
>CALBLG010000145.1 GCA_937895975.1 uncultured Slackia sp.
TTCCTCCTGTCGTTGCCGAAGTTAGTGTAGTGCATCGCGGGCCAAACAGCACCAGGCATACAGTAACGGCACTTCTCACTCCGCGACAGTGAGCGTAAACGCAATTGTGCTTAAAATATCCGAGATTGCTAGTTTTGTCCTCTTCCGTCGACCGCCATCATACTTGGCAGATAAACGAACTGGGAAAATAAGAGGCGACAATTGCCTCGATACGAGCTAAAGGCCAGAAAACCGCGATTGGAGAGGACAAAACTAGCAATCTTGGATATTTTTGCCAACATTTCGTTCGCACACATTCGATTGAGGAAGTTACCCATAGCTTCCTTCTTGGCACTACGCCATCATGAATGAGCGGTACAATGGCACGGAGCAAAACTGCGGTCCAGGCCGCACACGAGAAACGAGGATTGCAATGTACGATGGCGAAGGCCAGCCCGGCCGCAACGACGAATGTTGGTGCGGCAGCGGCAAGAAATACAAGAAATGCCACTGGCAAACCGACGAGCGTTTGCAGGAGCTCTACGACAAGGGTTTCGAGGTGCCCACGCGCGACCTTTTGAAAGGCCCGGCCGACGTCGAGGCCATTAAGCGCAGCGCGGCCGTGAACGTAGGCGTGCTCGACATGGTAGCCGAGCGCATCAAGCCAGGCATCACCACCGAAGAAATCGATAAGTGGATTTACGATTACACCATCGAACACGGCGGCACGCCTGCCGATTTGGGTTACGGCGGATTCCCGAAGAGCGTGTGCACGTCGATCAATGACGTGATTTGCCACGGCATCCCCTGCGAGGAAGATGCGCTGAAAGAGGGCGACATCGTGAACGTCGACTGCTCCACCATCGTGGACGGCTATTACAGCGATTCGTCGCGCATGTTCTGCATCGGCGAGGTTTCACCCGAGCGTCGCCGCCTGGTCGAGGAAACAAAAAAAGCCGTCGAAGCGGGCCTTGCCGCGATTAAGCCCTGGGGGCTTTTGGGCGATGTAGGCGCGGCCGTAAACGAATACGCCAAGGCCCAGGGCTATTCGGTGGTGCGCGAATACGGCGGGCACGGCTGCGGCTTCGAGTTTCACGAAGACCCGTTCGTGAGCTTCGTGAGCGAGCCCGGCACGGGCATGGTGCTGGTTCCCGGCATGACGTTCACCATCGAGCCCATGGTGAACGCGGGCGCACCCGACATCGATTCCAGCGACCCAAACGGTTGGACCGTGCGCACGGCCGATGGCAGCGACACCGCCCAATGGGAAGTTCAGGTTTTGATTACCGAAGACGGGTATGAGCTGCTGAGCTGGTAGCTTTCCCGCCGCCGATGCCCACCGTGGTGGATGGCTGCATGCCCTGACCCTCACAACGTTCCAGGCGTTCGAGCCAGGGCACGCAGCCATCCACCACTTTTGTTTTCGGAGGCAGCAGAAATTCCGACCGAGCGCCTGAAACATTACGAAGGCAGAAATTCCCAATGCAGCCTCCCTAAAAACAAAGCGCCCCGCGGGGCGCTTTTCTTATGCTTCGTTTTCGTCGTTTTCGTCGGGAATATCGACTTCTATTGAGTCGATGCGCAGCTCTTTGCCTTGGATAAGGTCGGCGAATCCCCCGCATTCGGGACACATCACATGGAACCGGTCGTGGGTGAATTCGTGACCGCATTCGACGCAGCGGCTCTTAGGCGGAACCATCGTGACGTCGAGCTTCGAGCCCGAAAACAGCGGATCGTTTTCCGTGATGGCTTCGTAGGCAAATGTAAGCGCGTCTTCAATGGCCTCGGTCATTTCACCCACGGAAAGCGACACCTTCAGCACTTTGTCGGCATGGTTTGCCTCGGCAGCCTGGCGCACGCTGTCGACAACGCCGGTTATCAATCCCAATTCATGCACGGAAAACTCCTTCCGATAAAAATCGAGCCAGGCTATACTCCTGGCTCGATTTGATTCGACCTACGACTCTGGCCTAGTCGTCCAAGTCGAGGTGGTCTTTCAGCTTCTTCTTGGCCTTTTTCTTGGTTTCATCCCATTCGGCCGCGATTTCGGCATCTTCGGCCGCTTCGCGGGCCTCTTGCTCGGCGCGCTTCTTCACGCGGTTGCCAAGCACGATGCGGGCAACCAGCAAGCTTGCCTCGTACAGCACGATCATGGCGCCAAACATCAGCAGCATGGTGACGGGCGAAGCGTCAGGCGTGGCCATAGCCGAGATAACCATGAGCACGATGTAGACCGTACGCCACGAGCTGCGAAGCTTCTTGTACGGAACGATGTCGAAAATAACCAGGTAGAACACGACGAGGGGCAGCTCGAACGCCACGCCGAAGCACAGCTCGAAGTTGATGATGACATCGACCCACGATTTGGCGTCGGGCAGAATCTGCGCGAAGCCGCCGGCTTGGTCGGTGAGCCACTGCACGGCGGGGTTCAGAATGAACAGGTAGCAGAACACCGTGCCGAACATAAACAGGAACACGCCCACCGCAAACGTGGGGATGAACCATTTGCGCTCGCTGGGCTTAAGCGCCGGCAGGAAGAACGCGAGAACCTGCCACAAAATGATGGGCATGCACGCGACGACCGACGTCCACAGCGCAACCTTGAAGCGAATGGTGAACGAGCCGAACACGTCGAGCACATTGAGCACCACCATGCCGTCGTCGCCCTTCGGCAGGTAGTCGGCCACCGGAAGGCACATGAACTGGATGATGGTAGGCGTTGCCATGTAGAAGATGCACATAGCGATGAACAGCGACACCACGATGCGAACCAGGCGCATGCGCAGCTCGCCCAGGTGATCGAAAAGCGGCATTCGCGCCGGACCGATAGGCATGGGTTATTCCTCCTTCTGGGCCGCGTCAGATTCGGCGGCTTCGGCCGGGCGGCGCTTCTTTTTTTTCGCAGGCTTCGCGCTGCCCATGATTTCATCGACAAGCGCGTCATCGGCGGCGCGCTCGGCCTCAGTTTCGGCTTGGGCCTTTTCGGAGGCCTCTTGACGCGCGGCCATCACCTTTTCATGCACGGTGGCAGGCTTGGTGGCAGCGGCCAGTTGCTCGGCCTTCGTTTTCGCGTCGGCGGCGGTTGCGCCTGCGGCCGATGCTGCCCGGACGGCCTTTGCCGCCTCGGCGTTCAGCGCAGCGTTCGCGGCCGTTGCGGCGGCCACGCCAGCGGCGGCATCGACGGGCTTTGCCTCGGCGGCGGCCCGCTCGGCCTCCTTCTTGGCCTCCTTGGCAGCTTCGGCCTCTTTCGCCGCCTCGGCGCGCACCTCTTTGGCGGCTTCCGACGCAGCCTCGCGCTTCTTTTTGTCGGCCCGTTCCTTGTCGTATTTCGCCTTGCGCGACGCGAACGACTCTTTTTTCTCGATCTTCTGCTTGTTTTCCTTATCGATTTGTTCCATCGGGTTTTTGACGGAATCGTCGGTCAGGGGATCGTAAATCTCGGTCTTCACGACCTTATTCATTTCGTCCTGGGCGCTGCGGAACTTCGAAATCGCCTTGCCAACGGTTTTCGCGATGGCGGGCAATTTGTCGGGTCCGAAAATCAGGAAGCCGAACAGGAGAATGAGGAAGAGCTCTGTTCCACCGATACCAAACACGGGACGACCTTTCCATTCGTGCAAACAACCGTGCCATCTTATCACACGCACGGGCGGCCCCGCCGCGCAAGAGGGTGCGAAAGCCCCTCCATATCGAACCCACTCCGCCCACAAATTCAGTTCACGTTTTGTCCATATTCGCACATAGACACAAAGAAAGCCCCTTCCTTATTGAAGGAAGGGGCTGATTCGTTCGCGCTAAAGTCAGCGAGCGGTAATCTGGCGAGTCGGATTGGCCTGAAAGGGGAGCGACGCGTACTTCGGTACGCGAGCGATGTTGAACATGCCTTAATGGCATGTTCAACTCAAACTTCAGCGCCCGAGCGGGCGCAAACCGGCCGCCAGATTGCCGCGCAGCGTCGGCGGTTGGCGCCGTTCGGCAGAACGGCGCAACCTATACGTGTTACATGCCTAGAGCGTTTAGCGCATAACCAATCTACACGGCTTCGACGCCGCTCTCGCCGGTGCGGATGCGGATGACCTGCTCGATGGGCGATACGAAAATCTTGCCATCGCCCACCTCGCCGGTGCGCGCCGTCTCGCAGATCAGCTTCACCGTGGAATCGACCTTGTCGTCTTCGACGACCACCGTGAGCATAATCTTCGGCAGCATGTTCACGATAACTTCACTGCCGCGGTAGTACTCTTTCCAGCCGTGCTGGTTGCCGCAGCCCTGAACCTGGCTGATAGTCATGCCCTTAATGCCGGCCTCGAGGAATGCATCCTTGAGCGCTTCGAGCTTCGCCGGACGCACAATGGCTTCAATCTTCTTCATCGACGTGCTCCTTTCAATTCGAATCGAATTCCCAAAGATTTAGTCAAGGCCGTTGAAGGCGGGGTAGGCGCTCTCACCGTGCTCGCGGGCGTCGAGGCCTTCGGCCTCCTCCTCGGCAGAGACGCGCAGGCTGCCCTTGAAGATGACCTTGATGACCAGGCCGATGATGATGGACATCACGGCAACGAAGGCGATGGTGATGAGGATGCCCTCGATCTGCGCGATGAGCAGCGTGGGGTCGCCGGTGTACAGCAGACCGCCGAAATCGGTCCAAGACAGGTCGGGCACGCAGAAGATGCCGGTGAGCACGCCGCCAACCATACCACCGATACCGTGGCAGCCGAAAGCGTCAAGCGCGTCGTCGTAACCGAGCTTGGGCTTGAGGAACGCCATGGCCGAGTAGCAGATGGGCGAAACGATGAGGCCCATGACGATAGCGGCCCACACATCCACGAAGCCTGCAGCCGGGGTGATGACGACCAGGCCGGCGACGATGCCGGTGCAAGCGCCGACGAGCGTCGCCTTGCCGGTGCGGATGCGCTCAACGAGCATCCAGGAAACCATAGCAGCGGCCGGGGCAACCATGGTATTCAGGAACGCCAGCGCGGCAACGCCGTCGGAAGCGAAGGCGGAAGCGCCGTTGAAGCCGAACCAACCGAACCACAGAAGCGAAGCGCCCAAAACCACGAACGGAATGTTGTGCGGACGATAGCTCATCATGCCATAGCCGCGGCGCTTGCCCAAAAGCACGCACAAAATCAAGCCCGTAAGACCAGAAGAGATGTGAACGACGTCGCCGCCAGCGAAGTCGAGCGCGCCGATGGTATCGCCGATCAGCGAACCGTCGCCGCCCCACACCATGTGGGCAAGCGGAGCGTAAACGAGCAACAGCCAGATGGAAACGAACGCCAGCACCGCGCCGAACTTCATGCGACCGGCAAGCGAGCCGGTGATGATGGCGATGGTGATAATGGCAAACGCGGCCTGGAACGCCACGTCAACGAGCACCGGATAGGTGTCGTGCGACAGCGCCAGCTCGTCGCCGTTCAGAAGGTTGTCGAGCAACCCCTGGCAGAAAATCTGGTCGAAACCGCCGAAGAACGGGATGGACCCGTCTCCGCCGTATGCGAACGACCAGCCCGCGACGATCCACAGCACCGCCACCACGCCGATAACCGCGATGGACATGAACATGGTGTTCAGCACGTTCTTGCGACGCGAAAGGCCGCCATAGAAAAATGCCAGGGCGGGTGTCATCAAGAACACCAGCATTGCGCCCAGAATCATGAATGCGGTAGTACCCGTATCAAACATGATTGCTCCCTTCTTCCGGCGGGCGCGATGGTTGCCGTTTGCGGAGCGGCCGTTCCCCTGGACTTTCCGAAATGTGGCTCGCGAAACCGTCTTCCGAAATGGCCTCTCCGCACGCGGCGCTTTGCGCGCCCCATGGATATGACTTCTCCATTATGGGAAGGAAACACGGGCGAAACGGGAGCATCGGCGCAAGTTAACGGTCGAAAAACGGAGCCGTAACAAGCGCGAAACGGGCGTTACAGGGGCGAAATATCGAGGTAATAAAAAGGAAATAAAGCAGGGTGCGAGCGAATGAGGGCTATCGCACCCGCACCAAAAATCAGCAAAAGGCCCCTGGCGAGCCGAGTTGCCTTGATCGAAAATGCCAGTGACATTTTCAATGCCTCGCTCCCGCGCCCGAGCGGGCGCATCCGGCAAAGCCGGATTACGCAGTTCGGTACGCAATCGACGATTGAAAGGCAAATCGGCCGCCAGGGGCCTTTGCAGCGTCGGCGGTTAGCGCCGTCCACCAGAACGGCGCAACCTTAATTCTGCCAGAGATAGCCAGCGCCGCGCACGGTTTCGATATGCTGCGCCACTTCGGGGCCCAGCTTGGCGCGCAGGCGTCGCACGTGCACGTCCACCGTGCGGCTGCCGCCGTAGTAGTCGAAGCCCCACACCTGGGAAAGCAACACCTCGCGCGAATAGATGCGGCCGGGATGCGTAACCAAAAACGACAGCAGCGCGTATTCCATGAAGGTGAGGTCGACAGGCTCGCCGTTGACTTTCACCTGATACGTGGCGAGGTTCACCGTGAGCGCGCCAACATGGATGAAGTCGGCGTCGCTCGTCATTTCGCCCGGCCACAGAAGGCGGCGGCAGCGCAGCTTTATTTCATCATCGCTCGCGCCGCTGCACGCGAAATCGCTGGTGACGCGCACGGGCAACCGCACCGATTTCATGCGCGAATCATCGAGCACCAGGAACAGCGACGACTCGCCGCCGCTGGCAAGTTCGGCCTCGATGGCCGAGATATCGCAGCCGCCATCGCTGTCGTCGATCACCAGCAGGTCGATGCCCAGCCCGTGGCCGGCCGAAAGCGCCTGGGCGGGCGGCACCTTCAACGCGCGGACTTCGGCGTCCATGGACGAAAACAACGCGGACGCGCGCTCAAGCGTAATCGTGCGTCCGCACGAAACAAGAATGGTCTTGGAATGCATGGCGGAGCCTCCTTACAGCCTGGCCAGGTAGCGATCGATTTCCCACGAGCTTACATGGGTGCGATACGCTTCCCATTCGGCGCGCTTGGCGGCAACCAGGTTGTCGCAGATATGATCGCCCAGAATTTCATGCATGAGCTCGGATTTCTCGAAGGCGTCGATCGCCTGCGAAAGGTCTTGCGGCAAAAGCTTCAGCCCCAAATCATCGAGCTCGGCACGTGAAATGTTGAAGAGGTTCTTCTCTACCGGGGCGCCGAGCGTAAGACCTTCCTCGATGCCTTTCAGCCCCGCGCCCAGCATGGCGGCATAGGCCAAATACGGGTTGGCGGCCGAATCGACGCTTCGCACCTCGACGCGCGTCGAGGTGGGCTTGCCCGGCTTGTAGCGCGGCACGCGCACCATCGCCGAACGGTTGCGGTTGCCCCATGAGATGTGCAGCGGCGCATCGAAGCCCGGCACCAAGCGCTTGTAGGAATTCACGTACTGGTTCGTGACCAGCATATATTCGGGCGCATATTTCAAAAGGCCCGCGATATAGCTTTTCGCGACGGCCGACAAGCCCATGCCGTCGGGGTCGTTTTCGTCGGCGAACGCGTTGCCGTGCTCGTCGAACAGCGACTGATGCACGTGCATGGCGCTGCCCGGCTGGCCTTCGATGGGCTTCGGCATGAACGTGGCGTGCAGACCTTGGGCATGCGCGGTTTCCTTAATGACCAGGCGTGCGGTAACCACGGCGTCGGCGGCAGAAAGCGCATCGCAGAAGCGCAGGTCGATTTCTTGCTGCGAGGGCGCAGCTTCGTGATGGGAATATTCGACGGGAATACCCATCTTCTCCAACGTGAGCACCGTTTCGCGGCGCAGGTCGGCGGCGTTGTCGAGCGGCGCCAAATCGAAATAGCCCCCCTTGTGGATGGGCTGGGGAGCCTCGTCGCTCTTGAAGCAGAAGTATTCAACCGCCGTGCCAATGTTCACCGAATAGCCCGCAGCGCCCGCGCGTTTGAGCGTTTCCATAAGAATGTGGCGCGAATCACCGGCCGCGGGAGCGCCGTCGGGAGTAAGCAGATCGCAGAACATGCGCGCCACGCCATCGTCGCTCGGGCGCCACGGCAGCACCTGAAACGTGGAAGGGTCGGGATGCACCAGCATGTCGGAATTCTGCAGGCTCGCCAAACCCTCGATGGACGAGCCGTCGAAACCGATGCCCTCTTCAAAGGCCGCCTCGATGTCGGACGGCGTGATGGCGACGTTTTTCAAATTGCCGAAGATATCGGTGAACCACAATCGCAAGAAGCGAATGTTGCGCTCTTCAATCTGCTTGATGACATACTGCTTGGTATCGATCATGTTTCCTCCTGACGGTCAATTCTGACGGGCGCCTTGCCCTTCAGAACCCTCGCCCGCTCACACACAACCACAAGGTCGCTTAGCTCGCAGGACTCGGAACCTTCAGAGCAATCTGCCTCGTCAGAATCGCCCTGTCTTGCCCATATTTGTGTGGCGAAGCAAATATGGGCCGCAATTACCAGGAATAATAGCATCGCAGGCGTTTGCGCAGGTGTTAAAGGATTGTTACGGGAAAACTAGCAACGCCTAGGTCAAAGCTGGGACACTTTCCCCTGAGGAAAGTGTCCCAGTTACAGCAGTTTTTCGAAATCGGCGGCGGGCATGGGACGATGCAGCAGGAAGCCCTGCGCATAGCCTACGCCGAAACGCCGCAGGATGGAGCGCTGGCCTTCGGTCTCGAGCCCCTCGACGATAATGGGTAGGCCAAGCACGCGCGCCATGGATATCATCGACGCAACGATGCCGATGGCCTTCTCGTCGCCCTCGTCGACTGGCATGAAGCTGCGATCGAGCTTAATCACGTCGATGCTCGTATCCTTCAGCATGCCCAGCGAGCTTTCGCCGCTGCCGAAGTCGTCCATCAGAATGCGAATGCCGCGCGCACGCAAATCGGCCACCAGGCTCGCTACCGCCGCCTGCTCTTTCACGTAGGCGGTTTCGGTAATTTCGACCTTCACGTATTTCGTAGGCACGTCAAATTCGGCAAGTAAGCCATCCAAATAGCCCGCCACATCGAACGACACCACGTCGACGCGCGACACGTTGATCGAAATAGGCACCACGCGCTCGCTGCGGTCGAGGCACGCGCGAATCCATTCGATAACCGAACGCCACACGAATTTGTCGAGCGTCACGATGAAGCCGCTGCGCTCGAGCGCGGGCACGAATTCGGCAGGCGAGACGAACGAGCCGTCCGGCTCGATCCAGCGGGCCAGCGCCTCGCCTCCCACAATTTCTCCCGTCTCGATGCTGCATTGCGGCTGCACGTAAAACGTCACGCGGCGCTCGGAAAGCGCAAACTGGAAATCGGTGAGCAGGTGGCGTTCTTCCTCGTTGCGATGGTATTCGCCCGGCTGGAACATGGCGATGCGGTTCTTGAAATCGCGCTTGGCGCGCTTGTCGGCGAACATCGCCTTCGAAAGCTCATCGATGCCGACAGGCTCGTCTTTGTCCAGCGGATAGATGCCCACCGACGGCAAAAAGCCGATGGAATCGTCGTGCGCCGCGACGACATCGCGCACTCGGGCATACATTTCCTGGATAATCGGCTTTTCAAACGGCGCCAACATGCTGAAATCGTCTTGGCCCCAGTACCCGCTGATGGCGATCTGCTCGTTTTCGATGTCCTTCAAGGCGCTGCCGACCTCGGCGAGCAAAGCGTCGCCCTTGTCGCGCCCGTTCCATTCGTTGTAAATGGCCAAATGCCCTAAGTCGATGGCCATAACGCACCACTTCTTGCCGCGGCGCAGTCTGCGGAATTCGGCCGCCTTGCGCAAGAATTCCGACCCGCGATACAAGCCGGTGAGCCCATCGATGCGTTCACCGCCGGCCTCTGCGACGTTGCGAATTCGGCGCACGGGGCGCAGGCGCCGGAACAGCTCGTGCACGATGGTCGCCGGCTGCACCGTGACGCACTGGTAATGCACCTGGGCGGAATGCACGTCGCACCCTTGAAACGCGGCATCGCCCTCCATGCGCTGCTTCAGGTCTTTTACCAGGCTTTTGGCGAAGGCGTCGAACGCGACCTTGTCCATATTGTCGGCGACGACGGCGAACTGCATGCCTCGGGCGCGAAACGCCTTGGCCCTGCCGCGCGTGAACGACAAGATATTGCCGGCCAACGTCGCCAGCACGCGGTCGCCCGCCTCATAGCCGTCGGCCCCGTTGACCTGCGACACGCCTTCGACGCGCAGCCCCACAATGCCGACTTCGCCGCCCGAGCGCTTCGATTCGCTCAATGCCATAAGCAGCGACTTGTTCGTGCCCAGACCCGTGGCGGCGTCGGTCGTCTCGGCCACGCCACGGTTCACGATTTCGCCCACGACCAGCGGCGGCTCGCCCGGCAAACCATCGATTCGATACGCGCGGCTGTCGCAGATGGCGTACACCCCGCGCGAATCTTGCACGCGGTATTGCAGCGCATGGAAGCGAGAGCCGCCATCGTAGAGACCCGCCGTGCTTTCACGGAACGCCACGCGGTCGTCTGGGTGCACGAGCCGGGTCCATTTCTCCAACGCATCGCTCATGTGCTCGGACGGCAGCCCGAAATCACGCATTGCCGAACCCGACCAATGCGACTGGCCCGTTTCCACGTTGCACACGAACAGGTAACGGCCCTCGTTCAACATAGAAAGCGCCTCGAACACGCGCTCGCCCAGCGGCGTTCCCTCTTTCAGGCCCAACGCCCCCTGTATGGCGCGACCACGCGGCGTTGCGTCATTGGCAAGCTTGTGGGCATACATGCGCTTGTCGGCTTCGCTCATCATTTGGCGGCTCGTGTCGCCCAACGCGGGGTCGGCGTGCGACACGCCGTAGCTGTAGGAATACGTCATTCCCTCGAGCATCGAAGAGCTGTTCACCAGCAAATCGCGGCACACCTCGAGCCGCGCGGCCAGCTCGCCTTCGGTCGCGTGCTCGGAAAGCAGCACGAATTCATCGCCGCCAATGCGATACAGGCCCTCGCCCGGCTCGCAATTCAGCTTCAGCAGAAGCGACGCCTGCAGAATATAGCGGTCGCCCTCTTCGTGGCCGAAGTGGTCGTTGCAGAATTTGAGGTTGTCGATGTCGACGAACGCCATGGTGACGGGCGCATTGCGCTGCCACACGTCATCGATGGCTCGGTTGAAGCTCTCACGATTCCCAAGCCCCGTAAGGGCATCGGTGTACGCCTTGCGCTCGAGCTTCTCTTGCTCGGTGCGCATGCGCGCGAGCGCGGCGGCAAGAGCTTCGGCATCGGGCGATTCGAGCAAATCGTCAATATGCGCGAGCAACGCTTCATCTTCAGTTAGGCGGGCCATGCAATATCCTTCGTCGAATCTGCCATGCCTTGCAGTGTACGCCTTATTCCTCGCTTTGGCGCTGACCTGCCGCAGAATCGGCCCGTTCCAAGGCAGACGGTCGCAAAATGCCCCGGGTGTCAATTTTCGACGCATTGCCGAGGATGTCCTCGAAATCGGCTGTAACCATAGGCCTGTAGTAGTAGAAGCCCTGCACGTAACGGCACCCCAGACCTTTGAGGAACTCGACCTGCCGCTCGGTTTCAACCCCCTCGACGACAATCGGCAAGTCGATGGAGTGGACCAAATCGACGACCGACTCGACGATATTGCCGCCAATCGCGTTTTTTGCATTTCCTGGCCTCATAAAGTTGCCATCGAGCTTCACCACGTCGACGACAATGTTCTTCAGCATGGAAAGCGACGACTGGCCACTGCCGAAATCGTCCATGAATACCGTGAAGCCCAACGCTTTCAAGCGGTTCGTAAGCCTTTGCACAATTTCGTCGTCGCCCGCATAGGCGCTTTCGGTAATCTCGACCTTCACCAAATGGGAGGGAACGCGATAGCGATCGACAAGCCTATCGAGGCATTCGGCCACATCGAACGAGATGATGTCGATTTGCGACACGTTGATGGACACGGGCACGACGTTCATGCCGCGCTCGAGACACGAAGCGATCCATGCGAAAACTTGGTCCCAGATATGGCGATCGAGCAGTGCCACGAAGCCCGAGCGTTCAAGCAGCGGCACGAATACGGCAGGCGACAAGTACGACCCATCGGCGCGGCGCCAACGCGCAAGTGCCTCGACGCCGACGATTCGGCCGGTCACGATGTCGCATTGCGGCTGCACCTGGAAGAACACCCTTCGAGATGACAGCGCATGTTGGAATTCCGCAAGCAAAAGATGGTCTTCCTCGCTTTGGCGGTAGTCTTGCGGCTTGAAATATCTCACGCGCTCCTTGAAACTGGAACGCGCCTGATCAAGCGTGAACTTAGCCTTGTCGTAATCGGCGATTCCCACATCGGCGCCGTACTCGAGCGGACATACGCCCACAGCCGGCAAAAAGCCAATGGAATCGTCGTGCGACGCAACAATTTCCTCAATACGGTCGTACAGCGAGTCGACGGCGTCGGCGCTGTTGGGGATGAACGCCGTGAAGTCGTCTTGCCCCCAATAGCCCGCACAGCCACCAATTCTGGCGCAGGCGGAACCCAACGCTCTTCCGACCTCGGCCAGAAGAGCGTCGCCCTTCGCACGGCCGTACCATTCATTGAAAATGCGCATTTGGCCCAAGTCGATGCACGCGATGCAATACCGCCTCATCGGATCGCTGTGAGAGCGTTCGGTGGCCTGGCGCAAAAACTCACTCGCCCGCGGCAAACCGGTAAGGCTGTCCGTAGTGTTCGCGCATGTCACGCTGTTTTCCGCGAGACACATGAACGAGCGATGTTCCGGCCGCGCCTCGGCAATGGCACGCACTCGAGCATCAACGAGCCTATTGATTTGCGAGAGAATCGAAAGGGGCTGAGCGCTCACGCTGTCACAGCGCAGCGTAGCCAACGCCACCGGCAAGGCGATGCCAAGACCCTGCACGTGCACAGGCGCGGCAAGCGCTTCCCGAAAGGCGCCGGCAAGACGTTCGACGGAGCCCTCGTCGCAGTCGTCGAGCATCGCGACGAACTGCAGCCCGTATGAACGGTACAGCTTGCCGCCCTCGCCCATTCTGGAAAGCATGCGATCGGCCAGCTGCATAAGCGCGCCATTGCCCGCCTCGTAGCCGTGCGTCGAATTGATTTCGGCAATGCCGCCCACGCGCACGGCTACGAAACTTGCGCACGCATGAGCCACTCGGCGCTCATCGATAGCCTGGGCAAGCGCTCGCACGTCGTCGAGGCCAGTCGCGGGATCGGTGCCGTCGGACACGTTGCGGTTTATGATGGTGCCCACGAAAAGCGCCGGCGCATCATCGGCAGCGTCGATCCGAACGCCCGTGCACGTAACCATGACGTAACGCCCGCTCGCGTCTTTTGCGCGGTAGCTCATGGCATGGCGATGCTTAGTGCCGGCGAACACCTCGCCTATCTCGGCCCTCCAGGCGTCGCGGTCTTCGGGATGCACGTGGGCCGCCCACACTTCGCCCATATGGCGCATCGCCTCGGCGGGAAGTCCGAAATCGCGCACAGCGTTGCGCGACCATCGAGACATGTCGGAATCGATGTCGCAGATGAACAGATAGCGCCCTTCGGCCGTTTCCGCCATGGCCTGAAAGATTTTGTCTTGTATCCCCTGGTGGTCGTCGATGGGAGGCAGGGGCGACGTATGGCGCACGTTCGACGCGTGCAGCAGCTTATAGCTATACATGCGCTTGTCAGCATCAACCATGAGTTGCGTTCGCGTATCGCCCGATTTCGGATCGGCGTACGCGCAGCCGAAGCTGAATGAATAGGAAAACACCTCGTCGACCGCATGGTTGTCCTGCAACGAATCGCGGCATGCCTCGAGCCGCTCACCTAGTTCCTCTTCGCTCGCATCGATCGAGAGCAGCACGAACTCATCGCCGCCCAAGCGATACAAACTTTCGCTCGCCTTCTTATGCAGACGAAGATGGTCGGCGACTTCGAGAATATAGCGGTTACCTTCGAAATGCCCGAAATTATCATTGCAGTATTTCAGGCCATCGATATCGATGAACGCCATGACATGGGGGCATTCCAGCTCCCACAGGCGATCCATGTCCCTGTTGAACGCCGCACGGTTGCCAAGCTCGGTAAGGGCGTCGGAATATGCGCTTCGCTCAAGGTTGCGACGCTGCTCGCGCAAAATATCCAGGGCGTTTCCCATGCGCGTCAGAAACTCGTTTTTTCCCTCGACGGAAATGTTATCGAAATCGCCGGCCACGGCATCATTCGCCATGGCATAGAGAGCCGCGAGGTTCGATCGGATGTCGCCAAACGATTCGGTAAGCGGGTTGTCGCTTATTGCATCGTGCACCGTCGATGGCCTGCCTTTGGCGAGGTCACGAGCCTGGGCGCGTTCATCATCCATCAAATCGCCCAGCCATTCGGCGTTTTTCACCACCCTGCGCATGTCGGCCGGAGCGCCGTCGACGCAAGGCTTGTGCGCGGTCGAACCATGGGCAAGCTCATCGAGATATGTCGAGAGCTCGCGCGCAACACGCGCGTACTCGTACGACGCCGCGTCTGGCGTATCGCTTTCAGGAAGCTTATCCATGGGATATTCCTTCTAAATTGCGAAAATCGTGAATTTTTATTTTACAGCACGCCCAAACGTTGGGCCATGACGCGATTGGCAGCAAGCTCTATCTCATCGTCGAGCGGCAGAAGCTCAACCGCATCGCCCCGGCGCTCGTACGCGCGCGCCAGCAAGTAATCGGCCACATGCGGGTTTTTGGGCAAAAGGGGGCCGTGCAGGTATGTGCCGATCAGGTTGCCCTGATGCACGCCCTCGAAGCCGTCTTCGCCGTTGTTGCCGAAAGTTTTGCCCAGCACGCGTCCGAGCGGCTTGGCGCCCGCGCCCAGCGTGGTGCGCCCGCCGTGGTTCTCGAATCCAACAATGGGCATGTCGCAGATGTCGCTTTGGATAACGGCGTTGCCGATGAGGCGCCCTTCGCCGCGCACCGTTTCCATATCGACGATGCCCAAGCCCTCGACCACCACGTCGTCCATGGCGTAGCTGTGGCCCAAGAACTGGTAGCCGCCGCACACGGCAAGCAGCACGCCGCCGTCAGCCACGTAGGCCGAAAGCTCGGCCTTCTTGTTGGCCATGGCGTCTTTCACGATAAGCTGCTCGCGGTCGGCCCCGCCGCCGATGAACACGATGTCGGCCTGGGAAAAGTCCATGGCGTCGCCCATGCCCACTTCGCGAACCTCGACCGGCAGGCCGCGCCATTGCAGGCGGCGCGTCAGCGCGATGACGTTGCCGCCATCGCCGTACAGATTCAGCAGCTCGGGAAACAGATGCACGATGACAAGAGGCCTCACGTCATTGCGCACGGCTGGCATATGCGCCCATTTCAGCGAATCGACCATGGCCTATTCCTCCCCCTTCGCAGCAGCTTGCATACCTTCGAGCTCGCGGCGCACCGTCGGCAGCGCCGTGTAGTTCGCGATGATATACACCTTGCCATCGGCGGCGTCGGTGGCGTCCAGCACATTCTGGACGTTCTGAACGATTTCGGCTTGAATGCCAGCGTACTTCAGGCGCACCTGCATATCGTTCGCGCGCGTGCCGCCCACGAACGCACGCAGGCCGTCAATGTGCGACCAACGCTCGAAATCGATGTCGAAGAACCACGACACGTCGTGGCCATCGGCATCGTTGTCGTTGACGAACAGCGCCAGCACGCGGCCCTTTTCGTTCAGCACGATGCGAATGTTTTGGTTGAAGCCCGTCGGGTTTTTCGCAAGGTTCGTCATAACCATGCGTTCGCCCAGGTCGAACGTCTGCAAACGACCGTTCGTGGGGCGGTACTCGCTCACCGACGATTGGTAGTTCTCGAAACTCACGATATTCGACAGCTTAGAAATGGCGTACGCCGCCAGCACGTTGTACACCATGTATGCGCCTGTATGGCCCGTGCGCACCGTGCGGCCGTCGATGTCGAACGCGAAGCCGTCATCTTCCAAGCGCACATTCGTGGCCGCGAACGCAAGGTCGGGGCGCGACCAGCCGCAATCGGGGCAATGATAGGCGCCCAGCTGGCCATAATGCACGTAATCGTATTGCAGCGCGCCGCCGCACTTCTGGCAAAAGCGGCTGTCGGAAATGCGGTCGGCCGAAAGGCCCATGTCGCTGGCGATGCCGAACGCGAGCGATTTGTTGGGAATGCGGTCGGCGATGGCCGCGCACAGCGGGTCGTCGCCATTGAACACGAACGTGGTTTCGGGCGTTTTCGCAAGCGCCTCGGCGATAGTGTCTTGGATGCGGTCGATTTCGCCAAAGCGGTCGAGCTGGTCGCGGAACAGGTTCAGCAACATGAAATAGTGCGGGCGCAGACGCGGCAGCACGTATTTGGTATACATCTCGTCGCACTCGAAGCAGCCCACGGGTGCCTGGGCGGCGCTGGCGGCGTCGATGACTTTCGAGGCATCGGGCGCAAGCATGAGCGACGTCACGATGCCCGATTGCAGATTGTTGCCCTCGCGGTTGCAATACAGCGGCACGCCCGCAGTTTGCAGGCAGTCGGCCACGAGATTCGTGGTGGTGGTTTTGCCGTTCGTGCCCGAGATGACGGCCACGGGGTTAACCTTTTTCGCCAAGTCGACGAGCACGGTCGGATCGACTTTGAGCGCCATCGCGCCCGGAATGTTGCCCGCCGAACGATGCATGAACGTCTCGCCGCCCCACCGGGCCGCGCGTCCCAGCGCCACAGCGGCCGCCGCACGAATTCCCATATATGTCACCTCGCGTTTGCTTGCAGAAAGAAAGGGGCCATCGCCCGTTGCGCAACATTCTACCATTGACGCAAAGTGCGAACAGCTTGTGGGACACCTTCCTCAGGGGCAGCTGTCCCTGGGACAGCTTCCTCGGCTGGGACAGCTGCCCCTGAAGAAGCTGTCCCAGCCCCACTGCGATTTCCAATCGTATAGATTTTGCCGCTCGCGCGCTTTAGGCGGCGAAAGTGCTCGCATGCGGTTAGAATGGCTCTCGTAACAAAGCGGAAACTTTTGTGAAGACACGCCACGGTCTGGTTTCCGCGGCACGCGCAACCGAATAGGAGCCTGCATGAACGCCGACCTCACGAGTCGTTATGGAACCATGGTCTTCTCCGACCACGTAATGAAGGAATATTTGCCTTCCGACGTGTACAAGAAGCTTTCGGAAACGGTGAAGGAGGGCAAGCCGCTCGACCTGGACGTCGCCAACGCAGTGGCCCACGGCATGAAGGAATGGGCCATCAAGCATGGCGCTACGCATTTCGCGCACTGGTTCCAGCCGTTGACGGGCATTACGTCTGAGAAGCACGATGCGTTCATCGACCCGGTGGGCGACGGCACCGCCATCGTGAAGTTCTCGGGCAAGGAACTGGTGCAAGGCGAGCCCGACGCGTCCAGTTTCCCAAATGGCGGTCTGCGTGCGACGTTCGAGGCGCGCGGCTATTCGGCCTGGGACCCCACGAGCTATGCCTTCATCAAAGATGAAGTTCTGTGCGTGCCCACGGCGTTCTGCTCGTATTCGGGCGAGGCGCTCGACAAGAAAACGCCGCTTTTGCGCTCCATGGCCGCCATCGACGCGCAGGCCAAGCGCGTGCTGGCGCTATTCGGCAAGCGTCCGCGCCACATCACGGTGAACGTGGGCACCGAGCAGGAATATTTCCTTATTTCCGAAAAAGACTACGAGAAGCGCCAAGACCTCATCGTGTGCGGCCGCACGCTGTTCGGCGCACCGCCGTGCAAGGGCCAAGAGCTTGACGAGCACTATTTCGGAGCCATTCGCCCCACGGTGAATTCGTTCATGAAGGAGCTCGACGACGTGCTGTGGGGCTTCGCGGTTGCCGCGAAAACGAAGCACAATGAGGTGGCGCCCTGCCAGCACGAGCTTGCGCCTGTGTACTGCAACGCGAACCGCGCCGTGGACGAGAACCTGCTCACCATGGAGATGATGAAGCTTCTGGCCAGTCATCACGGCCTGGTATGCCTGCAGCACGAAAAGCCGTTCGAAGGCATCAACGGCTCGGGCAAGCACAACAACTGGTCCATCGGCACCGAAGCCGAGAACCTGCTCGACCCCGGAGACACGCCCGAGGCGAACCTGCAGTTCATCGTGTTCCTCACCTGCGTTATCGAGGCGGTCGACACGTACCAGGACTTGCTGCGCATGAGCGTTGCCAGCTGCGGAAACGACCATCGCCTGGGTGCGCATGAGGCGCCGCCGGCGATCATCTCCATCTTCTTGGGCGACGAGCTTTCGTCCATCATCGATGCGCTTGCCAGCGGCGAGAAGGCGGCGCATACCTTGCGCGAACAGCTCGACTTCGGCGTTGACGTGCTGCCGAGCTTCGAGCGCGACACAACCGACCGCAATCGTACCAGCCCGTTCGCATTCACGGGCAACAAATTCGAGTTCCGCATGCCAGGTTCCAGCGTGAACGTGTCCGACGCGAACATGGTGCTCGATACCGCCGTGGCAAAGTCGCTGAAGGGTTTCGCCGACGCTATGGAAAACCGCGGCGATATGGAATTCGAGCATGCTGCGCTGGAGTGGGTGCGCCAAAGCCTGCAGGCGCATAAGCGCATCCTGTTCTCGGGCGACGGCTATTCCGAGGAATGGCACGAGGAAGCCGTTCGCCGGGGCCTGTGCAATTTCCCCACCACCGCCGACGCGCTGCCGTGCTTCGTGGCGCAGAAGAACCTCGATTTGTTCGAAGAGATGGGCGTGCTGTCCAACGTCGAGGCGCGCAGCCGTTACGAGGTGAAACTCGAGAAATACAACAAGCTCATGAACATCGAGGCCAATACCATGGAGGTTATGGCGCGCCGCACGTATCTGCCGGTGATCAGCGCCTATTCCACGAAGATCGCCAAGGGCATTACCACGGTGACGGCCGCTATGCCCGATGCGCCCATGAATCACGAGCGCCGCGAGCTGGCGACTCTCACCAAGGGCGTCGATGCGATTTACCAGGGGCTCGACGCGCTGCATGAAGCGCACGAGGCGACCGAGGCCATCGCCGATTCCCAAGAGCAGGCCAACGCCTACGCCCACAAAGTGCGCCCCGCCATGGACGCGCTGCGCGCGGCCGTCGACGCCATGGAGCCCATCGTCGCTCGCGACTATTGGCCCGTTCCTACCTACGATGACATGCTGTTCTATTGCTAGTCCAACCGTGGGACACTTTCCTCAGGGAAAGTGTCCCACACAACTGATTATTCCGCCAGAAAATCGATGGCGTATTGGGCGGCAAGGGCCGCGCCGTTTTTCAGGACGCTTTCGTCAACCGTGTAGTAGCAGCTGTGCTGCGGGTGAATGGCACCCACATCGGGGTTGCGGCACCCCAGGAACACGAACACGCCCGACACCACATTCAGGTATTCGCTGAAATCCTCGCCGGCAAGCGTGCCTTCGTAGTCGCTTACGGCCTCTTCCCCGAACAGTTTCACCACGGCGCGTTCGGCACGCGCAGCGCACGCTTTATCGTTCGCGAGGCCCGCATTGCCTTCTTGATAGGTGAGCTTCGCCTTCGCGCCGAAGGCGGTCGCCGAACGCTGAATCAGCTTCTCCAATCGCTGAGGCATGGCCTTGCGCGTTTTATCGCTCCACGTGCGAACCGTGCCCGTAAGATAAGCCGAGCCGGCCATGATGTTGCGAGCCTCGCCGCCATGTATTTCGCCGACGGTCACGACAAGTGGCTCGAACGGCGAAACGTCGCGGCTCACCAGCACTTGCAGTGCCACGACGATTTCGGCCGCGACAACCACGGCATCGACGCCCTTATGTGGCATGGAGCCGTGCGCACTCACGCCCTCGATGTCCACGCGGAACCAGTCGGTATTGGCCATGCGCTGGCCAGGCGCGCACGAAATGGTACCTGCATCCACCTCGCTCCAAATATGCGTGCCGTAAATGGTGTCGACCCCATCAAGCGCGCCGTGCTTGATCATCATGCGAGAACCTACCGAGCATTCCTCGGCCGGCTGGAACAGCAAGCGCACTTCGCCATGGATTTCGTCGGTCATCTGCAGCAGAATGCGCGCCGCGCCCAGCAACATGGACATGTGGCAATCGTGGCCGCACGCATGCATGACGCCTTCTTTTTCGGAAGCGTACGGCGCTCCGGTCTGTTCGGTCACGGGCAGTGCATCGATGTCGCTGCGCAGCGCGATGCGGCGGCGAGGGTTGCCGTCGACGTCGTAGGCATCGGGCGCGGTTCCTTTGATCGTGGCGATGATGCCATTGCCGGGAATGCGCTCGTAATCTATGCCCATGGCAGACAGGCGACGGCACAGCGAGTTCGCCGTTTCGGTTTCCTTAAGCGACACCTCGGGGTGCTGATGGAAGTAGCGGCGGTCGGCAATGATTTCGGCCTCCATACCCGCGGCGAGGTCTTTGATGCGTTCGCTCGTGCTTGCCATGGTCGTACCCTTCCCTACTTCTGGTCAAACTTTCGAACCGATTTCAGTCAACCCTAACATAAAAAATGCCGCCCTGGGTTCCCAGAGCGGCATTCTCTTAAAGCCTTATATGCGAGCGGTTACTCGGCGTCGTCCTCGGCGTTGGACTCTTCCTCGTGCTTCTCGCTGGTTTCACCGAAGCCCAGGTCACCCAGGCCGCCCAGAAGGGCGTCGAGCTCGCTGAGGTCGCGATGGTAGCTGCGCGGCGGCAAGGCCTCACCCAGCATTTCCTCGCCTTCGGTGTTGAAGGTGGCCGGCTTGTCGCCACCGATGAGCACCGTGTCGTCGGGGCTGAACACCATGTCGAGCAGTTGGCTCATGTCGTCGTTAGACGCCGACAGGTCATCCTCGATCAGATAGCTCAGGCCATGCTCGGAAAGGCCGGCCTTCAGCTCCTCGAGAGCCTTCGCGCCAATGCCCTCGATGCGCAGCAGCTCGTCTTCGGTGTAGCCCACCAAGTCGCCGACAGTCTCGATGCCCGCCTCGCTGAACTTGTTGGCCCAGCGCTGCGAAACTCCCAAATCGTCGTACAGGTACAGGCGAGCGTCTTCGTCGGAGAGCTGGTTGGCGCGGCCGCCGCGGAAGCTGCCGCCTCCGAAGTAGCTGCCGTAGCCGCCCATGTAGTTCTCGTCGAGCGACCAATCCTGCGGCTGAGGCAGCAGGTCTTCGATTTCGCGAAGCTCGCTCGGAGCGTAATCGGGCAACTGCTCCTCGCCCTCGGGATGCACGGGGGCACCCTTATAGGTGAGGCCGACCTTGTGGTAGCGCGGAAGACCCGTGCCGGCCGGAATCGGCTTGCCGATGATGACGTTCTCTTTCAGGCCAGCCAGCACGTCGGTCTTGCCTTCAATCGCGGCGTCGGTAAGAACCTTGGTGGTTTCCTGGAACGATGCGGCCGACAGGAACGAATCGGTGGCCAGCGAAGCCTTCGTGATGCCCAGCAGCAGAGGCTGGCCCACGGGAGGCTGCTTGCCTTCGGCGATAAGCTCGTTGGCAACGCGCTCGAACTCGTGGCGGTTCACCTGGCGACCGGGCAGAAGCTCGGAATCGCCGGCTTCCATAACCACGACCTTGCGCAGCATCTGGCGCGCGATGACCTCGATGTGCTTATCGTTGATGTCTACGCCCTGGGACACGTACACGTCCTGGACCTGGGCAACGATGTAGCGCAGCGTGGTATTCGGGTCGGTGAGGCGCAGCAAGTCGTGCGGGTTCACAGAGCCCTTGGTGAGCTGCTGGCCAACCTTCACGGCGCAACCGTCGATGATGCCGGGAAGCATCTGCGCGCGAGCCGAAACCACGTACTCGCGGAAGTTGCCCTCGGTATCGTGCACGGTGAGCGTCTTGGTGGTCTTGTCGCCGGTAATCTGCAGGGTACCTGCGATTTCAGCGAGGACCGCCTGGCCCTTAGGCTTGCGAGCCTCGAAAAGCTCGGTAACACGGGGCAGGCCGTGCGTAATGTCGTCGCCCGCAACGCCGCCGGCGTGGAACGTGCGCATGGTCAGCTGCGTGCCCGGCTCGCCAATAGACTGAGCCGCGATAATGCCGACCGCCGTGCCGATGTTCACCGGACGGCCCGTGGCCAAGTCCCAGCCGTAGCACTTCTGGCACACGCCATGCTCGGCGTGGCAGGTCATAACCGTGCGAATGACAACCGTGTCGATACCGGCAGCCTCGAAGGCCTTCAGCTCGTCCATGCTGGTAATGTAGTCGCCCGCAAGCAGATCGCCCGTATCCTCGAGCAGGCAGCGGCCGATGAGGTTCTCGTCCAGCTCGCCCTTGTCGTTGTGCAGCGGGTACGGAACGCCCTCGGGCGTGCCGCAATCGATCTCGCGCACGATGACGTCTTGCGCGACGTCGACCAGACGACGGGTCAGGTAACCCGAGTCGGCGGTACGCAGAGCGGTGTCGGTCATGCCCTTACGAGTGCCGTGCGTCGAAATGAAGTATTCCAAAACCGACAGGCCCTCGCGGAAGTTCGACTTAACCGGGCGGTCGATGGTGCCGCCCTTCGTGTTGCCCATCAGGCCACGCATACCGGCCAGCTGACGAATCTGCTTGATGTTACCACGAGCACCAGAGTCGGCCATCATGTAGATGGGGTTGTACTGGTCGAAGTTCGCGGCCATAGCCTCGCCGATTTCCTCGGTGGTGTCGTTCCAGATGTCGACGACCTGCTTGTGGCGCTCTTCGGGGCTCATGAGGCCCATCTCGTAGTCCTCGTCAATCGCGTCGACCTTAGCGTCGGCAGCGGCGAGCAGCTCGGCCTTGTTCGGCGGCATGGTAGCGTCGAAAATCGACACCGTGATGCCCGCCTTGGTGGCGTAATGGTAGCCGGCGTTCTTCAAGCCGTCCAGGATGGCCGGCATTTCGGACACGTCATAGCGGTTCGAGCACTCTTCAATGAGGCGGCCGATTTCCTTCTTGTTCACAACGTAGTTGACGAACTGATGGTCTTCGGGCAGCACATTGTTGAAGATGATGCGGCCAATGCTGGTTTCGAAGCGCTCGCCGGCCTTAACGACGTCAAAGTCGGTGAACGACTTGGCAAGCTTGAAATCGCGCGTAGCACGCACGGAAATCTTCGCCTGGATATCCAAACCAGTGCCGGCCTCGAACGCATCGAGCGCGTCTTTAGTGCTGGCATACACGCGGCCCTCGCCCGGGAAGCCTTCGCGAACCGAGGTGAGGAAGTACATACCGATGATCATGTCCTGCGTAGGAATGGTCAGCGGGCGGCCGTGAGCCGGGGATTTGATGTTGTTGGCAGACAGCATGAGCACGCGAGCCTCGGCCTGGGCTTCATTGCCCAGCGGCACGTGCACAGCCATCTGGTCGCCGTCGAAGTCGGCGTTGAACGCGGTGCAGACCAGCGGGTGCAGCTTGATGGCCTTGCCCTCGACGAGCACCGGCTCAAAGGCCTGAATGCCCAGGCGGTGCAGGGTAGGTGCGCGGTTCAGCAGCACGGGGTGGTCGACGATGACTTCTTCCAGAACGTCCCACACGTAGCTGGCGCCACGATCGACGGCACGCTTGGCAGCCTTGATGTTGGCGGCGTACTCAAGCTCGACCAGGCGCTTCATGACGAAGGGCTTGAACAGTTCCAAAGCCATCTGCTGCGGCAGGCCGCACTGGTGAATCTTCAGCTGCGGGCCGACGACGATAACCGAACGGCCGGAGTAGTCGACGCGCTTGCCCAGCAGGTTCTGGCGGAAGCGGCCCTGCTTGCCCTTCAGCATGTCGGACAACGACTTCAGGGGACGGTTGCCCGGGCCCGTAACGGGGCGGCCGCGGCGGCCGTTGTCGAACAGGGAGTCGACGGCCTCCTGAAGCATGCGCTTCTCGTTATTCACAATGATCTCGGGCGCACCCAAATCGAGCAGGCGCTTGAGGCGGTTGTTGCGGTTGATCACGCGACGATACAGGTCGTTCAAGTCGCTGGTGGCGAAACGGCCGCCGTCGAGTTGCACCATGGGGCGCAGGTCGGGCGGGATGACCGGAATAACGTCAAGGATCATATCGGAAGGCTTGTTGTCGCTCTTCAGGAAGGCGTCAACGACCTTCAGGCGCTTGATGGCCTTGGCGCGCTTCTGGCCCTTGCCGTTCTCGATCGTCTCTTTCAGTTCTTCAGCAACGGCTTCCAGGTCCATGTCGTCGAGCAGGTCGCGCACAGCCTCGGCGCCCATTCCGCCATGGAAGTAGTCGCTGTAGTTCATGCGCATCTCGCGGTACAGCGCCTCATCGGGGATGAGCTGCTTCGGCACGATCTTCAAGAACGCGTCGAACGCCTCGCTGCGCAGAGCCTTGCGCTCGTTGTATTCGTCATAGATGTCGGCGATTTCGGCCTCGACCTCGTCGGGTTCCATGCGCTCGTCGTCGTCGATCTCGTCGGCGAACTCGTCGTCTTCGGGAACGTATTCCGTGGACAGGCGGCGAGTGGCCTCGACCAGACGGTCGCGCTCGGCATCGAGCTCTTCCAGGTCGGCGGCGAGCTCGTCGCGCAGCTCATCGACGTCTTCGTCGCGAGCCTCGGCATCGACCCAGGTCACGATGGAGCTGGCGAAGTACAGGACCTTTTCCAGTTCCTTTGGCGGAATGTCGAGCAGGTAGCCCAAGCGGCTCGGGGAGCCCTTGAAATACCAGATATGGCTCACCGGAGCGGCGAGCTCGATGTGGCCCATGCGCTCGCGGCGAACCTTGCTGCGGGTAACCTCGACACCGCAGCGCTCGCACACGATACCCTTGAAGCGGACGCGCTTGTACTTGCCGCAGGCGCATTCCCAGTCT
>CALBLG010000146.1 GCA_937895975.1 uncultured Slackia sp.
CAATGAGGTTTTGCTCGAGCGCGCTTTTCAGATGCGCGTCAAGCGCCGAGAACGGCTCGTCGAGCATCAAGATCCCGGGCTTCGCCGCCAGCATGCGGGCAAGCGCCACGCGCTGCTGCTGGCCGCCCGAAAGCTGCACGGGGTAGCGCTTCTCCATGCCCAGAAGCCCGAAACGCTGCAACTGCTCGCGCACCGCCCGCGCGCGCTCGGCGGCCGTGGCCGATTTCGGCAAGCCAGCCGCCACGTTTTGCTCGATGGTCAGATTCGGGAACAGCATGTAATTTTGGAACAGCAGCGCCGTTTTGCGCTCCTGGGGCGAAAGGTCGACCTTCGCCTTCTTGCCGGGCGCCTTGTCGAAAAACACCCTGCCATTCACCACGATTTTGCCGGCATCGGGCGTCTCGATGCCGGCAATCGAGCGCATGGTGAGCGACTTGCCACAGCCCGATGCACCCAAAAGGCCCAGCGTTTCGTCGCCCGCCGAGAATTGCTGGCGCAAGTGGAAGCCCTTGAATTTCTTCTCGATGTCTACCTCAAGACTCATGGCTTCCCCTTAGTTTCCTTCGCGCGTGCGGTACTTCGTGGTGCGACTGCTCCACAAATTGATGAACAGAATCACCACGAAGCTGAACGCGATGATGACCGCCGTCCAGAACCACGCCACCGAATCGTTGCCGTTCATCCACTCGAAGTAAATCGCAATGGGAATGGTGCGCGTGACGCCCAAATAGTTGCCCGCCAAAAACAGCGTCGCGCCGAACTCGCCCAACGCGCGCGCGAACGACAGCACCGCGCCCGCCGCGATGCTGCTCCACGAAAGTGGCAGCATCAGCCGAACGAAGATCTTCGCGTTGCTCCAGCCCAGCGTGCGCGCAGCATCGAGCATATTCGGGTCAAGGCCCTCAAATGCCCCCAGCGCATTGCGGTACATCAGCGGGAACGCCACCACCACCGCGGCGATCACGCACGCGACGGGGCTGAATATCAACGGGAAGCCGATATCGATCCAGAATTGGCCGAACGCCGTGTTGCGGCCGCACACATACAGCAGCAGAAAGCCGCAGACCGTCGGCGGCAGCACCATGGGAATGGTGAAGATGACATCCAGTATGTTCTTCCAGCGCTGCGACACGTTCAGGCAGAAATACGCCGCCAGAAGGCCCAACACGAAGATGATCACGATGGCGATGCCCGTGGTGCGCAGCGAAACCCACAGCGGGCTCCAATCCAAGTTCGACAAAAACTCACCCGCGGCGGCCAAGCCCGTCGCCTGCTCCACGATGTCGACCTCGCCCTTCTTGACGATGCGGCCGAAATCGGCGAACGTCGGCTTGAAATAGTTCGGGTTCTCGCTGTCGGTCAAGTCGCTCCCGTCGACGCCGATCACGAACGCGTACGTCTTGCCGCCCACCTCTTGGTCGAACAGGTAGCGCACAGCGCCCTTGTCGAACGTGGCGTCGGTCGTGAAGTACCACGTGCCATAGCTCGAAAGCGCCTTAGACCCCGCTGCCTGGCCCTCATCGAGCGAAACGAGCAGCGCCTTAAGCGAGGCCTGGTCGGCTTGCGAGCTCACGTCGATATCCAAATCGGCCGCAAGCTTGGTGGGCACATAGCACACCACGTAGTCGTCGCCGGCAATCAGTTGCGCGCTCGAGCCTGCGTCCTGGCCCACCAAGTACGAATACCCGTGGTATTCCCCATCGATTTCACGGTTGGTGCCCTTTTGGGCGCGCGAGAAATCGCCTATCGCGAAACTGCTGCCGTCCATTTCGGCGGCATC
>CALBLG010000147.1 GCA_937895975.1 uncultured Slackia sp.
TCCAAGTGACGATTGCCTCATACATGTCGGGCCACAGACCGTTTGCCGCGCAAATCGCCACGATTTCGATAACAGTCGGCGCTGCTGCCAAACACATTGCGGCTGCGGCATTGGCCGGGCATGCTTTCGACGCGGCGAACATGGCCGTCGCGCACACTGCGATCGCGAGCGCGAGCGCATTGGGCTCGCCGCGCTCGAGCGGTGCCCAATCCTGTAAGCAGCTCTTTCATTGGGCAGCCCTTTCTCGCGGTGGTGTGCTGCGGGCGCGGCGTTTGCGTTACCATGCCAGCATAGCGCAATTGGGCTGTGGGGCGCGGCATGGCGAAAGCGTCGAAAATTGGGCTTCGACATCGCGCGATGGGAGGGATGTATCCATGGAAACCCTGGTCATTGGTGATTTACATCTTAAGCAGCAGTATGTGCTGCCGGCCGTTGAAGCACTGCTGGCGCGCGAGCCCGAAATTGGCCGCGTCGTGTTTCTTGGCGACGCATGTGACGATTGGGGCGCGAGCGAGGCGTCCGAGCTCGGCGCCATGAAGTTTTACGCGCATTGGGTCGCCGAGCGCCGCGATCAGGGGCTGCGCGTCGATGTGCTGCTCGGCAATCACGACTTCGCCTACGTTCGCGGCAAACGCGGGCCGGGCTCTGTCATGTCGCTCATGCGCGAGCTGCGCGCTATTCTGGAAAACGGCCTTCAGGCGCAGCTTGCATGTGCCGTGGGGCCCTACCTGTGCGCGCACGCGGGCGTGACGAATGTGTGGCTGCGCCGGTTCGTGCCCGAGATTGCGGCTGAAATATCTGGCAAAGCGGGCAGCGCTGAAAGTCCTAATGGCGAAGCGCGCGAACAAGGCGATGCATCGACGGGGGCGATTGCTCGACGTTCGTTTGCAAACTGCTGCGCCATGGCGAATTCCCTCGCGAAGCGCCTCAACGACATGCTGGCCGATTCTTCGAATTGGTCGGCGCTCGACAGCTGCCCGCCGTCGCGCGGCGGATGGTCGCTACCCGGGCCGCTGTGGGCCGATTTGCGCGATTTGCTCGACGATGCCGTTTCGGGCGTGCCGCAAATTGTTGGCCATACGCCGGTCGAGCGCGTGACCAA
>CALBLG010000148.1 GCA_937895975.1 uncultured Slackia sp.
CCAAGGCTTCACCGTATTCCATCGACGACAACCTGTGGGGCCGCGCCATCGAATGCGGCGCCCTGGAAGACCCCTGGAACGAGCCTCCCGCGGACATTTGGACCATGTCGGTCGACCCCGAGGCTGCCCCCAACGAGTCCGAATACGTCGAAATCGGCTTTGAACAGGGCGTTCCGTGCTCGCTCAATGGTGAAAAGAAGAGCTTCCTCGACATCATCATGGAGCTGAACGTTATCGCCGGCAAGCATGGCTATGGCCGTCTTGACATGGTCGAGAACCGCCTCATCGGCGTGAAGAGCCGCGAGTGCTACGAGGTGCCCGCCGCCCAAACGCTGATCAAGGCCCACAAGGCGCTTGAAACCCTGTGCCTCGATCGCGAGACGCAGCACTACAAGCTCGGCGTTGAGCAGCAGTGGTCCACCGCTGTGTACTACGGCCAGTGGTTCAGCCCGCTGAAGAACGCGCTCGACGCGTTCTGCGCCGAAACCCAGAAGTTCGTCACCGGCAACGTAAAGGTGAAGTTCTTCAAGGGCAGCTGCACTGTGGTTGGCCGCACCAGCGAGTACTCGCTCTACGATTACGGCCTGGCCAGCTACACCGCCGCCGACACCTTCAACCACAAGGCGGCTAAGGGCTTCATCGACCTTTCCGCGCTGCCGTTTGCAGTGTGGGCGGAAAAGCAGGGCCACGAGGCGCAAGACCTGTAATTCCACGGTAGAATAGGGCGTTGTTCGAAACGCATTCAAGTGCGGGCTTTCGGGCCCGCACTTTCTTGTACAAGGCTATCGCGGCGCAAGTGCGCCCGCTTCAAAAGAAAGGCGATTCCATGGGTGCTTTATGGGGTGGCAGGTTTGAGAAGAGCGTCGGGTCGTTCACCCAGGCGTTCGGCGCGTCGCTGCAGGTCGACAAGTCCATGTATTCCCAAGACATCAAGGGCTCGCTCGCGCATGCGCGCATGCTGTCCGAAAAAGGCATCATTTCCAAGGCCGACTTCGACAAAATCGAGGTAGGCCTGCTGGAAATTGAGAACCAAATTGCCCAGGGCAAGTTCAAATTCGACATCAACGACGAAGACATCCATATGGCCATCGAGAAAACGCTGATCAACGATATCGGCGTGGCCGGCGCGCGTCTGCACACGGGGCGCTCGCGTAACGACCAGGTGGCAACCGATACGCGCCTGCATGCGAAAGACCTGCTGCGCGAGTTGCTGAGCCAGAACTGCGCGCTGCGCGGTGTGCTGTACGCGAAGGCCCGCGACAATTTCGATGTGATTATGCCAGGCTACACGCACCTGCAGCATGCGCAGCCGGTGCTGTTCAGCCACCATATGCTGGCGTATTTCTGGATGTTCACGCGCGACTTCAAGCGCCTGATTGCCGCTTACGAAGCCGCAGACGCCAACCCGCTGGGTTCCGCGGCGCTTGCCGGCACCACGTACCCGCTCGATCGCTTCCGTACTACCGAGCTGCTTGGCTTCGACCATCCTATTCCGAACTCCATGGATGCCGTGTCCGACCGCGACTACCTGCTCGACTTGGAATACGCTTGCAGCGTGTCCATGATGCACCTGTCGCGCCTGTGCGAGGAAATCATCTTGTGGTCGACCACCGAATTCGGCTTCGTTACGCTGTCCGACAGCTTCGCCACGGGCTCGTCGATCATGCCGCAGAAGAAAAACCCCGATTTCGCCGAGCTGACGCGCGGCAAGATGGGCCGCGTCGTGGGCGATTTGGTGGGCCTGCTGGTTACCATGAAGTCGCTGCCTTTGGCCTACAACAAAGACTTGCAGGAGTGCAAGGAAGGCGCCATGGATGCCGCGAAAACCCTGCACGATTGCATGGTGTGCATGGAAGGCATGATCAAAACCATGGAGCTGCATGTGCCCGAGATGCGCAAGTCGGCCGGCAAGGGCTTCACCGCCGCAACCGACGTGGCCGACTATCTGGCCAAGAAGGGCATGCCGTTCCGTCAGGCGCACGAGGTCGTCGGCGAACTGGTGCTGTACTGCGAGAAGCACCACAAGGGCCTGGAAGACCTCACGCTTGAAGAATTCAAGCAGGCCAACGAGTTGTTCGAGAGCGACATCGTAAGCGCGCTGGATATGGAAACCATCGTGGCTGCCCGCAAGACATACGGCGGTACGGGCTACGAAGCCGTGAAGGTGCAGATGGAAGAGGCCAAGGCTGCCCTGAACGCCGATAAGGAAAAAATCGGCTACGAAGGCACCGTGCCTGTGTATCAGCAATAAATTTCCCATTGACGTAAGGCGAACGTGCGGGTACAATTCATTCCTGCGCGTTCGTCGCGTCGTGTTTGTGGGCCGTTAGCTCAGCTGGTAGAGCAGGGGACTTTTAATCCCAAGGCCGCGGGTTCGATTCCCTCACGGCCCACCACCGATTTCTTCAAGACGGGTTCAGCCCGCCTTTTTCTTACTGGGCCATGGTGTAATGGCAGCACAGGGGTTTTTGGTGCCCTTAGTCCGGGTTCGAATCCTGGTGGCCCAGCCAATTTCTCAACAAAGCAAATCATAGAGCTCAAAAGTGGCGGAACGACGTCGCCGTTATGTCGCCGCATTTCAAGCCAATGAGACAGAACCCTGTAAGGGTCTCAAAGCAGAAGTGCTGGGAAATGAGTAAGGTTTGCAGGGGTATAGGCATATGCCTATCGACAAAAATTAAAATTTGTTGGAAAAACTCCTAGACGTCGGCTGCGGCTTCCTGTAATATAACCACTTGCGTTATGCGCCATGCGCCGTTGTGGCTCAGTTGGTAGAGCAGCTCACTCGTAATGAGCAGGTCACCGGTTCGAGTCCGGTCAACGGCTCCATGAATGTTCAAGGCCCGCTTTAAGCGGGCCTTTTTCGTGCCACATGCTTTCCCGTGGTGTTTTATGCGCCTTTGCCTTTGGGCGCCTCGCCGTTCTTGGGCGCCTCTAAAACCTCGAACAGCTCTTCGCGCGAGTGGATGCCGAGCTTTTGATAAATATGCCGCACATGCGCTTTCACGGTTCCGTTTGCCACGATAAGTTCTTTTTCGATATCGGAAATGGTTTTGTGCTGGGCGAGCAATAGCAGCACTTCCTGCTCGCGTGCCGAAAGGCCCTTGTCTTTGGCGATGGCGTCGCAGCGATCGACGAGCGCATGCTTCTGCTCAACCGGGTCGTTGTCGTCAGCGTACAGAAACTTCGCGCCCCAGCGGCTGGCGAGCTCGCGTTCCGAGAGCAAGATCATCGTGCCGGCGATAATGGCGATAAGCGCCACCCCCGAAGTAATAAGGTCGTCATTCACGCCGAAAGGAGCAATGGCGTTCAAGCCTTGCTCAACATAGCGCCCCAGCATCATGAACAAGGCGCGCACGCCGCGCTCGATGCCGAACAGCCAAATGGCCGACACGCCGTAGCGGTAGCAAATATTCGCAAGAATAAGCATGGTCAAAATCGAGAACGCCGTATAGGCTCCCGTGGCGCAGAAGTTGCCCCAGAAGTTGTCGACGAGCCCGAACGCCGATGGCAGAATGAGCGCGCCCGCCATAAGCGGCAAGGCCGTGCGATAGATCACCGCGAAGTCGAAATTCTTGCCCTGCAGCACAACGCCCACCATAACCACGAGCGCCGCTGCCACGGTGCCGAATGCCGAATGCGGGCCAAATTGCCCAACGTACAGGTATTTCTCGAGCAGGCCGTAGGCGAATGCATAGATGGCCATGAGCGCGATGATTTTCCATGGCACCGAGAACTTCGCCCAATTCGAGCTTGGCAGGTTGTCGCTCGAAAGCAGGTTGAAGCTGCGATATGCGCATGTAAGCGAGGCAAGGGGCAGAATCGACGTCATGACGAACAGCCAGGGAATCATGAAGCCCCGGTATATGTAAATCACTACGGCGCCTACGATGATCGATCCGGCGTAGTAAAACGCCACGCGCAGCGGGTTCAGGCAGCCATACAGCTCGCTCCAAATCAGAATCATGAGCGCAATGCCCACGCCGCCGGCAATTGACGCCGCGATGGCCAGCTCGAATGCGACATCGGGAAAATAGATTGACGCGAACACGCATGCCGTCGCGGCGGTAAGCAAGAGCAGGCTTATCGCCCAGGGTGCGCGCTTCGAGAAGAATGGCGAGATCTTGCGTGCTCCAAGCGCGCATCCCAAAAGCATCGAACTCATTACGATATCGAAGAAGTCGCGTGTTGCGAAATGCGCCGCCGGGAAATCGACGAACGATCCCACGAACACGATTTCGATCCAGGCGCGGTATACTCCCAGGCCTAAAAAGGCGAGCGGTATAAATCCTGCGAAAGAAAATGGCAGGTTCACATTGCCCATTACATTGTTGGATCGTTTCTCCATGGTGCCTAAAACCCCTCCCGGCATCATAACCCTTTACCCCATTATAGGGCTCGCTTTAGCGCGATGGAGCCGCGCTTGGAATTTGCCTTTGAATGGCAACTCCACGTAATGCCTGATGAATATGGGTGTTATGGGGGTGTGTTACGTATTTAAACCCGAAATGCGCCGCCTGCGGTCGATTGCAAGCGCTTGAGCACGCCGTATTGTGCAGACATGCCGACGGGGCAAGGGAATCGCTTCAAGCGAAGCGCCCGTCGAAAACGAAGATGAACAAGGAGGGTTTCATCATGAAGGAAATGAGCCGTAGGGACCTGTTCAAGATTGGCGGCGTCGCCGCCGCGAGCGCCATGGGCGCCTCGATGCTTGCTGGCTGCTCGCCCTCGGGGGAGAAGAAGTCCGATTCGGGCAGCACCGCTTCCGCCGACGACAAGAAGGTCAACGATATCGCGGGCCACTATCGCGCAGGCCAGCCGTCGTTCCTCGCTGCGCCCGACCCCATTACCGATATTAAGGAAACCAAGGAATACGACGTCGTGATCGTCGGCGCTGGCGCCGCAGGCGTGCCTGCCGCGATTTCTGCGAAAGAAGCCGGCGCGACCGTCGCCGTCATTCAGAAAGAGGCCACGGCAATCTCCCAGGGCAACACCGCCACGGGTATCCTGCTCGATGGCTCCGACCCGGCCGGCGTTTCCGCCGTCGTGTCCACGCTGCTTAAAGAGCATCAGTTCCGCGGCAACCGCAAGCAGGTTGAGCTGTGGGCCAAGAACTCCGGCGAGGCCATCACGTGGGTGTTCGATTTGGCGCAAAAGGTTGGCGCCCAGGTTTCCGACACCACGAAGAAATGGACGTCTACCGTGCAGACGGTTAACGGCTATCCGATGAGCTACCTGTCCATCGACTTCGGCCCCAAGCCTTATAACACCGGCGACGGCATGCGCGCGCTGGCCGAATATGCCGAGGAACAGGGCGTCGAGTTCTTCTACAGCACCGAGGCCAAGCAGCTCGTGGGCGACGCCGACAATGGCATCACCGGCGTCATCGCCAAGGGTTCCGACGGCAATATCCAGTTCAACGCCAAGAAGGGCGTCATCCTGGCAACCGGCGACTACCAAAACGACGACGAGATGATGGATTACTACCTGCCCGACCTGCATTACCTGGGCCGCAAGCAGAACAACAAGACCGGCGACGGCATCAAGATGGCCGTGTGGGCTGGCGGTCAGATCGAGCCCATTTCCCACACCAAGATGCTGCACGACTTCGATGCTGGTCCGGGCTCTATGTGCGACATGCCGTTCTTGGCTGTGAAGATGAACGGCGAGCGCTTCGCCGACGAGACGGCCGGTATGTCCCGCATGAACTGCTTCCTGCGCAGCGAAGAAGATGCTGGCAACTACTGCCAGATCTTCGACTCGCAGTATATGGACAAGGCTGCTTCGTGGCCTGGCAAGCTGTACGATCCCGAGGCAATCAAGGCTTACATGCCCGAGGAAAGCGCCGAGAAGAAGGGCGTTTACGAGGACCAGGTCGCAACCTTCAAGGCCGACACGCTTGACGAGCTGGCCAAGAAGCTCGGCATTACCGACGCGGCTGCCTTCAAGAAGAGCGTCGAGCGCTACAACGAGCTCGCCGCTGAAGGCAAAGACGAAGACTTCGGCGTCGACGCCAAGTGGCTCACCACTATCGACACTCCGCCGTACTACGGCATCCACCGCAAGGTTCGTGTTTCTGCCGTCGTCTCTGGCGTGCATGTCGGCGAGCACATGGAAGTGCTGAAGGCCGACTCCGAAGACCCGATCAAGGGCTTGTATGCCATCGGCAACACCGCGGGCGATTTCTACTGCGGCATTGACTACACCATGTGGATGCCTGGCCTGTCGCTCGGTCGTGCGCACACGCAGGGCTATGTCACCGGCAAATACGTGGCGAAGCTCTAAGGCTCGCATTCTCTAAGCTTGGCGCCATCCCTCCCGGCGCCAAGCTCGGTTGATTCTCCTATCTGGGCGCCCCCCTCCCTCACGCCCAGCCCTTCCACGAAGCGGGCCGCGAATATGCGCGGCCCGCTTCGTTGCGTTTTGGGGATAGTCGTTTGATTGCCGCTTTGGGCTTTTTGCCCAGAAGGGCTTGGTGGAATTGCGGGTAGGGCCATTGGAGCTTGCCTGCCTTCCGCCAAAGGAAAACCCTGGTCGTCTGCGATATCAAGGCAACCAGGGTTTTCTTGTAGGGTGAGTTTTCCGGTTCTGGCGGGACGGCGCTTTGCTGGTTGGCGAACCAGGGGGGCTTCGCGCTCTGGCGTCAACGGCTCTCGTATATGCCCTTCAGATATTCATGATGCTTCTGCTTGTATTCGTACATGGCCCTATCGGCCGCCTCGATCGCGTGCTGCGCATCGTCAGCCGTCGATTGCATGGTTGCAACGCCGATCGATATGCTGAGTGGCTGGTCGGCGACGGTAAGGGTGTGTGCCGTTTCGTAGAGATGTTCGATGACTTGCTGGGCGTCGTCTTTCGTGTGTCCGGGCAAAATGACGGCGAACTCGTCGCCGCCAATGCGGAAACATGCGGCGCCTGAAGGCGTGGCGAGCTTCAGCAACAAGGCCGTTGTTTTGATGAGCTCGTCGCCTTCGGCGTGGCCGAAGGTGTCGTTGAAGAATTTCAGGCAATCGCAGTCGGCGATCGCGATGCTCAGCGGGAATTTTGCGCGGGGAAGCTCCTCGCTTATCCATGCATCGAACGCGCGGCGGTTCTTCATTTTCGTCATTTCGTCTTCGAGCGAATATTCTTCGAGCTTTTTGCGCATGAGCTCTTGTTCGGTTACGTTGTTGATGAGCCCCGCAATGCCCACGATGTTACCGTCGTCGTCGAACACCGGGTTTTTGATGAGCTCCAAATACTGCAGCTCGTGGTCGCCCTGCTCGGTGATGGTGTAGGTGGTGCCAACGCCCGTTTCAAGAATCTTGCGGTCTTGTTCCATGGCGAGCTGGGCGTTTTCCTTGTTTTCGCGAATTTCCAGGTCGGTTTTGCCGCGAATGCTCCAACCAGGGTCGTGGCGGCCGATGTGTTCCCAATAATGCGTCGCGAACAGATATTTGCCTTCAGTGTCTTTGAAGAAGATGCACGATGGCAGTGCTTTTAAAATCTTCTCGACATCTTTGATATTTGACTCGAGCACGGTGGCCCAACCCCTTATGTTGCCGCTGAACGTTCGCAGCATTCCCTCAATGAAGCATTCCCCCAAATGCTGGTTGCAATTATATCAAGGGAAGGGCCGTGCGATCGTTCAGAATGGCGCTCTGCACGTGGAAGGCTGGTTTTTCGACGTGGGGGATTTTCGGGGCAGGCGGGCGGTGAACCCATAGGTGCAGCCTTTTAATGCTTGGCATACCGCTTACCGACGCATGCCGTTCACCGGAAGTCGTGCGCCCTTTGTCGCGCTCGGCGTCGATTTCGTGCGGCTCTCGTCGGCGCTTGGGGATAATTTCGCCCACCAAACGCCACCGAGGCTTACTGCCCCTCTCGCAATTATTGACCGGGGTATCGCCGAGGCACGCTATGAAAGAGGCTCCCATGTTCCAAGCTTCGCTCGATCCCGTTGCAGGAAACCTTGCGCTTTCGGCCGCCGTCGCCTGCGTGCCGCTCGTCGCGTTTTTCGTGCTGCTCGCTGTATGCAAGCTGAAGGCCCACGTTTCCGCGGCGATCGCCCTCGCAATTTCGTTTTTGGTGGCCGTTTTTGCTTTCGGCATGCCGGCTCCCCTCGCCGCGCTGTCGGCCACGCAGGGCGCGGCGTATGGCGCGTTTCCCATCGTGTTCATCATTATTTTGGCCGTGTGGTTTTACGAGGTGACGGTGCTCTCGGGGCGCTTCGCCGATTTGCGCCGCTTCTTCGACATCGTCGGCGGCGGTGACGTGCGCATCCAGGCGGTGCTCATCGCGTTTTGCTTCGGCGGCTTGCTCGAGGCGCTTGCGGGCTTCGGCGCTCCCATTGCCATTACGGCGACCATGGTGCTCGCGCTGGGCATCAGGCCTTTGCGCGCGGCGCTCGCCGTGCTTATCGCCAACACGGCGCCTGTGGCATATGGTGCCGTCGCCACTCCCATCACCATGGCGGGCAATATGGTCTCTGGCGGCGATGCGGCCGTGGCGAGCGCAACGTCGCAACACGTTGCCGCCATCGTGGGCGTCCAGGCGCCACTGTTCGCCGCGGTGGTGCCGCTTTTGGTGTGTGCCGTGCTCGATGGCAAGCATGGCGTGCGCGACTGCTGGCCGCCGGCGCTTGTGTGCGGCATGTCGTTCGCCGTGGTGCAATGGTGGTGCTCGAACAATTTCGCCTACGAACTGACCGACGTCATGGCGACGCTCGCCTCGCTTGGCATCACCATCGCGTTCATGCGTGTGTGGAAGCCGCGCGGCGTTGAGCAATCGCGGGCCCGTTTTGGGCTGCCGGAATCTTCGGCTGCCGACGACGCGCAGCTCACGCCCGTGCGTGCATGGATGGCCCTTTTGCCGTATGCCGTGGTGATCGCGGTGTTCGCCGTGGGCAAGCTGGCGATTCCCGGCGTGCTCTCTGGCTTCGACATCAAAATCCCGTGGCCCGGCCTCGCGGGCAACGTGCTCACCGCCGTCGGCGCGAACCCGGGCACTACGTACACGCTGCCGCTTTTGTCGAACCCTGGAAGCATGCTGCTTGTGGCGGGCATTATCGTGGCGGCGATTTACGCCGTGTTCAACGGCGGCGGGGAATTTAAGATGGGCATGGGCCAGGCGGCGCGCGCTTTGGTCGATACCGCTTGGAAAATGCGCACGTCGTGCCTAACTATCGTGTTGGTGCTGGCGCTTGCCTATGTGATGAATTTTTCGGGCATGACGATGTGCATCGGCGAGCTTTTGGCCGAAACGGGCGTGCTGTTTGCGCTTTTGTCGCCCGTGCTTGGCTGGGTGGGCACGGCGGTCACGGGCTCCGACACTTCGGCGAACGCCCTGTTCTCAAGCCTGCAGCACAGCGTGGCGCAGGCCAACCCGGCGCTTGCTGGCGCGTCGCCCGATTTGTTTTTGGCGGCCAACACCATGGGCGGCGTCGTGGGCAAAATGATCTCGCCCCAATCGCTGGCCATCGCGGCGCTTGCCACCGGCGAGCACGAATCGACGCTGTTCCGCAAAATCCTGCCTTGGAGCCTGGCGTTCCTCGCGGTTCTGTGCGCGCTCGTGTTCTTGCAGTCGGGCGTTTTGGCCGCCATGGTTCCGTAGGTTGCGCAATCGCTCGGGCCGTCGAATGCTGAGCGGCGGTTTGCGGAAGAGAGAGGGGGCTCTGCGACGTCCCCTCTTCATTCTGCGTGCAATGCGTCGGATCGTCGCGCCAGGCGTGGCGCGGAAGGCTTTCCTCGCGCGTGCTTTGTTACAACCTTGTTACAGGGTGCTCATTTGATGCTTTCGGGCTGCCATTTGCGGTGTTCGCCGCGGTTTCCCCTGGTGCGCGTTCTAAAATTATGCGTCTAACAGTGCGTGCCGAAGTGTGAGAATGCTCGGCGCCGCTTCCTATATAGGGGGTACCAATGACCAAACTTTCTATCGCGCCGAAAGGGTCGAGCGATGCGGATGTGTCCGCCGAGCTTGAGGCATATGCGCGCCGCGTTGCCGCGACGCCGCCGGGCATGTGCCCGATCGCTTCGCAGCTGACGCTGCTCGAGGCGGGCGCGGCCCAAACGTGCGGCAAATGCGTGCCGTGCCGCGACGGCTTGCCGCAGCTTGCGAAAATCGTGCGACGCATTCTGAATTGCCAAGCGTCGTCGGCTGAACTCGACCAGGCTCGCGCGCTCGCGGAAATGATTCGCGATGCATCCGACTGCGCCATCGGCTACGAAGCCGCCTCGCAGTTCCTCGCTGGGCTTGAAAAACACGCCGACGAATATCGAAGCCACGTAGAAAACCATGTGTGCACGCCCGGCATCGAGCAAAAGGTGCCGTGCGAGGCGTTGTGTCCCGCGCATGTGAACGTGCCG
>CALBLG010000149.1 GCA_937895975.1 uncultured Slackia sp.
GCCCGTGGAACCAGCGCCCACGATGGTGTGCAGCTCATCGATGAACAGGATGATGCGGCCATTGCTCTGCTTCACTTCGCGCAGCACGGCCTTCAAACGGTCTTCGAACTCGCCACGGTATTTCGCGCCTGCAACCATCGCGCCCAAATCAAGCGCGATAACGTCATGGTCTTTCAGGCTGGACGGCACATCGCCCGCGACGATTCGCTGGGCCAAGCCCTCGACGATTGCCGTTTTGCCCACGCCAGGCTCGCCAATAAGCACGGGGTTGTTCTTCGTGCGACGGGAGAGCACCTGAATGGTGCGGCGAATTTCATCGGAGCGGCCGATAACCGGGTCGAGCTTGCCCTCGCGAGCCTGCTGCGTAAGGTTTTGACCATACTGGTTCAGCGCGTCAAGCTCGGCCTTGCTTTGCTGGTCGGTTACGCGCGTGTCGCCACGAAGGTCGTCGTAGGCCTCTTCGATGGTCTTGCGCGTTACGCCCGCGCCGTTGAGGATTTTGCCCGCCTGGCCGTTGTCTTCAGTCAGCGCAATAAGCAAATGCTCGCTGGTGGCGTAGGCGTCGCCCATTTTCTCGGCGGCTTTCACCGCATTGTCGATGACTTTGATCAGCTGCTGCGAAGGAATGGGCATGCCCATCACGCCGCCCGTGACCTTCGGGCCGTTGGCGATTGCCTTGTCGACGTTCGTCTTCAGCATGGCCGGGTCGGCGCCTACGCGCTTGATGATGGCCGAGATATTGTTCTCACCCGCATCGAGCAGGGCTTTCAGCAAATGGATGGGCTCGACCGACGAAGTATCGGCGTCGCCCGCAACGCTCATGGCCGACTGAAAGGCCTCTTGAGCGGTCACTGCAAGTTTGTCGAGTCTCATAAATGTATCTCCTTCCTAGTGGGAAGAATCTCCTAATGTCGAATGCGCCGAATGCTCAAAGCATTCAGGCGGGACAGCGTAACCTTAGTAGTCTTCTTGGGTGCTCGCGGGCAACATCAGGCGCGACACGCTTTCGCGCGTTTCGAGCTCGTGCACGCGGTCGGCCAGGCGACGCACCTTTTTATGCAGGTCGTCGATTTCCTCGTCGCGCTCGTCTAGGCGGCCCTTCAAATCCAGGATTCGAATGACGCCCGCCAAGTTGATGCCTTCGCCCGTAAGCTCGTTTATCAGCTCGAGGCGTTCGATATCGGCCTGCGAATACATGCGTGTATTGCCACTGGTGCGTTGGGGGCTCACCAGGCCTTTTTGCTCATAAATGCGCAAGGTCTGCGGATGTACGCCCGCAAGCTGCGCAGCCACGCCGATCATGTACAGCGGTGTGTGCCTGTCTGCCATCGCGTACCTCCTACACGCCTAAATGTTCGCGAACGTTGTGGCCCGCATGCTCGGTTGCGGCCTGGAAATCGATCATGGCCTGCTCTTGTTGCTCGGTCATGTGCTTCGGAATTTCCACGTGGAACGTCACGCGCAGCGCGCCGTTGCCGCCGCCCTTCACGTTCGGGGCGCCCTTGCCGCTAATTTTCAGCTGCGTGCCGTCTTGCGAACCCGCCGGCACACTGACGCGAATCTTCGTGCCGTCGGGCGCGGGAATGACGATCTTCGCACCCAGCGCCGCCTCCGAAACCGTAACGGGCACCGTCATAAGCACGTCGGCGCCATGGCGCGAGTACAGCGGATGCTCGCTGATTTTCGTCGCAACCAGCAAATCGCCCGCCGGGCCGCCGTTCGCGCCCGCGGCGCCCTTGCCGCGGAAACGCACGCGGCCGCCGTCGACAGCGCCCGCCGGCACTTTCACGTCCAACGTTTCCACACCACCCTGGGGGTTGCGCACGCTGATTTTCTTCGTGCAGCCGTGGAACGCCTCGTCGAAGCTCACGTTCAGCGTGACATTCATGTCGCGGCCCTTTTGCGGCTGCGGTTGGTATTGCCCGCCAAAACCCGAGCCGCCGAAGCCGCCACCAAAAATATCGTCGACATTGAACCCGCCAGCGCCCGCAACGCCTTCGCCGCGGCGAATGCTGTCGAGGATGTCGGCCCAGCTGCCGAAGCCGCCAAAGCCTTGGCCGGCCCCGCCTGCGCCGCCGCCCCAGCCATACGGAATGCGCTGCTCATCGGCCGTTCCGTATTGGTCGTACAGCTTGCGCTTCTTTTTGTCGCTGAGAACCTCGTATGCTTCGTTGATTTCCTTGAACTTTTCCTCATCGCCGCCCGCATCGGGGTGATTCTTGCGCGCGAGCTTGCGATATGCCTTCTTTATCTCTTCGTCCGTGGCGCTGCGGGAAACCCCGAGCGTCTTGTAGTAATCAGGCTTAGTGGCTGCCACTGTGCGCCACCTCCTTATCGGTTCCTACAAAGAAGGCGAGCTGGTGCCCGCCTTCTTCAACGCTATTCTTCTTCGGGCTTTTCGGCCTCGCGCTTCGGACCGCCAGTAGAGATGGTGACCATTGCTGGGCGAATGACTTTCTTGCCCAGGCGGTAACCCTTCTGGTATACCTGCGCGACCGTTTCGTCGGGCACGCTTGCGTCCTCCACCTGGCCCACCGCCTGGTGTTCAAGCGCGTCAAACGCCTGACCGGCCGGGTCGATGGCCTCGAGCCCATGCTTTTCGAGCGAGTCGGAAAGCTTGGTGGCGATGGCCTTCACACCGTCGAGCAGGCCCGCTTCCCCATTGGCTTCGGCGTGCGCGATGGCACGCTCGAAGTCGTCAACGATGGGAAGCAAATCGCCCATCAGCTTCTCGGCTGCGCGAACGCGCATTTCGGAAGCTTCCTCGGCCGTGCGCTTGCGGTAGTTATCCCACTCGGCCTGCAGGCGCAGGTACTTGTCGCGCATGGCGGCCGCTTCAGCCTCGGCCTTGGCAACGCGTTCGGCGTCAGCTACCACAGCTTCAGCCTCTTCGACCACGGATTCGGCTTCATCGGCCTCGCCATCGGCGGCCTTGTCCTCAACATCAGTCGGCTCGGCCTCGGGGGCCGGGGCGGCCGCTTCAGCCGCCCCTTCGGTCACATCGTCTGCGCCGTCGATAGGAATCTCACGAGGCTCCTGGGCGGCTTTCTTTTTACCGTCCTTGCTCATGATTATTTCCCTTCGTTCTTATCGTCAACGACCTCGTAGTCGGCCTCAATCGGGCCATCGTCCTGCTGCGGGGCAGCGCCGGCAGCACCAGCGCCAGCAGCGGCAGCGGCATCCTGATTGCTGTAAGCAACTTCAGCCAGCTTGTAGCTTGCCTGCTGCAGAGCCTCGGTGGCCTGTTTGATGGCCTCGACGTCGGTGCCTTCGAGGGCGGTCTTCGCCTGAGCAATGGCAGCCTCGACAGCCGACTTGGAATCGGCGGGAACCTTGTCGCCCAGCTCGTTCATCGTGGTTTCGGTGGCGTTCACCAGCGAGTCGCAGTTGTTGCGAGCCTCAATCTCTTCCTTGCGCTTGGCGTCTTCGTCGGCGTGAGCCTCGGCGTCTTTCACCATGCGGTCGACTTCGTCATCGGACAGCGCGGTAGAACCGGAGATGGTAATCTGCTGCTCCTTGCCAGTGCCAAGGTCCTTAGCGGAAACGTTCACGATGCCGTTGGCGTCGATGTCGAACGTAACCTCGATCTGAGGCACGCCGCGGCGAGCCGCAGGAATGCCGGTCAGCTGGAAACGACCAAGGGTCTTGTTGTCGTTGGCCATCTGGCGCTCGCCCTGCAGGACGTGAATCTCGACGGACGTCTGGTTGTCGGCGGCCGTGGAGTAAATCTCGGTCTTGCGGGTAGGAATGGTGGTGTTGCGGTCGATCATCTTGGTCATCACGCCACCCATGGTTTCAACGCCAAGGGAAAGCGGGGTAACGTCGAGCAGCAGGATGCCCTCAACGTCGCCAGCCAGAACGCCGCCCTGAACAGCCGCGCCGATAGCAACAACCTCGTCAGGGTTCACAGACATGTTCGGCTTCTTGCCCGTCATGGTTTCGGCGAGCTGCTGGACAGCCGGCATACGAGTGGAGCCGCCGACAAGGATGACCTCGTCGATGTCGCCCGTGCCAAGATCGGCGTCTTTCAGCGCGCGTTCAACAGGCTGCTTGCAGCGGTCGAGCAGGTCTTTGGTGATGCGCTCGAACTCCGCGCGGGTCAGCGTGTAGTCGAGATGCTTCGGGCCCGTGGCGTCGGCCGTGATGAACGGCAGGTTGATGGAAGCCTGCGTGGTGGAGGACAGCTCCATCTTGGCCTTCTCGGCAGCTTCCTTCAGGCGCTGCAGAGCCATCTTGTCTTTGCGCAGGTCGATGCCGCCGTTGTCGGCCGCGAACTTATCGGCCATCCAGTCGATAACGCGATGATCCCAGTCGTCGCCGCCCAGGTGGTTATCGCCAGCCGTGGACAAAACCTCAAACACGCCGTCGCCAAGCTCAAGCACGGAAACGTCGAACGTGCCGCCGCCAAGGTCGAACACCAAAATCTTCTGGTCTTTGTTCACCTTGTCGAGGCCGTACGCCAAAGCCGCGGCGGTAGGCTCGTTGATGATACGCTTCACATCGAGGCCAGCGATTTTGCCGGCGTCCTTGGTAGCCTGGCGCTGCGCGTCGTTGAAGTACGCGGGAACGGTGATGACGGCCTCGGTGATGGGCTGACCCACGCGCTTCTCGGCGTCAGCCTTCAGCTTCTGCAGAACCATGGCCGAGATTTCCTCGGGGGTGTATTCCTTGCCATCGATGTCGACAACGGCGCGGCCATCCTTGCCCTTGGTTACGTTGTAGGCGACGGTCTTGCGCTCTTCAGCGGTTTCGTCATAGCTGCGGCCGATGAAGCGCTTCACGGAAGCGACGGTGTTCTCGGGGTTGGTGACAGCCTGGTTCTTAGCGGCTTTGCCAACGACGCGCTCGCCGTCTTTGCGGAAGCCCTCGACCGACGGAGTGGTACGGTCGCCCTCGGCGTTGACGAGGATGGTAGGCTCATTGCCTTCCATAACCGCCATCGCGGAGTTCGTGGTGCCCAGGTCGATACCCAGAATCTTGCCCATATCGATTCAGCCCTTTCTCGTTGACGGGGCCGCATCTGCGCGGCCCCGCTGGCGGCTTGCGCCGCCGACTGCTTTTACCTTGTTTCGTTGGCTCGGGGCTTCGCGGCGCTTTGGCAGCCCCGCGTTCTCTCGAACCCTCTTGGTACAATTGGCAATATAAAATCTAAGTGCTTCATTGTCAACTTATCTGACAATTTATTTTGCACGTTACTTAACTGTCACTTTGAATGATTATTTAAATGGCTTGCAGGGTAATGATTTACGAGATTCGTTTGCATATCGAAGCCGCTCGAGCCAAACAACCGCACACGAACGAATCAACGCAAAATGAAAACGCCGCTCGCGGGGAGGGAATGCGAGCGGCGTGCAAAATGGCGAACCTATGGGAGGGAGATTCGCCCGAATTATTTCATTGAAAGGTTTACAGATCGCCGGCAAGCTTGCGCGCTACATGGCGGCCCTGAGTAGAAGATCGGCCCGAAGCGCAACCGACGATGTATTCGGGGTAATTCCCGCTGAAGAAGCTGCCCGAAACGTCGCCAGCAGCATAAAGCCCCTCGATAGGCTCGTCGTTTTCGCCGAGGACTTGGCATTCGCCGTTGATTCGAAGGCCGTCGATCGTAGTAAGCAACGTGCCGCCGAACCACAGGCCGTAAAACGGCGCCGTGCGAATGGCGGACAGGCGGTAAGCCTCTTTGCCGTAATCATCGTCGACCTGGGCGTCGTACTGTTGATTGTAGCGATCGACCTGCTCGAGGAATGCCTTTTTCGCATCGCCCTCGAAGCCGAGTTCGTCGGCAAGCTCCTCTATGGTGTCGGCCTTCTTCAAATAGCCAGTGTCGCGCGAGGTGGCAACGAATTCTTCGACAGGCATGCCGGCAGCCATCATCTGGTTCGCGAAGGCAGAGCAGCCAATGGTCGAGAAGCGAAGAATATCATCGCTCGCATTGCCGTCGAAGATCTGGCACCACACGCCACCGGGTTGCTGGCCGGCCTGGAAGCAGAACGTGTCGTATGGAGTGGACTCGTTGGCAAAGCGCACGCCATTGCGATTGACCTTCATGAACGGCTGGCTGCCAATATTCTCCTGATATATGGTGCCCGGGAACGCGGCATCGTCGCCTTTGCCCACATAGCCCGCGTCAACGCCCACTTCAACGGCACCGCGGTCGAAAATCATGGGCGCAGCGTCGGGGTCTTTCACGCCGCCGGCCCACAGGCCCGCCTTCAGGCCCACGCCATCGTCGGCCGGGTTGTAGCTCGACGACGTGCAGCAACCGACAGCAGCGGGCTGCAATGCCTGCATCATAGTGGGATTGGCGGGATACCCACCAGTAGCGAGCAGCGTATTCTTGGCATTCACCTGCGTATATCCATCAGACGTCTTAAAGATGGCGCCCGTCACTTTGCCTTCATCGTGCACAAGTTTCACCAATTCGTAGCCGAAACGCACGCTATCGGCCGCCTTGTCCTGCACGAGCGAAAGAAGCACGTCGTTGCGCATGGGCTCGGAATACGGCGTGAGGTAAACGTGCTGAAGCACGGGCAGCATATAGTCGGTGCCGCCCGTTTGATGGTCGCCCGGCATGTCAACAACGACCTGCTTTCCAGCAGCCTGCATCATGGGATCGATCCAGTCAAACATCTCGGCCGACTCGTCAATCCACATTTTGATAACGTCCTGGTTGCACTTGCCCGACGCATAGCGCGTGAGTTCGTTCATCAGCTTCAGGCCGTCAACCTGGCCGCCTTGGGCAAGCGCAGCCTTAGAGTTCACGATGCCCCAATACTCGCGCGTCTCGGTTACCTTGCTATTCTTTTCGGCCAAGATGAAATTCATGCCCAGGTCGGCCGCCGTGCCAGCGGCGCACATGCCCGCCGTGCCCGCGCCGATAATAAGAAAATCGGTTTCTTCGGTATTCTTGATATCGCTTGAAGCAATTTCCGGTTCCGCGCCGAGCCACGCAGGGTTGCCGGAATCGACCGCGGCAGAAGCCGCGGGCTCTTTTTCGGAAGAGTTTGCGGCAGGCGAGCAACCAGCGAGGCCCGCACCCGCAGCGGCCACCCCCGCAAGCGCCGCGCCCGTTAAGAAATTGCGACGAGACACGCCGCGATTCATGGTTTCCTTGATACCCATTGTTCCCTCCTTGGTTTGCGTGAAGCATTTCAATCTGCGTTGCACACACTACGTTCTCAAACCGCCAAGCGCGTCACCCCAAGGCAGCGAAACAGCATCACCACGCATTCGAACAGGCACTATGGCATTTTTTGCGGAAAATATCGCCCTCACAGGGTGAGGTTCCCGACACCTCGAGAGACAGTGTTTCGCTACACTTTTACCAGGGAGGGGATTACATGGAACACAGGGATACCAATGGAGGCGCGCTCGCATCCCAAGCGGCACGAACATGCACGGCTTTGGCGCTTGTGCTTTTGTCGTCATACATTTTGAACTCGGCGCTCTTTCCGCCTATCGCTAGCATCATGCCCATAGCGCGAGAAATATCGACATACGGAGGAGTTGCGTTTTCCATCGCCGTTGCTGTGGTGGCGTGGCAACGGCCCTCACTCATGAATGAGGCAGTGTGGTCGGCCGTTGTTTTCGCAACAAGTATTGCCTCGGCAGCGCTGCTTTCCTGGGGAACCGTCGCGAACAACACGTTAGCCATTCTATTGGGCAGCCCGCTTGGGGGCATTGCCGGCATTTGGCTTTCGGTGCTTGTCGGCTCGGCGCTCGCCAGCTTGGAAAACCGTCAGGCGATTATCGCAACACCTGCAGCGTTCCTTATTTCTTATGGCGCGCGCGTCGGCCTTATGGTAACGGGAGTCTGCCTTAGCGTCCCCGTCGCATCGGCGCTTTTCATTGCAATGCTTATCGCGAGTTATGTCCTCGTTCGGCCAATCGCGCGCACAACGCTTTGTGGCATCCACGATTCCGTGGCACCCACCGTGCTGAACGTCACCAGCCCTTCATCGTATCTGCCGTTTTCGAGCTTCATATACACCGCCATACTGTTATTCGCCATCGCCTGCGGCTTTTCGGTATCGGGTGAGGTGCAAGAGATGATGCCGGCGACGGTTTTGCTTTCGTTTCTTCCGGTAACTATCACCTTCGTCATAATCGTCGTACGAGGATTGTTTTCGTCAGATTCGCTTTACGCCACGGCCGTGCTGCTTGTGTTCGCGGGCTTTCTCACCGCGCCGCTGGCCCTTTTCGAAAACGATATGCTAGGACGCCAGGCGAATGCCGCGCTGTTCAACGGAGGGTCCGACCTCTTCACCATGCTGCTGTATTGCCTGGTCGGTGCCGTTGGCGCGCGCAACAAGCTGGGCGCTGCGTCGATGGCGGCCTCGGCATTCGCCGTGCAATGGATAGGCATCGGCATTGGCGCGCCCATTGCCCAAACCGTAGCGGCAGCAAGCGCGAATAACCCCGCTGCAGCCGCATGGGCAACCATGGCAATCGCCTTTGTTTTCGTCGCATTCAACTACGTAGGCAATGGCAGGTTCAGCTTTACGCAGATGATCAACAGCATTCAGCCGGCCCATACCGACCCCGCAACTTTATACGAGCCCACGAGCGAAGAATCAGGCCACGGCGATTTTGCAGAACGCCATGTAGAAAAAAACCTCGACGAGCAGGTCGCCGGCAATGCGAGCGCAACAATAAGCGCCGATTTGTTAGGCGGCAATCCATCGATCGCCGCCTGGAACAGCGACGAGGCTTTCGCGCAAGCAAGTGCGCAGGTCGCAAAACGTTTCGGGCTTACCACACGCGAAACCGAAGTATTTGAATTGCTCGCCCGGGGACGCACAAGCCCCGTAATTCAAGAGAAGCTCGTGCTCTCGCACAACACGGTAAAGACGCATGTGCGACATATCTACGCAAAACTCGATGTGCATTCCCAGCAAGAGCTTATAAGCCTGGTCGAAAACGAGCCGATAGGGCCTCATTGCAGTGAGAAAGATACTGCGCGGCAAGAAAAGCGCCCATAGGGCCCCTTTTGGCCCTGGAACCGCAGCGGCAACGACACTCGACCTGGAGTTTTATTCGGCAGAACACCGTCCAGGGCTCGAATTCGGATATTCCAGCCCCAAAAGGGCCCTTTCGCCGCATTTTCCGCCAAATTGCTTCCCTATCGCGCTTCCAAACCCATCTGCAGCATGTAGACTTCTTCGCGCAGTTCGCGCGCGTCGGCATTGGACAGACGCCCCGCCTCGCGCATCAGCTGAATTTGCTCAAGCTCCATAGCCAGCGCCTCGGCCTCGATATCGCGCGTCTTGGCCTTCACGCGGCGTCGGCCCAAGAAGGTTCCGCGCACCTTGCGGCCCGTGTGCGTTTCCTCGCCCGCGAGCGCCGCCGACGCGACCGAGGCCGCATCGACCACGGCGTTTGCAGCCGAACTCACCTTCGTGGCCAAATCGGCGTCTTCCAAATCTTGCCCCACGAAGGGAATAGTCCCCGTTGCGGAAGGCGCCGCGATAACGGCCTCGAGCTGGGCCTCGCGTTTCTCGACCGCATCGAGCACACGCCGGCTTTCGGGGGTAACCTCGGGAATATCCACGCCCGAAAGCGCTTCGAGCTTCGCCGTGCTGTCGGGCGGCGTTGCAACGCCGGCGTCGGCCACAGCTTCGCGCGCTTCCTCGCGGGCTTCTTCGGCAGCCTCGGCCTCGGCGCGCGCGGTACGCAGGCGAATAGCCATCAGGTTCTGGCCGTATTCGCTTTTCAACAGGCCCGCTGCGTGGCGGCCTTCGGCATCGAGCGTTGGCTCGATTTCTTCCAAATAGCGCAGGGCGTGCTCTTCGGATGCGATGATGAGGTGCATCATGTCGCGCTTGGCCGCCTCGCTCATGTTGGAGCCGCGCACCTTGTCCACCACAAAGCGCACCGTCCAAGCAAACGGCGCCTTTTTGCGCAAGTCGGTTCGCGCGGCAGCCGCCCCAGGGGCGACGCCCGTGCCCGACATCAAGGGCGCGCCCGCGCCGATGACGGCCGAAGCCGAACTGGGCTTCGAACCGCGGCGCACGCGCAGCACGTCGATGGTATGGCTGATGGTGCTCGCGTAGCGCTCGCCCGCAGCTCGACCCACTTCCCCAGCCTTCATCTGGCCTTCCACGAAGCCGAGCTGGCTTTCCAGAACGTTTATGCGCAAATCGCGCAGGGCTTCGTCGGACACTTCGCGCTCGCGCACCAGGTTCATGCGCTCGTGATATGCCTGCACGGCGATGCGCGTGGGAACGGCGGTTTCGGGAGTTTCTTTTGCCAACAGACCGTCGACCACGTTCTGCAGAATATCGATTTCCACCTTCGAGCGCGCCGATGCTCCCTCGCCCTCTTCAGCCGGCGCCAGCAGCGGCACCACGAAGTTCGCGATAAGCAACGTGAGCACGATGACGCCCGATGCCAAGAAAATAAGCAGATCGCGGTTGGGGAACGGTGTGCCCGCGGAAATGAAATACGGCAACGACATGACCACCGACAGCGTAACGGCACCCTTCGGACCAGCCAACGTGACAACCGCTGCGTTGCGCAGGAATTCCTTGTCGATTTTCGGGCGCGCGCCTTCGTGATTGCGTGCGAGCTTCTCCATGCCGACGACCCATGCGAAGCGAACCCCAATCACGATGGCCGTGATAATGACGATAAGCACGATGAGCCACGCGCCGCCTTCGTGGCCCGACGAGTTCCATGTGGGCAAAATCACTTCAGGCAACTTCATGCCCAGCAGCACGAACACGATGCCGTTGATGGCAAACACCAGCAGTTCCCACACGTTCTCGCTGGCCACGGCGTAGCGCGACGATTCAAGCGTGAGCGAGCTTGGGTAGAACTTCATGAAGAGCGCTGCGGCCACCACGGCCAGAATGCCGCTGACGCCGAAGTGCTCGGCGGTGAGGTACGCGAAAAATGGCATGATGACCTCGAACAGCAGAAACACCGTGGGCGTTTCGAGACCAAGCGAACGCACGCGACCAAGGACGAACATCACAATGGCGGCCAACGCCAGGCCCACCACCACGCCGCCGACGAAGTCGAACAAGAACGTCGCCGTGGCATCGAGCAGCGAAAACGCGCCCGTCACAGCGGCAGCGATGGCGAATTCGAACGCCACGACGCCCGATGCGTCGTTGAACAGCGCCTCGCCGGAAAGCAGCGACTTTTGGCGGTCGGTAAGTTTCACGTCTTTGCCCATGGCGGCAACCGCGGCCGCGTCGGTGGGCCCAAGAGCGGCGCCCAGCGCGAAGGCGGCAGCCAAGGGAATGGACGGCACAAGGAGGTTCAACACGAAGCCGACCACCAGCGACGTGATGAACACCAAGCCGATAGCCAGCGAAATGATGTGCCCCTTGTTTTTCCACAGCGCGCTTTTATCGGCGTGGCGTGATTCGTCGAACAGAAGCGGCGCGATGAAAATGAGCAGAAACATCTCGGGTTCCGAAATGACCGCCGATGGATCGTCTACGATGAAAAAGCCCACCACGGCGCCCAACGCAATTTGCACGAGGGGCATAGCCAAACGCGAAAACACCTGGTCGAAGATGCTTGAAACCAAAACGCACCCAAGCAGCAGCAGAACGATCTCGAACGATTCCATGGGGCTCCTTAGCGGTCGGCCAATGCGGCAAACGCCACATATATTAGTAAGGTTTTCCCATAGTAACCGACGCGTTGCCCGCCGCGCCGAATCGTTTACACGCCGCCACGAAAAATCGCGACGCTTAAAGTAGCCTGAAAGGCGAACCCGACGGCAAGCTCGCTCGGCCCTCCTTAACCCCTTATCGAGCAGCCTGCCGGCCGGTTCAAGGAAGGCACGCGCCATCCCTCCCTGCGCGTCTTCCGAAACAGAAAAAGCCGGCCGCGCAATGCGACCGGCTTTCAAAACGCGCCAAACGCTCTGAGCGTTTGACACCGAGGTTATTTCATCAGGCTAGCAACCTGATTGGCAAAAGCCACCGGATCTTCAAGCGGCATGCCTTCGACCAGCAGCGCCTGGTTGTACAGCAGGCTGGCGTAGGTTTTCACCTTGTCGGCGTCGCCGGCTTCTTGAGCGGCCTTCAGCGTGGCAAATACCGGGTGCTGAGCATTCACCTCGAGCACGCGGTCGCTCTTGGGGGCCTCGCCCATATCGGGCATCTGCGAGAGGATCTTCTCCATCTCGAGCGACACCGGGCCCTCGGCCGTGATGCACGCCGGCGCGGCATCTGCGCTGGCCAGCTTCGTGGACACGGCAACCTTGGTCACCGAATCGCCCAGCGCTTCTTTCATAGCGCCGAACAGACCTTCGTTTTCCTTCGTGGCATCTTCGGCGGCCTTCTTCTCATCTTCAGATTCAAGGCCCAAATCGCCCGACGCGACGTTCTTGAGCTCCTTGGCGTCTTCACCTTCGCCCCACGTCTGCATGGTTTGGAACGTGAACTCGTCCACATCCTGCGTGCACAGCAGCACGTCGTAGCCGCGGTCGAGCACCGAATTCACCACGGGCAGCTTGGCCAGACGATCGGTCGAATCGCCGGCGGCATAGTAGATAGCCTTCTGGTCGGTGGGCATGGCGGCGGCGTACTCCTCGAACGTCACCATCTTCTGCTGCTTGGCGGAATAGAACAGCAGCAAGTCGGCCAGCAGGCTCTTCTGCATGCCGTAGCTTTGGTAGATGCCGAACTTCAGGCCGCGGCCGAATTGCTCGAAGAACTTCTCGTAGTCTTCGCGATGGTTGTCGCGCATCTTGGCCAGCTCGCTCTTGATCTTCTTCTCGAGCTTGTTGGCAATAGCGCGCAGCTGGCTGTTATGCTGCAGGGTTTCGCGCGAGATGTTCAGCTGCAGGTCGGCCGAATCGACGACGCCACGCACAAAGTTGAAGCAATCGGGCAGCAGCTCTTCGCACTTATCCATGATGAGCACGTTGGAACTATAGAGGGCCAGGCCCTTCTTGTAGTCCTTGCTGTACAGGTCGAACGGCGCGCGGCTAGGGATGAACAGCAGCGCATCGTAGGTGATAGCGCCTTCGGCGTGCACCTTGATGGTGCGCGCGGGGTCGGCATAGTCGTGGAAGTTCGACTTGTAGAACTCGTTGTATTCTTCATCGGTCACGTCAGACTTGCTGCGCTTCCAAATAGGCACCATGGAGTTGATGGTTTCGCGCTCGGTGTAGTGTTCGTATTCGGGCTTGTAGTCGTCGCCGGCGTCTTCGGGCTTCGGCTTTTCGCGCGTCTTGTCGCAATCCATGGTAATGGGGTAGCGCACGTAGTTGCTGTACTTCTTAATGAGGTTCTTCAGGCCCCACTCAGACAGGTAGGTGTCGTATTTCTCGTCGTCGGTGTCGTCCTTCAGCGTAAGGATGATGTCGGTGCCGTTGGTGGCACGCTCGGTTTCCTCAATCGTGTAGCCCTCGACGCCGTCGCTGACCCACGCCCATGCCTCGTCGCTGCCGAACGCGCGGCTTACGACGCGCACTTCCTTGGCAACCATGAACGCGGAATAGAAGCCCACGCCGAATTGGCCGATGATATCCACGTCGTCGCCCTGGGCCTTGTCGTTTTCGGTCTTGAACTCCAGAGAGCCGGAATGAGCGATGGTGCCCAGATTCTTCTCGAGTTCTTCTTTCGTCATGCCGATGCCGGAATCGCTTACGGTAACGGTGCGGGCATCCTTGTCAAACGACACATGGATGGCGAGCTCATCTTTGGAAAGCTTCACATCGGAATCGGTGAGGCTCTTGAAATAGAGTTTGTCGACCGCATCGGATGCGTTGGAAATGAGCTCGCGCAGGAAGATTTCCTTGTTCGTGTAGATCGAGTTGATCATGAGATCGAGCAGTTTTTTGCTCTCTGTCTTGAACTTCTTCATTGGGGCCATGCCTTTCTATTTGCGTGCCGACCAGCGGCTTGTACCCTGGTTATCGCCGTATCGCGCGAGGCGGCGCGGCGCTTGGGCCCGCGTTCGCACTCGACGGCGGCGATTGTTAGCACTCGATACTCACGAGTGCCAAAACAGGATTGTAGTCTGCCGCTTGCAGGTGTCAAGCGCGCCCACAGCAGCGTCATGCGATGTTGATGCTTTGTTACGGAAAAG
>CALBLG010000150.1 GCA_937895975.1 uncultured Slackia sp.
ACTACGAGGTAAGCCGAAGCCTGGCCGCGTGCGAGGGCGCTGTGCTCGTCGTCGATGCCACGCAGGGCGTCGAGGCGCAAACGGTTGCCAACGCCATGATGGCCATGAACGCGAACCTCGAGATCATTCCGCTTATCAATAAAATCGACCTTCCCTCGGCCGAGCCCGAGCGCGTGAAGGGCGAGATAGAAGATGGCTTGGCCATCGAGGCCGACGACGCCATTTTGGCCAGCGGCAAAACGGGCGAGGGCGTGAAAGACCTGCTCGAAGCCGTGGTGCACCTTATTCCCGCTCCCGAGGGCAACGAGGAAGGCCCGCTGCGCGCGCTTATCTTCGACTCGTATTTCGACCCGTACCGCGGCGTGGTCGCATTGGTGCGCGTGGTTGACGGCAGCATCAAGAAGGGCGACGAGGTGCGCCTGGTGAACGCCGGCACGCAGATTCTCGTCGAGGAAGTGGGCGCGCGCCACCCCAAAGAGGTCGCCTTGCCCGAACTTTCCGTGGGCGAGGTAGGCTACCTGGTCACGGGCCTGAAGGATGTGTCGCAGGTGCGCGTGGGCGATACCGTCACCTCGAAAGACGGCGGCGTCACCGAGCCTTTGCCGGGCTACCGCGAGGCGAAGCCCATGGTGTATACGGGCCTGTTCCCCATCGAGAGCGACCAATTCGAGGCGCTGAAGGAGGCGCTCGAGAAACTGTCGCTGAACGACCCGGCGCTTGAATGGGAAATGGAGAACAGCCACGCTTTGGGCTTCGGCTTCCGCGTGGGCTTTTTGGGTCTGCTGCATATGGAGGTCATCAAAGAACGCCTTGAACGCGAATTCGGGCTCGACCTCATTGCCACGGCTCCCAGCGTGGAGTACCACGTGTACAAGACGAATAAAGACATGGTCAGCGTGCATTCGCCGCAAGACATGCCCGACCCGTCGGAAATCGATCACATCGAAGAGCCATATCTGAAGGCGACCATCATGATTCCGCCCGATTACGTGGGCGCCGTGATGGAACTTACCGTGGCGCATCGCGGAACGTTCAAGACCATGAACTACATTTCGCCCACCACGGTTGAGCAAATTTGGGAAATTCCGTCGAGCGAGCTGATTCTGGATTACTTCGACCAGCTGAAAAGTCGCACGAAGGGCTACGCCAGCCTGGATTACGAATTCGACGAGTATAAGCCCGGCGCGCTGCAGAAGCTCGATATTCTGCTGTCGGGCAAGCCGATTGACGCGCTGTCGTTCATCGTGCACAAAGACAAGGCATACGACCGCGGCCGCGTGCTGTGCGAGAAGCTGAAGGAAATCATCCCGCAGCAGATGTTCGAGGTGCCTATTCAGGCGGCCGTCGGCGGCCGCGTGCTGGCGCGCCAAACCGTGCGAGCAAAGCGCAAGGACGTTTTGGCGAAGTGCTACGGCGGCGACATCTCGCGCAAGCGCAAGCTGCTCGAAAAGCAGAAGGCCGGCAAGAAGCGCATGAAGGCCATCGGCAACGTCGAGGTGCCGCAAGAGGCGTTCATGGCTATTCTTAAGGTTGACGAATAGTTGCGTTATTCGTCAACTCTGATGCTGCGCAGGCTTCTGATGGACACTTCCGCCTTTCAGGCTTCGTGCATGGCCGCAAGGCCAATGCACTCAACCTGAAAGGCAATCTGCTTCGCCAGAAGCCTTGCTTGCTGTCATGTGCTTGACCTGGGATTTTTTTGAGCTGAGTGTTTCTACTTGGCTTGCGGCTTTGCGTTTTGCTATCTGCATCCTTTTTTACTTCGACCTGGTGGTTTGAATGAGGAAGAACGACGAAGAATACGACTTTATGGAAGAGGCGTTTCGCGAGCGGCCGGCGGCGCCCTCTCGGCAGCCTGTCGCGAAAGGAGACGAGAGCAATTGGCTCGACGACGCGTTTTCCGACCAGGCGCCCGTGCGTCGCAAGATGTCGGGCAAGGCGAAGGCAGCCATTGCTGTGGCCATCGTCGCTGTGCTCGTTTTGCTGGTTCTGCTCGGCGTAGAATCGATGAACGCTTTGGGCGCGTTTTTCGACGTGGCCGCATCGAATTAGGAGGCAACCATGCCGCACGACCCCTATAAAGCGCTCTATGTCCATCTGCCGTTTTGCAAGCATCGCTGCGCCTATTGCGATTTCACCACGAGCGCCGTTGCGCGCGATTCGGTCGAAATCGATGAATACGTCGACAATTTGATACTTGATATACGCCGTAAAGCTAAAGAAGGCGAGCTTTCGTCTATCGAAACCGTGTACTTGGGCGGCGGCACGCCGAGCTATGTGGGCCAGGCGCGTCTTTCTAAATTGCTGTATGCGTTGGGCGTTTCCATGGAGCTTACCCCCGACGTGGAATGCTCCATGGAGTCGAACCCCGAGTCGCTGACGCCTGAACTGATTCGCGACATTTACGCGCTCGGCGTGAATCGTCTGTCTATCGGCGTGCAGAGTTTCGACGACGGCCTGCTGAAGACGCTCGACCGCGTGCACGATTCTGCACGCGCCAAACTGGCGGTGGCCGATGCGCTCGAGCGCTTCGACAACGTTTCGATCGATTTGATGTGCGGCGTGCCGGGGCAGACGCCCGATATGTTCCAGGCCGATGTGCAAACGGCGGTCGATTTGGGCGTGAAGCACGTCAGCGTGTACCCGCTTACCATCGAAGACCACACGCCGTTCCGCCGCATGGTCGACGCCGGCCAGATTCCCGACGTGAACCAAGACCAAGAGGCGCTCATGATGTCCATGGCGCCCAACGTGCTGACGCCTGCGGGCTTCCATCGCTACGAGGTGGCCAGCTATGCGCTCGAAGGCTACGAGTGCAAGCACAACATCGCGTATTGGACGGGCGTGCCGTATTTAGGCTTGGGCGTGTCGGCCGTCACCATGACGCAAAACGACGCGCGCCGCATGCGCGTGCAAGATGGGGAAGTGCAAGACGACCTCGACCGTCGCCAAATGTGCGCCGAAGACCTGATGATGAAGATGCGCATGACGCGCGGCGTGTCCAATGAGGAGCTCATGGCCGCGGCGGTCCTGATCCCCGAGGCGCTCGACGTGTTCAACTCGCTCGTGCGAGACAACTTGGTGAAGCGTGAAGATGGCCGCTGGAAGCCGACGTTCGGCGGCTGGCTTCTGGGCAACGAACTGTATGGGAGGATTTATGAGCTGGCTCCCTAATGCGACCCCTGCCTGCGAAGGCAGAGTTCCCGTGCTGCTCGCCCCCATGGCCGGCGTGAACGACATAGCCTTCCGCCAGCTGTGCCTCGAACTGGGCTGCGACCTTACCTATACCGAAATGGTGTCGAGCAAGGCGCTGTCGTTCGCGAACGAGAAAACGCGCCACCTGCTCGACCGCGCGCCGAACGAGGCACGCGTCGCCGTGCAGCTGTTCGGCCACGAGCCCGACACCATGGCGCGCGAGGCCGCGTGGGTGGAACAAGAGATGGGCGAGGCTCTTGCGTACATCGACATCAACATGGGCTGCCCTGCGCGTAAAATCGTGAAGAAGGGCGACGGGTCGGCGCTCATGACCACGCCCGATTTGGCGGTCGAGATCGTGCGGAAGGTGTCTGCGGCCGTCGAACACCCCACCACGGTGAAATTCCGCAAGGGCTTTGGCGCTGGCGAAGACGTGTGCGTCGACTTCGCCCGGCGCATGGAAGATGCCGGTGCGGCCGCCGTGGCCGTGCATGGTCGAACCGCCGCTCAGTTCTATACGGGCCGCGCCGATTGGGACGCCATCGCGCGCGTGAAAGCCGCCGTAAGCGTGCCAGTTATCGGCAATGGCGACGTGACTTGCGGCGCTGATGCCGTGGCTCTTGTCGAGCAAACTGGTTGCGACGCGGTGATGGTGGGCCGTGGCGCCCAGGGCAACCCCTGGATATTCGAGCAGGTGCGATCGGCGCTTGCGGGCGATTCTGAGTCTGCCCGTCCAACGTCCGAGCAGCGCGTCGCCATGGCGCACCGTCACGCCGAAATTCTGTCGAAGCGCGTGGGAAACAATCTGGTGTACATGCGCAAGCACGTCATGTGGTACCTGCGCGGCATCCCCGGTGCATCGAAGGCGCGCGGTGAGCTGAACCAATGCATCACCCTGGACGATTTCGATTGTGTGCTGGCGCAGCTTCTGCAAGACGCCGCCCGCATCGAGGCCGCCGAAGAGGAATACCTCGCGAAATAGTTGGACGTTCTATGTTTGCGATGCCCGTCGGCCTTCGGCCGCTTTTCGCATTGGCGGTAATTTTGACCAGATTGGGCTGCGCCTATGGTCAAAATACTCGCCACTGTGAAAGCGAAGAAGCGAAAACGTCTGAACGCAAGGCTCGTAAAGTGGGAAATGCCCGCCGAGCCGTATATTTACGCTGTTTTCGATGGTTTGGGCCCCGCTTCGTTTCCCATTGGAGCCGATTTTGACCAAAGCTCGGACGCGATTGGCCAAAATCGGCTCCAATGGGAAATTTACGATGCGGCATGGGGGTCGCACCCTGCTCGCGTGACAGAACGGTATCGTTTCTCTGGATTGTTAGCACTCGTGCGGCAACGCTGCTAGAATCCTTCTCGCACAAACGCGCGCACGCGCGTGTTTCGTCGTGCGCTCACGCGTCTCGTTCGGAAATATGAGAGGGGTAACGGTACCGTTGTTGTCTGATCGTCGACAGAAAGTGCTGCAGGCGCTTATCGAGGAATACATCGCCAATGCGCAGCCCGTAGGCTCGCGCACCTTGGTCGATCGCTATCGGCTCGGTGTGTCTTCGGCGACGGTCCGCAACGAGCTTTCGGTGCTCGAAGACGAGGGCTACCTCACGTCGCCGCATACCTCGGCCGGGCGCGTGCCCACCGATGCGGGCTACCGCGCGTTCGTCGACGACTTGCTGTCGCGCGAATACGGTGAAGACGCAAGTGGCGGCGCGTTCGACGAGCTGCGCGATGCCGCCACGAAGATGGACGACCTCATGGAGCAAACGTCCAAAGCGCTCTCGAAACTCACCGATTGCTTGTCGGTGGTGGTGGCGCCTTCGCTTTTGGCTGCTTCGGTGAAGCAGATTTCTCTGGTATCTATGTCGGCCCGCCGCATGCTCATGGTGGTGGTTACCGACGATGGCCAGGTGTTCAACCGCTCAGTCGATTTCGCCGAAGACGTGTCAGCCGACGATTTGGCCGATGTGCAGAATGCTCTGAACGCCGCGCTTTCGGGCCATTCCATTTCTGAGGTGCGCAAGGCGAAGGGCGTGCGCATAGAAGCGCTGTCCACGCCGCTCGCGCGCATCGTCATCGACGAGTTGGTTGCCTGCATGGCGAAGGCCGACGAGGGCCGCGCCCACAGCTTGGGCATGTCGGCCCTGCTTAGCAAGCCGGAATTCAGCAAATCGTCTGCGGCTCTTCCCGTGCTGCAGGTGCTCGAAGACGATACGGTGCTCATGCATCTGTTCGACGACGTGGGCTCGTCAACAAACGACTCCGACTCACTCGAGGTGCGCATCGGCAAGGAAAACGCCGCGAGCGAGCTCTCGGGCGTGTCGGTGGTTGCCGCGCAGTACGGCCCGGCCGACGCGCGGGGCGTGGTTGCGGTCATCGGCCCCACGCGCATGGATTATTCGAAAGTCATCAGCGTCGTGCGTTCCGCGAAAAGCGCGCTGAAAGATCTATAGACAGGAAGGTTCCGACACACCATGGCAAAAGACCTCTACGCCATTCTGGGCGTCAGCAAAGACGCGACCGACGCCGAAATCAAGAAGGCGTTCCGCCGCAAGGCGCGCGAGTTGCATCCCGACGTGAACAAGGCGCCCGACGCCGAGGACCGCTTCAAAGAGCTTAACGAGGCCTACGATGTGCTGTCCGATCAGAACAAGCGCGCCCAGTACGACCGCTTTGGCACCATTCCCGGGGCTGCGGGTGGCCCAGCCGGCGGTTACAGCGTCGACTTCGACGACATCTTCGGCGGCATGGGAGGCATGGGCGACATCTTCTCGAGCTTCTTCGGCGGCGCCGCGGGCGGCCGCGCGAACGTGCGCAAAGAGGGCCGCGACATGGGCGTCGGCCTTCGCCTGACGCTCGAGGAAGTTGCCGCGGGCGCGAAGAAGGAAATCGTCTACGACCGCCTGGCTCCGTGCGACGTGTGCGGCGGCACCGGCAAGGCCGAGGGCGGCAAGGAAATCGACTGTCCCGATTGCCACGGCCGCGGCCGCGTGGTTACCGTGCAGCACACGTTCTTGGGCGACATGCAAACGGCCACCACGTGCTCCACGTGCGGCGGCACCGGCAAGGTTATCGACAAGCCCTGCGAGGAGTGCGAGGGCCAGGGCCGTATTCCCGATCGCCAACATGTCACCGTCGAGGTGCCCGCGGGCATTCGCGAGGGCCAGCAGCTGCGCGTGACTGGCTTCGGCGAGGCGGGCATGCACGGCGCACGTCCTGGCGACCTCATCGTCACCTGCCGCATCCAGCCGCACGAATTCTTCGAGCGCGAGGGCGACAACCTGCACGCGCGCGCAAACGTCAGCTTCATTCAAGCGACGTTGGGCGCCGAAATCGAAATCGATGGCATCTTCCACGACGAGAAGGTGAAGGTTCGCATCCCCGAGGGCTGCCAGAACGAGCAGGTTGTGCGCGTGAAGGGCATGGGCATGCCTCGCCTGAAGTCCACCGAGCGCGGCGACATGTACGTGCATATCACGGTACTCATTCCGAAGAAGGTCACCAAGAAGCAGCGCGAATTGCTCGAGAAAGTGGCCCAGGAATTCGGCGAGGACGTGGCCGCCCCTCGCAGCCCGCTGCAGAAGCTTAGGGACGCTTTTAATTAAGGTAGAGGCGCATGACCGATAACAATACCGCTTTCCACGTGGTGAACCTCGGGTGCAAGGTGAATCGCGTGGAAAGCGACGATTTCGCTGCGGCGCTCATCGCGAGCGGCGGGTGCGAGGTTCCCATCGAGGCCGCCGATTTCATCGTGGTGAACACGTGCACGGTAACGGGCGAAGCTGAAAAGAAGACGCGCAAGGCCGTGCGCCAGTCGCTTCGCGCGAACGATTTCGCCCGTGTCATCGTGACGGGGTGCGCCGCGGCCATCGACCCCATTACCTATACCGAAATGGACCCGCGCGTCGAAGTGGTGCCGAAAAATGCCATGGGCGAGCTGCTCGGCGCGACTCGCGGCGAATCGCCGACGCTTGCAGCTATTCGCGCAGGCGAGGATTTCCCCACGCGCGCGGGCGTGAAGGTGCAAGACGGCTGCAACAACGCGTGCACGTATTGCATCGTGCACGTGGCGCGCGGCCGCGCGACGTCGCGTCCGAGCGAGGAAATCGTTGCCGAGGTGCGCGAACTTGCCCGCGCCGGCGTGCGCGAAATCGTGCTTACGGGTATCAATTTGGGTTCGTATCGCGAAGACGACCTCCGCTTGGCCGACTTGCTGCGCCTGCTGATGCGCGCCGTCGACGAAGAGTTCCCGGTCGATGCCGGCCTCGGCGTGGTTCCGCGCGTGCGTTTCCGCGTGTCGTCCATCGAGCCGCGCGATGTGAGCGACGATTTGATCGAGCTCATGGCTGCCTCGAATGGTCGCATCTGCCGCCATCTGCACCTGCCCTTGCAATCGGGCTCGTCAAAGGTGCTGCGCGAGATGCGCCGCCCCTATGATGCCCAGCGTTTTTTGACGCTCGTCGACAAACTCTACGCCGCCATGCCCATGTTGTCGCTCTCGACGGACATCATCGTGGGCTTTCCCGGCGAAACGGAGGAAGACTTTCAAGAGACGTGCCGCGTGGCCGAGGTGTGCCATTTTTCGAAAATGCATATCTTCCGTTATTCGAAGCGGGCGGGGACGCCTGCCGCAGAGCGCGACGACCAGGTGAGCCCCGAGGTGAAGGCAGACCGCGCTAAACGCCTCGAGGCGATCGAGGAACGCCTCCGCGCCGAAGACCTCGCGCGCCGCGCGGGGATGCGCGAGCTTGCGCTTGTGGAGTCTGAAGGCAACGCGACCACGGAAAGCTACCATGCTATTCCGGCTCCCGCAGATGCGTGCGTGGGCGAGCTGGCGGAGTGCGAGCTGTGATGCGCGATAAAGGCGAAGCGGCGCGCGAAACCAACGGCGCGGAATCGGGCGCTGCGATGAAACGCGGGAACAGCCTGATGAAATCGTTTACTTATGCAGCATCGGGCGTGGTTCAGGCGTCGAGCGAGCGCAACTTCAAGGTCGACATTGCGGCAGGCATCGCGGCGCTCGCGTTGTGCGCCGCGCTGCAGGTGCCCGCCTGGGGCTGGGCGGCCGTGGTGGTATGCGTGGGCGTGCAGCTTGCGATGGAAACCGTGAACACCGCTATCGAGGCTATTGTGGATTTGGCGTCGCCCGAAATTCATCCGCTTGCGAAGCGCGCGAAAGATTGCGCTGCCGGCGCTGCCCTTCTCACGGCGTGCGCAAGCGTTGTGGTAGGCTGCATCGTGTATATTCCAGCGCTGCTCGCATTGCTGAGCTAGCGGCTGCGACGTAGACGGCTAGGAAAGGTCCCGCATGTCGCTTCACCATTTCTTTCTTGATGGGCAGGTGCTTGCCGACGAGACTGCCCCAGAGTTTCCCTTGTCGCTTTCGCCCGACGATGCCAAGCATGCCCGCGTGTTGCGCCTTTCCGCGGGCGAGCACATAAGCGTCGTGGATGCTGCGCGCGACTATTTCGAACTCGAGGTCGTTTCGGCCGACGACGGCATCGTTGCGCGTATCGCGCAGCGGCTCGATTCGCCGAAGGCGGGCGCGAGCGTCACGCTGTTTCAGGGCCTTGCCAAAGGCGACAAGATGGACGACATTATTCGGCATGCCACCGAAGTGGGCGTTGACGCTTTCGTGCCGCTTGCGAGTTCTCGTTGCGTGCTGAAGCTCGATGCGAAGAAAGCGAAAAGCCGCGTGGCCCGCTGGCAGGCCATTGCCCATTCCGCGGCCATGCAATCGGGGCGCATGGCTGAGCCGCAGGTGCTCGAGCCTCAAACCGTGAAGCAGGCCGTCCAAATGCTTGCGAGCTTCGATTGCGTGCTGGTGTGTTGGGAAGAATGCCCCGCCACAAAAACCATCGCGAGCGCGCTCGCAGGCGCATTCGGCGAAGGGCTTTTGCCCGAAGGCGCGCGCATCGCCGTGGTGGTTGGCCCCGAGGGCGGGCTTTCCGCCGACGAGGTCGACCGCTTAACGCAGGGCCGCAATGCATGCCCCGTGACGCTCGGCCCCTCGATTTTGCGCACCGAAACGGCCGGCATCGTGGCTCCCGCGCTGGTGCTGTACGCGTGCGGCGGCATGGGCGCCGACAAGAAGGGATTCTAATATGGAAATCGAAATCGAGATCGAACACGGCGCCGACATCGCCGAAGGCGTCGACGTCGAGGGCATTGCGCGCTATGTGTTGGCTCAAGAGGGCTGTCCCGAAACGACCGAGGTATCCATCACCCTGACCACCGACGAAGAAGTGCACCGCCTGAATAGGGAATATCGCGGCATCGACCGGCCGACCGACGTGCTCAGCTTCGAATGCGACGGCCTCGACGACGATTTCGACGAGGGAGCGGCCTATGACGACGCCGGCGTGCCCGACGACGAGCCGTTCATGCTGGGCGACATCATCATCGCGGCCGATTACGCTCGCGCCCAAACCGCGCAATTCGGCACGACGCCGCAGGAAGAGCTCGCGGTGCTTCTGGTGCATGGCCTGTTGCATCTGTGCGGTTGGGACCACGTGCATTCCGACGAAGAGGCCGAGGCCATGGAGGCGCGCGAGCGCGAGATGCTCGCCGGAGTCGGTTTGCCGAACATCCGTTAGCCGGCGCCTCCTCTCCTGGTCAGCTTCCTTTTTGTGGGAGTTGTGTTCGGGTGCGCAACCGCGACGAATCTCTTGCCGATAGCTATGCGTGTCTGCTATAATTCAATGTCGGCTTCTTAAGCGCTCCGCTTCACGTCGGAACGAGCAACCTCCGGGTCGCGTTCGTTTCCATCCGACCTCTGCTGCGGTGCCAAGGTTGTCCAGAACCTCCAAAGGTTGCGCCGCTTGGCATTGCCCGCGATGCCCAGGCGAAACCCGAAACTGGCGCGTTAAGCAGCAAAGTCGAAGGAAAGACTAGCAGAAGGAAACGAAATGGATATCATCCGCGCTATCGAGCAGCAGCAGATCAAGGAAGTCACCCCGTTCAACGTGGGCGACACGGTCAAGGTTCACTATCGCATTACCGAGGGTAACCGCGAGCGCATCCAGGTGTTCCAGGGCGACGTCATCCGTCGTCACGGCCACACCTGCCGCGAGACCTTCACCGTCCGCAAGATCAGCTTCGGCGTTGGCGTCGAGCGTACCTTCCCCGTGCATTCCCCGAAGATCGAGAAGATCGAGGTCGTGCGCTACGGCAAGGTTCGTCGTGCCAAGCTGTACTACCTGCGCGACAAGGTGGGCAAGGCTGCCAAGATCAAGGAAAAGGCATTCTAAGCCATTCCTCAATTGGTGCTGTGAAGAGGGGTCCTTCGGGGCTCCTCTTTTGCTATTCGCATTCGATTTTGCATAGGAGATATCGTGGCCCAAACTCTATCCGATATTCGCGCTGCCCTTAAATCGGCAAATCGTTCTGAATTCGAGGCCATGGCGCGCGCGTTGGCCGCCGACGAGCGCAAGGGCGTGAAGGCGGCCCTGAAAAGCGCGAAGCGGCGCCTCGACGCCGAAGACGCGGAGGCCGCTCGCCTGGCGGGTATGTACGATTTTCAGCGAGAGCTTGCCAGCGGTGGAGTGGCCGTTGGCTTGGATGAAGTGGGCCGCGGTCCTGTGGCGGGCCCTTTGGCGGTGGCAGCCGTGGTGCTGCCCGATGAGCCGCGGGTGCAGGGCGTGAACGATTCCAAGCAGCTTTCGCCCGAGCATCGCGAGAAAATTGCCGCCGTGGTGCGCGAAGTGGCGCTGGCGTGGGACATCGAATACATCGCCCCCGCCGAAATCGACGAGCACGGCATGACGTGGGCGTTGCGCACGGCATTTACACGCGCAATCGCGTCGGTCGAATCGCAGCTGAACGAACGTGGCATTGCGCTTGACGCGGTGCTGCTCGACGGCAATGCGCAGCATCTCGACCCGCGTGAGGTGAATATCGTGAAAGGCGACGGCCGCTGCGCCTCTATCGCCGCGGCTTCGGTTATAGCGAAGGTCGAGCGTGACGCGCTTATGGTACGCTATGCCGAGCAGTATCCCGAATATGGCTTCGATTCGAACAAGGGCTACGCCAGCGCCGACCATATCGAGGCAATCAAACGCTGCGGCCTTTCGCCCATCCATCGCGCGAGCTTCTGTCGGGCCTGGACGCAAGAAGCGCTGTTCTAGGGAAGCGCCGATCAATCCCATAAGTTATTGCAGGCGTGCTTCGGCGCGCCTTTTTGTGCGTAGATTTCGCCGCTTTCAATCGACACTGCTCTTGATGTCTGCGGTCCTGCCAAAAACCGCGTAACGAAACACAGCAAATCGCGAGAAACGGGCAAGGTTTTGGCAAGGTTTCGTCCCTATGATCGCCGCACGAGAAAGGGGATGCCATGACTAAAGACTATCGTGCGGCATACGGAACTTCCGAATTCATCTATGGGAACAACGCCCTCGTTTTCGACGAGGATGATTGCACGCAAGATGCTGATCCTTGCTTTGGGCTTAATGCCCAGGCAGATGACGGCTATTGGGGCGATGACGAGGAGGAGGCCCATTTTCCGGAAAGCTGGGACGGCAATCCAAAACGGCTGGGCGAGTTCGGTGAAGACTTGGCGTGCGAATTGCTGAAGCGTAAAGATTATATCGTGCTCGAACGCAATTGGAGCTGCCCCGCCGGCGAGGCCGACATCATCGCCGTCGACGAGGGATGCCTGGTGTTTGTCGAGGTCAAGACGCGTGCGGGCAACTGCGGTTTCCCGCAAGAGGCGGTTACCCCCAAGAAGCGTTCCCGATACGAGCGCATCGCGTACTACTTTCTTTCGGAATACGACGGAGCGGATGCACGCGTGCGATTCGATGTGATTGCGATTCAGGCCATGCCGAACGGCAAAGGTTTCGTGAAGCACATCGTGAATGCATTCGGCCAAGGCATGTGAACGCCATGCAGCTTCGATGTTCGCTTCGATCGGCGACGGTCGTGGGGGTGCGCGCCATCCCCGTGTCGGTCGAAGTGGTGGTGTCAAACGGCCTGCCTGGGTTTTCCATTGTCGGTATGCCTGATGCCGCGGTGCGCGAATCGCAAGAGCGGGTGCGTGCGGCAATCAAAGCGTGCGGCTTCACCATGCCGGGCGATAAAGTGGTGGTGAATCTTGCGCCGAGCTCTATACGCAAGGCGGGCTCGGGCTTCGATTTGCCCATCGCCGCCGCCATTCTGGCTGCGACGGGGCAAATCGATGCTGCGGCTTTGGGCGAGTGTTTGCTAGTGGGGGAGCTTGGGCTCGATGGGTCGGTTCGGCCCGTGCATGGCACTCTGGCGTTCGCCGCATGCGCGCGCGAGCTCGGTTGCGGGCTTATCGTGAGCGCCGGTGCGCATGACGGTTCGTCGCTGTTCGGATGCAAGCAGCTGTGCGTGGCGTCGCTTTCCAGCTTGCGCTCCATGGATTTGCGCTCTTTGGATTTTGCGCCGCCCGTCGCAGTTCGCATGGGGCCCGATTTTGGCGAAATTCGCGGCCAGGCGGCGGCGAAGCGCGCCATGCAAGTGGCGGCTGCCGGCGGGCATGGAATTTTGCTTATGGGACCGCCTGGGTCGGGCAAAACCATGCTCGCCCGCGCTCTTCCGTCAATCTTGCCGCCGCTTAGCGACGAAGAGCGCCTTGAGGCGGCCGTGGTGCACTCGGTTGCGGGTGGACCAGTTGATGACATCCTCTCTGGAGTGCGCCCGTTTCGACGTGTGCACCACAGCGCCACGGTTGCCGGCCTGGTGGGCGGTGGCACGCCTGTGCGTCCAGGCGAGATATCGCTCGCGCATGCCGGCGTATTGTTCCTCGACGAGCTGCCGGAGTTTTCGTCGCGTTCGCTGCAGGCGCTTCGCCAGCCCATGGAGATGGGGCGAATCGTGGTGACGCGCGCCGATGGCAGCGTCACGCTTCCGGCGAAATTCTCGTTGGTTGCTGCAGCGAACCCGTGTCCGTGCGGCTATTTCGGCGATCCTCAGAAGCAGTGCACGTGTCCCGCGTGGAAAATCGAGAATTACCAGGGCCGCATAGGCGGACCTCTCCTCGATCGCATAGACATGCATGTCGACGTGTGGCGGTGCGATCCTGGCGAGATCCTGAGTGGAAGCGATGAAATCGACCCTATTTGCTCGGCCATGTTGCTCGAAGGTGTCATGCGGGCACGGGAATTCTCGTCATGGAGGCGTGCGGCGTTGGGCGATGGGGATGAATCCGACGTTGGGGCGTTGCTGGCGCGCTGCCGCATGGCTTCGCGCACAAAGGACATGCTCGAAACGGTGTCGCGCGCGCAGCTGCTTTCGGGCCGTGGGATTTCGCGTGCGCTTTCCGTCGCTCGAACCATTGCCGATATCGCAGAGTCAAAAACGGTGCTCGAGGAACATCTGATGGAAGCGCTCAGTTTCCGCCTGAGGAAGGGGGCGTAATGCGATGTGCGAAGATCGATACAAGATTTTGGGGCCGCGGTTCGAAATTTCACGTGGGTGTGATGGGTATCCGGCCGCATTCGAGGACATACCGGAACCGCCGCGCACGCTGTATGTCATAGGGAACCCTTCGGCATTGAGGGAAGGCCTTGCCGTGGTGGGGGCGCGCAAGGCGACGCCCTATGGCATAAACGCCACGAAGATGCTTGCCGGTCGTGCGGCGGAATTGGGCGTGACGATCGTCTCGGGCGGAGCGCGCGGCTGCGATGCGGCCGCGCACGAGGCGGCCATCGACGCGGGCGGCACAACGGTGGCTTTCTTGGGCGGGGGTTGCGATGAGCCGTATCCCAAGAGCAACGTGGCGCTGTTTCGCAGAATCGTGGCGCAGGGCGGTGCCGTTGCATCGGAGTACCCATGGCATACCGAACCCAAGCCGTTCATGTTTCGCAAGCGCAACCGGCTTATCGCTGGCCTCGCTCGGGCGACGCTCATCGTCGAAGCCGGGCTTCCAAGCGGCACCTTCTCCACGGCCGACGAAGCGCTGGCGGCCAACAAAGACGTTATGGCCGTGCCGGGCTCGATTTTCTCGCCGAACTCCGCGGGCGCGAACGCGCTGCTTGCGCAAGGCGCCATGCCCATCACGGGAAAGAAGGCACTGGACGGGGCGCTCATGTCGATGTTTCCCGAGATCGTGGGCGGTGGGCATGGGGCCGAACAGCTGGCCTTGTTTGCCGGGGATGGCGCCGATTCCTCGCTCGACGACCCGTTGCTTGCCGCGCTGGTCGCCGATCCCATGCGTCTTGAAGAGCTTATCGCATTGTTCGGCGATGGAAACGACCCCATGGCTGCGGCAACGCGCGTGATGGCGCACGTTTCGCTTCTGGAAGGGGCCGGCGCCGTGACGCGCTTCCCTGACGGCCGCTACGGCGCTGTTGGATAGGTTGAGGGGTTTGCGATTCGACCGGCTTGATATGGTATTCTCGCGTCATGGATAAAATTGTGAACATACTAGGCGCAGGCCTCGCGGGAAGCGAGGCCGCGCTGCAACTTGCCCAACGCGGCGTGCGGGTGCGGCTTTATGAGATGCGCCCCGAAACCCAAACCGATGTGCACCGTGGCGGCGGCTGCGCCGAACTGGTGTGCTCGAATTCTTTGAAAAGCACCAAGCCCGAAAGCGCGGCCGGCATGCTGAAGGCCGAGCTTTCGGCGCTCGGGTCGAAGCTCATCGAAGCGGCGGGCCGATGCCGCGTGGACGCCGGCGGCGCGCTCGCCGTCGATCGCGACGAATTCTCTGCCGTCGTAACCGCCATGGTGCGCGAAAACCCCCGCATCGAGTACCGCGTGGCGCGCATCGATGATCCCCTCGACGCCTCGCTCGGCGAGGCCGATGCCACTATTCTGGCAACGGGCCCGCTTACCGACGGCGCGCTTGCGCAGTGGCTCGTGGACAAAACCGGTTCTCAAAACCTGGCATTTTTCGATGCGGCCGCGCCGGTGGTGATGGCAGATTCGCTGAACATGGATGTGCTGTTCCGCCAATCGCGCTACGAGCAGGATGCCCCGGGCGATTATTTGAATGCCCCGTTCGACAAGGAAACCTACGAGGCGTTCATCGCCGAGCTGCTTGCGGCCGATCGCGTGATAAAGCGCGATTTCGAGACGAAAGACCTGTTTCAGGCGTGCCAGCCCATCGAGGAAATCGCGCGCAAGGGCATCGATGCCCCGCGCTATGGCACATGCAAACCGGTGGGGCTTATCGACCCCGCAACGGGGCATCGTCCATGGGCGGCGGTACAGCTACGTGCGGAAAACGCTCAGGGCACTGCCTACAACCTGGTCGGCTTCCAAACGAACCTCACGTTTGGCGAGCAGAAGCGCGTTTTCCGCATGATTCCCGGCTTGGAGAACGCCGAATTCGCTCGTTACGGCGTAATGCACCGCAACACGTTCATTCAGGCGCCGAAACTGCTTTCCCGCGATTTGCGCTTGCGCGGCGTCGATGCCCCGCTGTACGTCGCGGGCCAGCTCTCTGGCACCGAGGGCTATTGCGAAGCCATCGCATCGGGTTTGGTGTGCGCGCTATTCGTGTTCGCCCGCTTGAAGGGCGAGCAACCCCCGCTTTTGCCCGTGGAGACCGCGTTCGGCGCGTTGCTCGATTACGCCACCGATCCCGCTACGCAAGGCTACCAGCCCATGCATGTGAATTTCGGCATCATGAAGTCGCTTGACGAGCATATTCGCAACAAGGGCAAGCGCTATGCGGCCTATGCCGAGCGGGGCCAGCAGGCCATGGCGGGCTACGTCGAAGGCTTGCGAGCGAAGGGTCTGCTCTAGACATGGCGGCTGAAGATGCCGGCCAAGTGGAGCCGGGTGCGTCTGGAATAGACGAGTTGTTCTTGGGTTACGTGGAGCGATTTCGGCGCATGATGGAAGTTGAGCGCAACGCGTCCCCGCATACGGTGCGCAACTATCGTCTGGATTTGCTCGATTACGGTCGCTGGGCGGCGCGGGCGGGCGTCGATCCGCTGTGCGCCACGCGCCGCGATATGAGAACGTATTTGGGCGAGCTCGATGCGGCGCAGTATTCGCGCCGCACCGTGAACAGAAGGCTGTCATCGGTACGTTCGTTTTTCAAATGGATGGTGGCCGAGGGCTTTGCCGAGGCGAACCCTGCCGATGTGGTTTCGGGGCCGAAGCTTGCCCGGAATCTTCCGCGCGCGATTCCTGCGCACGATATGGTGCGCCTGCTTTCGGTGTGGCGAGGAAGCGAACGCCCCTCCGATATGCGCAATGCCGCCATCCTTGAATTCCTGTACGCAAGCGGCGTGCGCGTCTCAGAGGCATCGGGGTTGTTGCTGAAAGACGTCGATTTCGACCGTCGCCAGGTGCGGGTGCTGGGCAAGGGCTCCAAAGAGCGCATCGTTCCGGTGCACGATTTGGCAATCGCCTCAATGCGCGAATACCTGTATCGCGCGCGCCCGGAATTGTTGTATGGCAAACCTGCGTGCCCGTACTTTTTCGTAAGCACGCGCGGCAATCGAATGTCGTCCGACGCGTTGCGCAAGCTGTTCAAGCAAAGCCTGCGGCTCGCCGGGCTCGATTTGTCGCTTACGCCGCACGATATGCGCCACACTTTCGCGACCGACTTGGTCGAGGGCGGCGCCGATTTGCGCAGCGTGCAGGAAATGTTGGGACATTCAAGTCTTTCAACCACGCAGATCTACACGCATGTCTCGGCTGCCCATCTGAAAGACGAGCATCGCCGCGCCCTGCCTCGGGGCTGATTGCGCATCGCATATGGGGAAATGCTTTGGTTTACGGCGATGGCGGTATGGTCGAATTCCTGCGCATGCCCTACGATTACCGTATGCAACAATCTGAAGAACATATTCAATCTGAGCCAAGTCGGCGCGAGTCGGCCGATTCGACTCCGCTTGAGGGCGATTTCGCGGGCTTCGTGCGCAAAAGCATCAAGGCGGGCGGCGTGTTCGGCGGCGCCCCCAGCGAGCCGGAAGAGACGGCGCGCACGACGACCGACTGGGTTATCGACGCAGCTATCGCTTTGGTCGCCTTCGCCTTCGGATGCGCCCAGATGGTGATTACCGCATCGTCGATCGTGCATGTGGACGCGGGCCCCTATGGGGCGAGCCTGGTGAATTACGTGCCCAATCTGTATGCCTACCTGGCTGTGGCGCTTACCACGGCGCCCTTGGTGCTTCGCCGCGAGGCTCCGTGGTTTGTTTTGGGGCTTACTCTGGCATGCTATGCGTTTTTGTCTAATTCGATGGGCGGCTCGGTGTCGCTTTCGCCCATCGGGCCCATTGTCGCCGTGTACACCGTGGCCAGCGAGCATGCTCGGGGCGAGGCCATTGCGGCCGTTGCCGTCGTGGGCATATGCGTCGCCGTGGTTCCCATGGGCGCATCGAGCGCGACCATGGCGCTCGTGATGCGCATCGAGAACGTGGCATTCGTCGTTGTAGCGGCTTTGGCCGGCTTCGGATTCCGCATGTACCAAGCATATATAGAGGAGACCCGCCGCCGCCTGGCCGAGGTCGAACGCAGCCGAGAAGAGCTGGCCGCGCGTCGCGTGGCCGACGAGCGAGTACGCATTGCGCGCGAAGTGCACGACATCACGGCGCATTCTTTGTCGGCGGTCGCTATACAGGCCGCCGCGGCCGAGCGGTTGATCGACATCAATCCCGTCGCTGCGAAAGAAGCCATTGCGGATATTCGTTCCGTTTCGAAATCGTCGCTTGACGAGATTCGCTCGCTCATTGGCGTGTTGCGCGGCGACGACCCCGCCGAACATGCGCCGGCCGAGGGAACCGAGCGCATGGGCGACGTGGTGTCGTTCTTGCAACGCGCGGGCATTCAAGTCGATTACGATTACTCGCATTACGACAGGGCACGCGTGCCCTCGTTCGTGGACATGGCGCTGTTCTCGCTGGCGCGCGAATCGGCCACCAACGCGGTTCGGCACGCGCAGGCTTCGCGCATCGAGATTCGGCTCGAATCTACGCCTGCGAAGGCCTCTCTTGAATTCAAAGACGATGGCGTGGGCATGAGCCGCGCCGTGCGAGACAATGCCGAGGGCCATGGACTCGAGGGCATGGGCGAGAGAATTGGCGCCTTGAACGGCGCATTCACGATAGAGAGCGAACCGGGCTGCGGATGTGCCATTCGGGCCGAGGTACCCTTGGAGGTGGTACGCGATGACGAGTAGCGACGAGACGAACGAGGGCCCCATCAGGGTAGCCATTGCCGACGACCAGGATTTGGTGCGCAAAGGCTTCAGGCTCATTTTGTCGTCATTCCCCGATATCGAGGTGGTGGGCGAGGCCGTCGATGGCGCCGACGCGGTGGCGCTTGCTCGCCGCATGAAGCCCAATGTGCTGCTGATGGACATTCGCATGCCGCGCAAAGATGGCATCGAGGCGTGCAAGGCGCTCGCGACCAATCCCGATACGGCCGACGTGGCGGTGCTCATCCTTACCACCTTCGACATCGATGAATACGTATACGATGCGTTGGCCGCAGGTGCAAGCGGGTTTCTGCTGAAAGATGTGGATCCCGATGACTTGGCGCACGCCATACGCGTGGTGAACCGGGGCGACGCCCTTATCCAGCCGTCTATCACGCGCCGCCTGGTGGAAACCTATGCGGCTTCGCGCAGCAAGACCCGCTTCGACGGCACCCGCATCGCCGAGCTCACGGAACGCGAGCGAGAAATTCTCACTATGGTGGGCAAGGGCCTGTCCAATGACGACATTGCTGCCGAACTGGTGATTTCGCCCGCCACCGTGCGCAC
>CALBLG010000151.1 GCA_937895975.1 uncultured Slackia sp.
AATTCCCTGCACGCATTCGTAAGCGAGCCGTTTTCCGACATGCTGCTTACGAGAGACTACTTCATCGAGGTGAAGCGCCTTCCCGGCGCCGTATTTGACGATTTGCCCATTCACTACGCATGGGAACACCGATTCGGCATGCTTGCAAATGAGTTCGCGTCGCAGCGAAACTTGGAATCGCTGCTTGACAAACGCGTTCTTGCTATTGCGCGGCACGACGAAAAAACGGGCTCTTCGTACCTCGCGACCCTTACCGCATTCTTCGAGAACCCCGGCGATGTTACCGCCGCCTCAAACCAGCTCGACGTCCACCGCAACACGTTCACGTACCGAATCAAGAAAATCGAGGAGCTGTTCCATATCGATTTGTCTTCGGCAATCGACATGCTAAACGCAGCCTTCACCATAAACGTGCTGGAATCGATTTCCGATTTCGCGAATTACGGTTCGTAGCGCGGCCCAAGCGCACGCCAACCGTACTTTTGGCGTCTCTATTGCACCAGCACGATGGCTGTGGCAACGCCGCTTTCGTTCGTGATGGAGACAAGCGCCTCGCTCGCGCCCGCTTCGACGAGCAGGGCTTCGAGCTTCGAGCTTTTCGTGATGCGCGGGCACCCGTTTTCGTCGTGCAGCGTTTCGACGAAGCGGAAGTCGAAGCCGCCTTCGCTCGTCAAATGGCCCAGTGCTTTGAAGGTTGCCTCTTTCACGGCAAAGCGACCCGCAAGAAACGACGCCGGGTCGGGCCGATCGAGAGCCTGCGCCACTTCCGCCTCGGTGAACGTGCGGCGCACGAAGGCGTTGGCGAAATCGCCGCATATGCCGCGCATTTCCTCGATGTCAACCGAATCTATGCCGATGCCCTTAACCATGGCGCCGCCAATCCTCTCCGTATGGAAATATCCCCTCTGCTCGGCAAGCATATCGCAGAAAATGTCAGCGCGGCGCAGGCAGCATTGGTCGAGCCGACCTTACAACCGTATCGCCATTCTGCTCGTTCCTTTGATTTCGCTGAATCCAAAATGCCGGTAGAAACTCGCCGCATCATCGCCCGTCGGATCGACGACCAGGGCGCGAGCGCCCGCCAACTCGGCAATTTTCATTGAATTCAAAATAGCATCGCGCAACAGCTGCGCGCCAAGGCCAAGGCCCTTATATTTTTCATCAACGCCCATCATGCCAAGCAAAACAGCGGGAATCTGGTCGGGCGCGTTACGCGACAGCCAGCCACCATCAACATCGGCACGCGCGACCGAGTGCGTGCTCAAGGTATAAAACCCGGCCACGCTCCCTTCACAATACGTCACATACACAACCGCAGTACCGCGTTTTCGTGCAGTCGCTGAATGCCGCTCGACCCATGCGTCTACGATTTCATCTCCACAGTGAAAATCAAGGATGCCAACTCCTGGCGCAAGCTGAATGGGCTTGGTAAACCGCCCTACCGCCATATCGATTCCCTTGACAGCAACTCATGGGTCGCCGAGGGCATAGGAGCCTCGAGCATCTCGCAAAACTCGTCAAAAGCCGCCGGCCCAAGCCATGTCGTCGAAGCTTCGGCTATATCGCGCTTGGCGCATTCATCCAAATGCGCCGTAGACCACTGAGAGAGAGTCTCGCCGCGCAGCGCGGCGGCGCGTTCGTATTCAGCGCGCTGAATACGAGTGAGCCGCAAATCCATGCGGCAACTCTTCTCTGCTTTTTCCAAAACTGCCGACGTCATATGTCCCTCCTAAAATGCTCTTGTACGTATTATATCCGTACAAAAATAAGGGCACAACTAACGATGGGGCCTAGTAGTCGTTTGCTGCGGGGCTGTTCATCCAGTCTTGGTAGAACGCCTCATATTCGCCGGCGAGCACGGCCTCACGCGCCTTCGCCATGAGGTCGATCAGGAAGTGCAGGTTGTGTATCGACAACAGAATGCCGCCGAGCATTTCGCCCTGTTTCACCAGGTGGCGAAGGTATGCGCGCGTGTAATTCTTGCACGTGGGGCAGCTGCACTGCGGGTCGAGCGGCGTGAAGTCGTCCTTGTATTTCGCGTTGCGCATGTTCATGCGGCCCGTGTGCGAGAACGCCGTGCCCATGCGGGCCGTGCGCGTGGGCAGCACGCAGTCGAACATGTCCACGCCCTCGCGCACCGCGCGCACGAGCGTCGTGGGGTTGCCCACGCCCATCAGGTAGCGCGGCTTATTCGAGGGCAGCGCCTGGCACACGTCGCCGAGCGTCTCGAACATCACGTCGTGCGGCTCGCCCACCGAATAGCCGCCAATGCCGAAGCCCTGAAAGCCCTTGTGCCCGGCCGCGCGGCTTGCGGCATCGATTTCCAACAGATGCTTCACGCTCTCCAGGCGCAGGTCGAGGTGCATGCCGCCCTGCACGATGGCGAACAACGCCTGGTCGGGCCGCGTGTGGGCGGCGCAGCAGCGCTCGGCCCATTCCCACGACAGCTTCGTGGAGGCCGCCACGGCCTCTTTCGGCGACGGGTACCCGATGCATTGGTCCAGCTGCATGGCGATGTCGGCGCCGATGCGCTGCTGGATGTCCATATTGGTCTCGGGCGTCCAGCGGTGCTTGCTGCCGTCGTAGTCGCGCGCGTGGAACGTCACGCCGTCTGCGTCGGTCTTCATCATGTGGTCGAGACTGAACAGCTGGAACCCGCCCGAGTCGGTGAGCATGGGCCCGTCGTAGTTCATGAATTTCTGCACGCCGCCGGCTTTCTCGATGATGTCGACACCGGGACGCATGTACAAATGATAGGTGTTCGCCAGCACCACCTGGCTACGCAAATCGCGCAGCTGCGGCGTGGTGAC
>CALBLG010000152.1 GCA_937895975.1 uncultured Slackia sp.
GCCAAAACTCGATGGCATCGATTCCGAATGAAGGCCAATCGAACGCCGATATCCGCCCATCAGCGGCATCCTGCTTGACCAAGAGCTCTTTGAGCAGCGAGCCGACTATCGCCCTCGACTTCGGCCTGAGCGCTCTGCGGGCGTTTATGAGCTTTATATGCTGCATCAGTGTCGGCGACTCGATGCCGTACCCATCGTCTTCGGAGGGCTTGTTGGGAACGACGCGAATTTCCCACTCTCCGAATTTCGGAAGCCTCATGGAATCGACGGAAACCCCGCTATCGCCGAAATCCTCAGCAATGGCCTCTGCGAGGTCGCGCGCGGCGCAGGCCATCTCATTCTTTTCCTTGGCCTTTCCGTGCCCCGATGCGTTCACGACCACCGTGCGGCCCGACAGCCGTGCGGCTACTTGTTCCTTGAAGAATTCGCTTTTCTCCACTTCTTTTTTCGTCGCAGCTTCGTAGGTGGTCCATTCAAGGCGGAAAGCGTCTCCGAAACGCCCCCGAACTGTGTTCAACGCTCTTGCCGCAACGCCCAGCTTTGTCGCGGCGATGGCGGCCGCGTCGCCTGAGATCAGCGATGCGTATGCGACGAGTGAGCGTTTGAACGAGCCTCTGGGCTTTCTCAGCACGTATTGCGCATCCGACGGGCGGGCTGCGGCCATGGTGCCCATAGGCGAGAGTCGGTGCCGCGGCGCGGTGGCTATTCTCTCGAGTTCCCAAGGGTTCTCATCCGCCGCCGTCTCAAGGATATCCACTCGGGTGAACGTCCTCGTCCGCGGGACGAGCGCGATAGCGGAACCGCGTCGCTCGAATTTGAGTTCTACAGTGACGACCTGTTCTTCGGTTTTCTCTATCACGGAAAAATAGCGCCCCGTATCGTTGGGCTCTTCAGGATACCCGAAGGACAGTCCCGTGCATGAATTGAGGAGCAGGCGCGCGGCCATGATGTCGTCGATTTCATCCCATCCGATTCGCACTGGGAAGACCGACCCTTCCGCGGTTTCGACCGAAAGCTCCTCCCGGCTTGAACCTATTTTGGCGAGCGCGTAGACATTGCCATCGCCGTCCTGGCATACCCCGATCGTCGCCGGACGCCCGGCGGCGTTTTTGATCAGAGACAGAATGCCGGCGCGATTGTCTTTGTCCATCTTGAATCGGAACAGGGCATAAGATTGCTCGAGGGCCGCGTTGTCGCGAATCGCCCGCATTTCGTTCGTGGTAATCCTATTCGACAATTCTGCGCGCATCGATTACTCCTTTCAGCGCCATCATCGATTTTGCGTCTACCTCGCAGCCGTCGACCAAATAAGGAAACGTCCATATCCTTCCACCTGCCAGGCTTCTGGGCGAAAGCGAGGCGGCGGCCTCGTCTGCGAGCAAATTAACGACAAGCAGGGCCGTGGCGGAAACGGCGTCGGCTTTCTTCTCGAACTTCTCGCCTTCGTCGGCAAACGTGTCGCGACCTAAATATCCCGCCATGCTGTAATGCTTGAAGTCCAACCATACCCCGGTCTTTCGGCCGGCCGCGTCGATGACTTCGAAGTCTCCGCCGCGCTCCGCCTCCGCCGCCTCGCCGCGGCCGAGAGAGTAAAGGTCGCCGATGGTCGAATCGAAGATGGCGTAGCCCGCCTCTTCCCCGAGCACGCCCAGGAATTCGGAGACGAATGCGTAGGGGGTGTAAAAATATGTTGCTTTCGCCGGGTAATCGAGCCCATAGCCCATCTGCTCGAAATGGCGGCGCACGGCGGAGATTGAGGTTATCTGGCGGAACCGCGCGCGCTCGAGCGAAACTACGTCGAAGCGCGCGCCTTTTTTCGCCCTATCTCCATTCCTGTCTATCAGGCGAGCGAGGGCCGCGTCGGTCGTGTCTTCGTCGGGAAAAGGGAATTCGATATCGAAGGCATCAATCGCGGATTCGTTCGCATTCATGGCGTAAGCATACCCGCAAACCGGCCAAGGGGCCTCAATGAGGTAGTTCAGCTGACCTCTGTCGCTTTCGATGTCTTGGACGGAGGGGTTGAACCGAAACAATGTTCTCGTCCTATGGGAATCGAAATCATCCAACGCCTTTTCGTCCGGATTCTTCCTCATAAGGCGTTGCAGGAAAGTTTTATGCGCCACGCGTTCATTGACGTTCGCCAATATACCCCTGCGCGCCGCGATGACCTCTGGCGACAATGCCGTGCAGCCGCATTTCTCGGGGATTGCGTCTATCGCATCGAGGAGGGCCTCAAGCTCAAAGGCGTTCGCCCCTCTTTGAAGGAAGCTGAAGTCGCATGTTTTCGCGATTTCCTCGTCGAATAGCACCATCATTTCTCGCAGTTTCGTTCTCGAACGAAC
>CALBLG010000153.1 GCA_937895975.1 uncultured Slackia sp.
CTCGTGTTCGACCAGGCCATCGTCGATGGCGTGAAAGACACTACCGGCAAACTGGCCGCCGACATCGAGGACGGCAAGCAGCGCGGCGAGCTGGTGCAAGCCGACACCATCGAGGGCCTGGCCGAGGCCATGGGCGCCGATGTCGACACGTTGGCCGAAACCATTAGCACCTGGAACAGCTATTTCGACGCCGCTGAGCCCGCCGATCTCATGTTCCGCCGCAGCCTGAAGAGCGCCGCGACGAAAATCGCCACAGGCCCCTTCTACGCCTGCAAGCACAACAGCAAGGTTCTTGTAAGCATGAGCGGCCTGATTATTAACGAGCATGCACAGGTGCTCGACGGCAACGAGGAAGTTATCGAAGGGCTGTATGCCACGGGCAACGTTTCGGGCGGCATGTTCTCGATTTCTTACCCGCGCCACTTGCCCGCCACCTCCACCGGCCGCGCCGCCACGTTCGGCTACGTTGCCGCGAAGCACGCTGTTAAAGGAGAATAAATAATGAAGAAGAAGGCCATTATTGTTTCCGTCGTTGCCGCGCTTGCGCTGACGTTTGCCGTGGTGGGCTGCTCGCCTACCGGCAATTCCGCGAAAAGCGATTCGAACGCCACGAAGCACGCGAACACCAAATTCATTGGGGCCGAAGACGTCGACAACTCGTACGACAGCTTCTTGAAGCTGCGCGCGGCACTCGATGAGGCCTCCAGCTACACCGAGAAATACGGCGATTCCAACCCGCACACCAACATCCACAGCACTACGCAGACTTGCGATAATTGCCACAACGACGACAAAGAGATGACCGTCAAAGATGACATGATGTGCAAAGACTGCCACGCCTGGCCGCGCGATCTGCAAAGCGACATCACCAAGATGGAATAGCGCCTCACGCACATCATAGCCAGCCCAATTGCCCTCCCACCCGGGCCGCATCCCTTCTAGGCGGTCCGGGTTTTCTTCATGCGTTTGCCCGCTCACTTGACGCAGCACACAAGGGAAGAGCCCCTACCTGCCGCTGTGGTCGAAGCCTTTGCCGGCGTCGGCGGGTGCTGACCCGTTCAAAATGTCAATCTGCTTGCGCATGTCTTTCGCCAACGCGATGGCCAGCGGCATGCTGAAATCTTGGCGAATCACCAGGCGCTGCACGTCAAGGTTCTCCAGATTCGCAGGCATGGGGTACGCCGGCACCAGCCAGCCTTGCATGCGCAGGCGGTCGGCCAAATCGTACAGCGTCCAGCTGCGGCCCTCGCACGCATGCAGCGTCCAGCACACGATAGGAAGCTCGCTTGCGGCCTCGAGCAACTCGAATTCGCCCATCGCCCCAATCTCTTGCGCCAAATAGCGCGCCACATCCAGCGTACGCTGATGAATTTCGCGATAGCCCTCGCGACCGTTGCGCATCAACATGTAATACTGCCCCACAATTTGGCTGGCCGAGCGCGAGAAGTTGATGGCCATGGTAGCCTCTTTGCCGCCCAGGTAGCTCACCCAGAAGATGAGCTTTTCGGGCAGCGCCCGCTTGCCGCGCCATACAACCCAGCCGACGCCCGGGTACACCAAGCCATATTTGTGGCCGCTCGCCGAGATGGACCACACGTTAGGCAAACGGAAATCCCAGGCAAGGTCGGGGTCGATGAACGGCGCGAACATGCCGCCCGATGCCGCATCCACATGGATGCGCACCATTGCCTGCGGATGCGCGTCGTTGTATTCGGCCAGACGCGCATCGAGTGCAGCCACATCGTCATAGCGGCCGGTGTAGGTGATGCCCAAAATCGCCACCACGCCAATGGTATCTTCGTCGATAAGGCTCATGGCCGCGTCAATGTTGAGCGACAAATGCTCGCGGTCGAGCGGCACCGTGCGCATCTCGACGTCCCAGTAACGGCAGAACTTTTCCCAACACACCTGGTAGCCCGAAGAAATCACCAAATTCGGACGGCGCGTATGGTAGTCGATGCCCCGCGCGGCGCACTGTTCTTTCCAACGGAACAGCATGCCAAGCCCGCCAAGCATACATGCTTCCGAGCTGCCCACGGTTGACGTTCCCATGGGTTGCTCGGCCGAGTCGGCGTGCCACAGATCTCCGATCATAGACACGCAACGGTTCTCCAAATCGGCCGTCATGGGGTATTCATCCTTGTCGATGGCGTTTTTCTCCAGGTTGTCGGCCATAAGCTTTGCCGCCGTAGGCTCCATGTAGGTTTGACAGAACGTTGCGGAATTCTGCGTGGCATTGCCTTCAATCGACAGGTATTCGCGAATCATCTCGTCGGCAACGCGCGGCTCAACAGGGAATTCGTTGATGTGCGCGCTCGGCATGGCGGAATCGGACGCAACAGACCCGAAGATGGGCGTGAGATATTGGGTTCGGCCATCGAGCTTCGAGAGGGTTTTCGAGGCCTTTATCATTTCAGACATGAGACTGCTCCTTTGATTGGTTGCAAACAAGAGGCGCCTGCTGGCCCTCATCTGGCGGCAAGGCACTTGACCAGCGATTACGCAAAGCATAGATAACGAAAGGAATAGCGGCGGAAACCGCGAAGCACACCGCAAGCGTGATTTGGTACACCACGTTGGCCTGCGCGCTAAGGTCGCTTGAAGGGAAGAACGAAATCACGAGCGTGGCGAGCGTTATTGCCAGCCCGACAGAGGCAATCGCCACCTTGCCAATGCGGCCTCCCGGCACATTAAACGCGCGCGGCATATCGTTATGACGCAGCACCAGCACCAGATAGCCGATGAAAAACAGCGCGTACCCCACCAGATATATAACCACGGTAAGGCCAATGGCGGTAAGATAGCCGACCGACGAAGATGAGCCGCCCGCAAGCGCGATGGAGCCGCACAGCACGGCGTCCCACACCGTCACGACGCACGCCTGCACCACCACTGTGAGCGCCGAGACGCCATGGCGATTCTGTTTCTTGAACGCGGATGGCAAAATGCCTTCGTGCGCGGCATCGAGCAGCGCGCGCGACGGGCCCACGATCCAGGTAGATACCTCGGCCAACACGCCAAGCGCCAGCAGCAATGCCACAATGAACACGATCCACGCCGTGCCCGCTCCGAAATGCCCCACAAAAATCGCGCGGAAGGCCTCGATCACGCCAAACGACAAGTTCGCGTCAAGCATTTGGGGCGAAAGCGTGGTTGCCACCGCCATGCCGCCCACCGCATCGAGCACGATGGTGAGGATGGCAATAGTCACCATGACCGCTGGATAGGCGCGCGCAGGGTTGCGCAGCTCGTTCACGTGGCTCGCCGAAGCCTCGACGCCCATATACGCCAGAATGAACGAGGCGAAAATCACTAGCGTGTCAACCTTGCCGAAGTCAGGAATGGCCGCCGCAGGCGAAATCGCGATATTAACGGGGCCTCCCGTCACGAAATATGCCGTAAGCCCCGCCAACAGCACCGCCACGGGAACCAAGATGCCCGCAACAAAGCCCACTTTCGCAATGCGTTCGGTAAGACGGGTACCACGCAGCTGCACAAGCGTAAGCCCCCACACAATAATTGCCACGCCGACGAACATCACAAGCGGGTTGTTGTACAGCGCGGGCCAACGCAGCACATACGCGAATGCCGCCAAAATGAAGAACGACATGGTCACAAAGCCAACCGTTACCTGGAACCATTGATAAAACAGGGCGGCGAAGCCCCAGCGCTTGCCAAGCGTATTGCCTACCCAGGCGAATATCCCGCCCGATTCCCAGCCGCGCACCGTGGCCATTTCGGCCGCGCACAACGCCACCGGCAAAAACCACAGCACGCCGCCGACCAGCAGGAAGAACACGAGTTGGAAGCCCGAAGAGGCGAACGACGGATATTCATATACCGTCATCACCATAGAGGCGGTCATGGCGAAGAACCCGAAAAATCTCAGTTGATGAACGATTTTCGGGCCATGCTTCGCGACCGGCGACGCGGCACCTTCAACCGTGGCGCCCGTTTCGGCAGACGCCGCGCGCAACGGCGGACTTGATTGTTCGTTCATGGAAACGCTCCTATCTTTCGATTCGAGAATTGGAGCAGCAGCGCATGCATTGCTGACATGCGAGGTTGTACATCAACGCCGCGCACCAACGGAGCGCAAGCGCCATCGCTTGACGCATCGTGAAAGCGCCGTTAAAAAGCGAAAGCGACCCGACACACGTCGAGCCGCTTTCGTTGCGCATCTATTTAGCGGATTCAGATTCTTTTTAGTACTAGGTATATATTTAATACTTGAGCTCTTTTAATTACTAATGAAGTGTAGGCCGTGTGCGCTGCGTTACAATAGCGAGCATGAAACCAATTGCTCACATACATACCGACTTGCCGCAGAAGTTTGGCATTCCTCGGAACAGCTTTCTGGCGCCGCATTTGCAGGGATACATCGTTTTCGAACCGGAATTTGCGCTGAACAGCGCCGTTGCAGGGCTCGATGGGTTTTCGCACGCTTGGCTTTTGTGGCGGTTCGAGAATGGAACGCCCGGCGGCACGGCGGCAGACATCGCCGCCGATGCGGCAACCGGCGACAAGCATGGCACCACGGCAAAATGGTCGCCCACCGTGCGCCCGCCGCGGTTGGGCGGCAGCGAACGCGTGGGCGTATTCGCCACCCGCAGCCCGTTTCGCCCAAACCCGATTGGGCTGACGTGCGTGAAAATCGACCGAGTGGAGACAACCGACAAAGGCCCCATCGTCCATGTGCTCGGCGCCGATTTGCGCGACGGCACGCCCATCCTCGATATCAAGCCCTACATCCCCTTCGCCGATTGTCACCCCGATGCCACGGGTGGGTTCGTCGATGAGGTGCCGTGGCACGAACTTGAGGTGGACTTCCCCGAAAAACTGCAGCAATACGTACCGTCCGAGAAGTTGCCAGGGCTTATCGAAGTGTTGCGTCAAGACCCGCGCCGCGCCGGCAGTAAGCACGAGCCCAAGCGCGTGTACCACTTGGCATATGCCGGATTGGACGTGGGATTCACCGTCGACGGGAACGTGCTGCATGTGGTGAGCGTGGGGTGACCGCCATCACATTGCACAGCCCGGGCGACTAGCTGGCCGAAAACGCGACGAGTAAGTCTTTTTGCAGCATTGCTTATGAAAACATGGTAGTTAATCTTTGTTGAAAACAATTCATGACCTGGGCCTTTGCGTTTTCAAAGTCGTATCAACCAAATATCGAATGCCTCTCCACTGCGGAAACGAGGAAAACAAGACCTACTCGTCGCATTTTCTACCACCGCGCTCCGCAACAGACGCATTTAGGCTTACTGGCGGCGTTTTCTGCCATCCACGCAGGCCTTAGCGCCCTTTCAAGCCAATCCCAAGCAATGACTACAGACCAAAAAACCGATCGCCAACGCCTCGAGCGATACAGAACTCACTTTTGTTGCCGGGGGTCGCGAAAACTATTCTTCTCAAATTCTTCTCCAAAGACGAATTCGAGAGCCGAAAATAAAAAAGCAGGTCAGAACTTTTACCATTCCGACCTGCTAGAACATTTGGTCGCGGGGGCTGGATTTAAACCAATGACCTCCGAGTTATGAGGATTTTACTATTCAAGAATTCAGTATGCATTCATGTGATTTGACATAGCGTTTGCGCAGGTCACATTACTTTCAAGCAGTTTCAAGACCGGTCAAAAAATTTTGCAGCAGCTTCTGCTGTCCCGAAATCGTCCCAAGCGCTGTCCCAAACAGCGCCTGGGACCCACCACCCCGGATCACTTGAAACGGAGGCCGAAAATGGCCCAGAAGAACAAGGTGCGCAGCATACGCGTCAGCCCGCAGCTCGACGCACGCATTTCCAGCTATGCGCAGGCAACCAACCAGAAAGAGGCCGACGCCATATGCGACCTTCTCGAGAAGGGGCTCGCGTGCGAGTCGCTGTCGGTGTTCACCACGCCCGTCGGCTCGCTGATCCAGCACGTCGTCGAGGCCGAGTTCAACATGATGCGGGCGGAAATCGAGGAGCGCAACGACGAGCTCGAGGATCGCATCGTCCACAAATTCATACCACAAGGCGAAGCTGTTCCGACCGGAGGGCCTAGCCGCACGGGGCTACCAGGCCGGGCACCTGGTGATAAAAGACGGCCAGCCGTACGCGTGCGGCTGCCTGCCGATTTCGAGGACTTTCGTCGGCGACGAGATCGGACTCGGAGACCGCAAGGCCAACGCGGCAACGATACAGATCATCGAACGGAGCGCGCCGCGTGGGCGCGGACATCGGCCGCCAGGCCGATGCCGCATGGCGCAGCCATGCCTGGGCGCAAGCCCAGAACCCAGGCAGCGCATCCGTATATTCACGAATGGCAACAAACGCGGCCGACGTTCTGCTAGAATTCGCGGCATGGTTAAATCGTCAGGAAAAATAATCATCCCGTCGGGCGTCAACGTTTGGCCCCATGAGCTCGCGACGGCGAAAGCCCTCGCGGCGGCTGGATACGTCGTCGAGTTCGCAGAACGGCGCGAAGGCCAGTACGAGAAGTCCGCCGACCTAGTAATCGCTGGAGAATCGTGGGAGATGAAGGCCCCCAACGGCGCGAGCATGAAGGCCATCGAAAAGAACCTGCGCAAAGCCTGCTCGCAATCGCCCAATGTGGTATTCGACTCCGGACGATTGAAATCCATTCCCGACAGCGCCGTCGAACGCGAGCTTCGAGCCTGTGCATCCGGGAGAATCAAGCAGCTGCGTCGTCTTTTATTCGTGAATCGGCACCACGCCGTCATTGACATCAAATAAGCGTCAAGTAGAATAACAGTCATCAAGCGCCCGAACGGTGAGTCATCACCTCCCTCGGGCGCTTTATTTGTTTCGAAGGCAATAGCGGGATATATCTGGAGAAGATGCCGGCCCCAACGAAACAGGACCGGCATCTTAAGGCTGGTCCTACTCGCCCGAGCCGTACAGGTTGACGACATGCTCCACGAAGCCCTTGCCATTGGGCATCGCCTT
>CALBLG010000154.1 GCA_937895975.1 uncultured Slackia sp.
ACATCACGTTCGGCCGCCGCGCCGTGCTGCATATCGCTGGCGAGCTGGACAAATAACCCAGTCGGCGCCCGAAGAACCCTCCTTGACATCCTGCGCCGACACCCCTCCCGGCGCAGGATAGAATCATGGCCCGAAGGTCTAGCCTTCGGGACATGCTCGCTTTCGGCATAAACCGCCATCGCGTTTTTTGCGTGTCGCAAGTCGGCGGGAAAGGCGCCAATAGGAGATGCGGGCAAAAAGCTCAATCGACGGCGTCGGTCCAGCTTTTGCCCGCATCCCCGCGCCCCGATTCGCCCGAATTGGCAGAAATCGGCGCGGCGGGGTATTAAATTCGGGAAGCAGCCGACGACGCTCCCATAAACCCCCAGGTCGAGTAGCACTGCAACCCCAAATTTCTGCGAAAGCAGCTGCACCAGCATCAAAAAAGTACCCCGTCGCGGCGATTTCTGTCACACGGCACCTCGGCGCACTCCTTTCCGCGCCGAAGCCCGACATGTCAGCTCTCACCCGCTCCGCACTAAAAAAGGGCCGCGAATCACTTCGCGGCCCTTGGACTGCCCATGGACAAACGTCGAGGGGATGGCAGCCCGACCACGCGGCGTGAATGCCGCGCTCTAATTTTCTTCAAAGCGAATATCGACGGAGGCGAAAGCAGCATTTAGCACCCGTCCAATTCGCCCAAGACGAGCAGCCCTTTATGCCTCGGCAACCTTGCTCGCGATTTGCTTATCGGAGCAAGCAAACACCAGAATGAGGGCCAGGACGCACAGCACCGGGCCGGCAACCATGATGGACTGGGGGCCGAAGTTCGCCATGACAACGGCCATGACGGAAACGCCCGCGAAGTTCAGCACGTTGTACACAACCTGGATGGGCGACCAGGCGGTTTCGAAATCTTGGCGGCCGAACACCGTGGTGGTCATGGACATGCATACATTGGCGTTGCCCGAAATGGCGAACATAAGCAGCGCGACCGAAGCGGCGCATACAACGGGGCTCGCGCCGGCGAACAGAACCAAAAGGCTCGCGAGCATTTGCAGCAAGATAACGACGATGGTCGTCTTCTTCGTGCCGATTTTCTGGTCGATAACACCAATCAGGTAGTGGCCGAGCAGGCCAGCGGGCCACATGGAGGCGAGCAGCCCAACCACGAACAGCTGGTCATGGCCGAACGACATCAGCGAAGGAACGAGCAGCGCCATCGTGCCGGATGCGGCCATCATCGCGAAGCCCCAGCCAAAACCGATGAGCCACGTCTGAGGAGTGCGCAGCACCTTCGCCAGCGTCCAGGGGCTGTTCTTCTTGTACTCCTGAGCCGCGGCGAATTCGGCGTCGAGCTGTTCACGCGACACGCTGCGATCGTTGTCGGGATATGCGCCGGCCTCTTCGGGGTTGTTCTTCACGAAGAGCATGCACACGGCGAGAATAGCGCACAGAGCAGCGCAACCCCAGAACAAAGCCGAAATACCAATAGGCGAACCAGCGCAGGCGAGAATAATCGGGTTAATCGCGGCGCCGCAGATGGTCATGCCCATGGTAGCCATGCCCATGAAGATGCCCTTCTTGTGAGGAAACCACGAGGAACCAAGCATGCCCAAGCCGATAACAGCATACGCAACCATGGTCACGAAGAACAAAATCACGCCGAAAGCGAACATCGGGAATGTCGTGGCGAACGCCAGAATGATGAACGCAACCACATTGAGCAGCAGGCCCACGATGCTCACGTTGCGCGCGCCAATCTTGCGGCCAAGCGCGCCGAACGCCACAATGCCGAGCAGCGACGCCCAACCGCCTGCCGTAACGGCGAACGACATATCAGTCGTTTGCCAGCCATACATCTCGGTCAAAACGCCGAAAAGCGTGTTCGATGCATTGTTGAAGAAGTTGTAGAAGATGTAAAAGCCAATGCAGCACGCAGTGACTCCCCAACCTTTTACACCCAAATTAGGAACCCAAGAGCTCTCTTTAAGGCTCATGAAAACCCACTCCTTTCATACGCGTTCCGCGTATAACCGCCCGCGCACGGGCACTGTTTTAGCACCGCAATTCATGCATTCGATGAAATCGGATGCTCTGTATGGCACCGCCAAGCGCTGCTCCGAGATGCCGCGACAAAGGAGAAGCACGGCATCTCAAAGCACCCGAAAACCCCAAATAACCGGGAAAGCGCTCAGCAAGAAACCCAAGTTCAAATAGCTATTCCACGTCGGGAATGGCACCGGGCATATCGAAGCCCTTAAACGACGGCTCGCCGGTATAGGCCATGACCTCTTCCGCACCGGTCAAAGCGCGCACAGCGCCCGCAGCGCAGCCTTCCATCTCGAAGTCGCCGCCGTAGGCCTTCACCGGGGCAATCCAAGAAACGCGGCGCGTCACGTTTTCAACGAAGTACTCGTCGTGGCTCACGCCGCCCGTCAGCACGATGCCGTCGACCTTGCCCTCAAGCACTGCGGCGAACGCGCCGATGGATTTCGCGACCTGATACGCCATGGCGTCGAACACGAGCTTCGCCCACTGATCGCCAGCCTCGATGCGCTTGTCGATTTCCATGGCGTCATCGGTGCCGAGCAGGCCCTTCAGGCCGCCCGTCTTGCCGATGATCGAATCGATGTCCTTCTTGGTGTGCTTGCCGTCGAACGCCATGGCAACCACGGGCTTCAAAGGCACATCACCGCAGCGGTTCGGCGCGAACGGGCCAGAGCCCTCCAGAACGTCGTTCGCATCGATCATGCGGCCCTTCTTGTGAGCGGCTACCGACAGGCCGCCGCCGACGTGCGCAACAATGACGTTGACGTCTTCATAGCGAGAACCGATTTCGGCCGCATAGCGAATGGCGACCTCTTTTTGGTTCAAGCAGTGCACGTGGCTCTTGCGATACACGCCCGGGAAGCCTGTGATGCGCGCCTCGTCGCACAACTCAT
>CALBLG010000155.1 GCA_937895975.1 uncultured Slackia sp.
GAAGATCGTCGAGCATCTGGGCTTGCCCGCCGAGCGCGTGTTCAGTTGGGACGCTCCGTTCGAGTGCATGGGCGAGCTGTGCGAGCCCGCCGAACGCGAGGCTGGCCGCCATGCGATCGTCGAGCTGCCCCCGCGCACCGACTTCTTCGCGAAACACTCGTCTCAATTTAAATAGGGAAGAGGTCGAATCTCCACAGTTCCTCCCTTGCTTTGCGGGGGCGAGGCTTGGTATTATTCGAGGGCTGTGTCCTGCCTTGGTCGGAAACCAAGGCACTCTGTCAAAGGAGATTACCAATGAAGCAGGGAATCCATCCCGAATATGTCGAGTGCACCGTTAAGTGCACCTGCGGCAACACCTTCACTACCCGCTCCACCAAGAGCGAGCTGAAGATCGACATCTGCAACAAGTGCCATCCGTTCTTCACCGGCACGCAGAAGCTGATCGACACTGGTGGACGCGTCCAGCGCTTCGCCGACAAGTTCGGTTCTGCTGCCGACATGGTCGCCAAAGCCGAGGCCGAGAAGAAGGCCGCCAAGGCTGCGAAGGCCGCCGAGCTCGAGGCCGCCAAGAAGGCCGAGCGCGAGGCCAAGGCCGCCGAGAAGGCCAAGCGTGCCGCCGAGTACGCCAAGAAGGCCGAGGCCGAAGCCGCCAAGGCTGCCGCTGAAGCCGCTACCGAGGAAGCTGCTCCTGCCGAGGAAGCCGCTCCCGAGGCCACCGAAGCTGCCGCCGAGTAGTTTCGCGCGACATATCGCATAAAAGAAGAAGCCCGCTTGTTTGAGCGGGCTTCTTTACGTATTGAGAGCGGTAGGGCGTGCGGCGCGCGCGTTGGATAAAGAACGGCGAGGCCGGTTGAATTCGTGAAACGGCCAATTAGGCGGTACTCCATCGGACGAAAGTGCGATATACTACCAGCCGCAAATGCGACGACGAAGACAGCGGCGCGCAAGGTTTTGCTTTCCAGAGAACGGCCCCAAGGCTGGAAGGGCCCAAGCGAAACGCGTTGCCGATTCCCTTCCGAGCAGCATGGTTGAACGCTGGCGGGCATTTCCCGCGGATTCGCAAGTAGGCTATGCCGGGCGCTCCCGTTACAGGGCATACGAGCGGGCGGCAGCTCGCGCGCGGCAATCGCGCGCGCAGGCCGTCAACCAAGGTGGTACCGCGAGAGCCTTCTTTCGTCCTTGGGTTTCGAGTTCAGTCGAATTCGGCCGAGGATGGAAGAAGGCTCTTTTTTATTGGCATGCGCCGCGCACCCTCGGACGCGGCAGCCGGGTTTCCCGGCGATACGACGAAAGGCGAAGGCTATGGCAATAGTCGACGAGCTGAACGAGCTGCGCGCCTCGACCCTGCACGATATCGAGGCGGCCGCCGACACTGCGGCGCTCGAAGCCGTGCGCGTGGCCGTGCTCGGCAAGAAGGGCACGCTCACGGGATATTTGCGCGGCATGGGCCAACTGCCCAAGGAAGAGCGCGCCGAAGTGGGCAAAACCGCGAACATCGTGCGCAATGCCGTCGAAGAGGCGCTGACCAGCCGCAAGGATGCGCTGGCGAAGGCTGAGCTGGCTGCGAAGATGGACGCCGAGGCCGTGGATATCACGCTGCCCGGCCGCGCGCAGCAAGTTGGCACGCGCCATCTGATCAGCGGCATCATCGATGAAATTTCCGACATCTTCCTGGGCATGGGCTATTCGGTCGCTTCCGGCACCGAGGCCGAGACCGACTACTACAACTTCGAGGCCCTGAATGCGCCGGCCGACCATCCGTCGCGCGGCATGCAGGACACGTTCTATCTGGTCGACCGCTCGGGCGAGCAGGCCGCGGTGAAGGGCGAATCTGCCGCGCTGCTGCGCACGCAGACCTCGGGCGTGCAGGTGCACACCATGGAAGAGAACAAACCGCCCATCTACATCATCGCGCCGGGCAAGGTGTATCGCCGCGATGTGGCCGACCCCAGCCATCTTCCGCAGTTTCACCAGGTGGAAGGCCTTGTGGTCGACAAAGGCATTTCGTTTGGCGACCTGAAGGGCACGCTGGATTACTTCTGCAAGCAGATGTTCGGCCCCGATCGCAAGACGCGTTTCCGCGCGCACTACTTCCCGTTCACCGAGCCTTCGGCCGAGGCCGACGTGAGCTGCGGCGTGTGCGGCGGCTCGGGCCATTTGCACAACGGCGAGAAGTGCCGCATGTGCAAAGGCACCGGCTGGCTTGAGATTCTGGGCTGCGGCATGGTCGACCCGAATGTGTACGGCTTTGTCGACATCGACCCCGAAGAGTACTCGGGCTTCGCGTTCGGCATGGGCGTCGAGCGCATCGCATGTTTGAAGTACAACGTGCCCGACCTGCGTATGCTTCTT
>CALBLG010000156.1 GCA_937895975.1 uncultured Slackia sp.
CTCGTTCAACGGAAACGACGTGCAGTACACCACGACTACGTTCTTGCATTCGGCGGGCAATGGTGCGCGTCACGAAATCTCGGCCGAGCTGTATCTGAAAGACTTCCCCCAGGCTTCCGTGCAAATTTGGCGATGGACCCCGAAATCGGATGTATTTCCCGGGTGCGGTGCCGACGAGACCATGCTCGTATGCGATTGCGATGCCAGCATTTCCCAGGCGCAGGCGGAAGCGAACAAGCGGCTCGACGAGGCCGACGCGGCGGCGATCGCCGCAGGCCGCAGCTACGATGTCGAGCCGCACGAAAATCGCTGGATACGCAAAATATCGGTAAAGGAGCGCTTCCTGCAGACGGGCTACGACGGCTGCTTCCGCGCCGGCGACCGTCTGGTGGTGCGGGTTTGTACCAACCGTTTCGGAACCGATTACCTCACAAGCGCGAAGTTCGTCAACGCGCCGCTCGACAAGGTGTATTCGGGTGCCGCCGACTATCTGCCGGGCATCGGAACCGCGAGCTTGGAGTTCGTCATTCCCAAGGTGATTCCCGGCATCGGCGGCTCTAAATTCAGCGTGTGGACGCCCACATTCAGCTTCCTTTTCGCCATCAATCCCATGGGCTACCTCATGGCCGGCTATCTGCCGTTTCTCAAAGAGGGCGAAACCACCGACAAAAACCCGTTCAATGGGGACAAATGGGAAACATGGGGAATCGAGACGTACAAAGAGCAGCGCGAATACGTCGATAACAAATACGAGAAGCGCAAAGACGCGTTCAAAACCATGTACAACGAGTGGAAAAGCCCGAGCGGCGAGAACAAGACCAAGCGCATGCAGTACAAGGTGTTCCCGAAATTCGAGCTGTCGGCCTCGGCGCAGCTGTTCGCCGATCTGACGTACGACATCGACGACATGATCGCGGGAGAAAACGTGTGGCGCGGCGCGGTGAACATGGCGGCGGGCGTTTCGGGCGAGGCCAATATCACATTCCAGGTGCTTTTGGGCCCCATCCCTCTGTTTTTGAGCCTGTGCCCGTCGGCCGATGTGACGTTCTCGCTGCGCGCGGGCTGGATCGCGAATTGGCCGAGCGACGATAAATCGTTCGAAGAGAAGCTCGTCGAGATGGTGATGAGGTCGAACCTCTCGTGGGCCGACAACCAAGTGGCGATCGTGATGAACATCGGGCTTGCCGTGGTGGCCGGCATAGGCATGTCGGGCGTGGCGTCGATCGGCGTGCGCGGCTCGGCTGGCATCACTTGCTACTTGGGCTTGTATGACGGCAGCGGGCATGGCGCGGAAGGCGACTACGTCTGGCCGCACGCGCGCGTGGGCGCCGGCGTGGATTTGACCGTGTGCGCGCAGCTCTACCTGCTCAAATACTCGAAGAAGATTCTTGGCAAAGAATGGCCCACGCTGTACGACAGCTGGGGCATCAAAGCCGAGGCCTCATCGTTGGGCGACGGCGATGTCGAGCCCGAATCGCGCTCGACGGGCAAGTTCCCCGCGGAGTTCGCGCTGAATAGCGCATCAGCGAGTTTGGGCGATGACGGCGACTTTGAGCCGGAAGATGACGGCAGCTATGTCATTTCCCTTGCAGAGCTTGCCGAAAAAGCGCAATGCGTAACCGAAAAAGAGCTGCTCGAAGTGGCTGAATTCGGTGAACCAGCCGCGGAAATATCGGGCTTGGGTACGGATGACGAGAACGCCTACGAACTTGTCGTGAATGAAATCCAGGAGGATGAATTCACGGCCAATGTTGGCACGTTTACGACCGACGACGGCGAGGTCGTCGGAACTGTTGCGGGCTACAGCCTGAAGCTTGTCAGCAAAGATGAGGAAGAGGCCTCGGTTACCGCTGCAGCCGTCCCGTCTGACGCCGAAGCTGAAAATGGCGCTGCAGACGCCGGCAGCGCCGCCGAGGAAATAGGCAGCAATTCCCCCATCTCGGATGATGCCGACGCTGCTTCGGGCAGCGTCGAGGCTTCGAGCGACGCCGACAAGAGCGCCGATGCTGCTTCCAACGCAGAAGCGACCGCAGCTGGCGTCGTGGTGCCTGCGAACAGCAAGGAAGATGACGCAAATGGAGCCGCGACCGATGGAAGCAACTCCCAAGACGCCAACGGCGAAGGCTTGAATGTCAGCAAAGAGCTCCCGAGCGATAATGGCGAAGCGGACTCTGAGGCTGGACAAATTGAGCTTAAGCCGGTTAAGACAGGGTGCTGGGCGAAAGTCGCTGGTGCCGATGCCGCAAGCGTGGCCGGCTTCGGCGAGACGGGCAGCGTGAGACCTTCGGTGGACGCGCACATCCGAGAGGGCGCGTACAGCGACGGACGACCGCGCTTGGTACATGTTGGCACCGGAAACTCGAAAACCGATATTATGCTGCGCATCGCGGCGAAGACCCGCAGCAACGGAGACCCGCGCACGCAAC
>CALBLG010000157.1 GCA_937895975.1 uncultured Slackia sp.
CCGGCGCGGGGGCATGCTATAGCACCTATAACGATACTAATTTTGGAACGTTTAGCGGTTCAAAAGCATATGCCGGCAGAACAACTGCGGCCACGGGTTCATATAAATTCGGCAACGATTCATACGGTAAGGTGCGCAACGCGTCCTACGACTATGTAGGTAAGGTCGTAGGAGACGTTAATGATCCATCTCGCGGCGATGAGAGCCAGGCCAACAATGACGATACGAAGGCCCCGGGCCGACAAAACAGCAAGTCTCAAGGCCCTCTTGACAACTTTACTGACGGCGAATCTGAGGGAAATGATTCGGTCAATTCTCCCTACCTGGTGAAGAATTACGCCACCTGGCAAACGGGCTACGTGTGTGCCGCGAAGGCGGCAGGCATGGACCTGCAATTCGTTGCAAATCAAGAATATGACATGCGCGGGTACGGCACGGGGTATACGGGGCTGTCGGGCAGGTATTACTCCAATGCCTGCTATTCCGCGCGCGGCGCCGACCGCGACCGCATTGTGCCGCTCGTTGACTGCATCAACGGCAATGGGGCACAGCTCATTCTAAAAAGCGACGTCAAGCAATACCTCAACGATGACTACTTTCTGCAATCGTGGGGCGGCTTGTTCAGCGCGGTGACTTTTGCCAACGATCATGCAGCGACAAGTATCGGGAACAACGGGGACAGTGTCGTTCAGAACCTTCAACTCGGTGTCGATGGCACGGAAAGCGACAGCAAACAATCGAGCGTTTCGTTGACCTGCGTCAAAGATGCGAATGGCACCGAAGCGACCTTGATCGAACTTAAAGACAGTAAAAAAAGCTCTGCCGCACTGGACAACACAACCAAACTTCCGCATCTGGGCGTGGGCGCTTTCGCGGGCATGACCGCCAATCGCGACAGCCTTGCCTCGAGCGGTGTATACAGCAACGTTTCGATTCGGAACTGCCGCGTAACAGGGCCTTCTATGGTTGGCGGCCTGCTGGGCAATAGCGGATGGGCGGCGCGCCGTACCGATACAACGAATAATAGAATGACTGCTTTCGGCGATAACGGCACGGTTCCTTCGTCCGTGAAGTTGAAGAACTGCAGCTATTCGAACCTGGCCGTCTCCGGTGCCGCACGCGTGGGCGGCTTTGTGGGGGCCATTGGCTCGGGCTCCGATTCGGGCATTTGGGTTACCGATTCGAATGTGATCGTGGGCCAGAATTCAACCATTTCTTCAACGGC
>CALBLG010000158.1 GCA_937895975.1 uncultured Slackia sp.
GAAATACGCCACAGCCATGAACGGCACGAGCTTCTCGGCCACGCTGGAAATGGACTTCACGCCGCCGAAGATGACCAACGCCACGGCGATGGAAATCACCAGCGCGATGAGCCAATCGGGGATGCCCGGGAAGCTCGACTCGACGATGCCCGTAATGGCGGCCGATTGCACCGCCGAACCCGTGCCGATGGTGGCGACGACGGCGAACGCCGCGAATGCCACCGCGCCGAGCTTCGCCCACCACGGCACGCTGCCGTCGCGGCGTTTGAACGCGCGCTCCCACGCATACATCGCGCCGCCAAGCATCTCGCCCTTGTGGTCTTTCACGCGATACTTCACCGAGGCGTACACCTCGCAGTACTTCGTGGCGATGCCGAACACGCCAGTGAGCCACATCCAGAACACCGCGCCCGGGCCGCCCGCGATGATGGCCGTGGCCACGCCCACGATGGAGCCTGTGCCAATGGTGCCGGCGAGCGCCGTGACCAGCGCGCCGAATTGGCTCACATCGCCCTCGGCGCCTTCGTCTTTGGTGAGCGACATCTTGATTGCAGCCGGGAGCTTGCGCTGAATGCAGCCAGTGCGGATGGTGAGGAAGATATGCGAGCCCAAAAGCAGGCAGATCATCGCTGGGCCCCACACGACGGCATCGATTTGGTTGAGTGCATTAATTATCGTATCCATGAAGAGCAACTATATCACTCGATGCAGCAAACCCGCATCGCTGCAGGGTTATGCCATCAAATCGAAAGAAACGACGATGTCTTCACAGATATTGATAGCTAGTTATCTTCATAGCATACTAGCTGTAATCCGATTCTTCCTATTCAAATCGGTCGAAGCAATAAACGATGGCCTGGCCGTCGGGTGGCCGCACGGACAAGATATCGACCCATGTTGGATATATAAGGAAGGCATTCCGACGTAGCAGGAAATCGGAATTCGATGGCATCGAATCCTGATTTCGCGTTTATACGCTCCACGCATTCTAGAACTCGAACCTACGCTCGCTGCCGTCGATGTCGCAGATGCGGCACGTGCCGTTTTTCACGCTGAAAAACGCCAGGCGCCCGTCGTTGGGCGAATCGTGGTGCTCGCCGATGCCCACCATGTGTTCGAAGCCCGCTTGACGCACTTCGGCCGGACACGCGGCGTCGTCGGCAAGCTCCGCCTGGCCCGACACCACGATCCAGCACTCGCCTGGTTTCCAACCCGAAAGCTCGAACTTCGCGTTGCGCTCCAACTCGCGCCACACGTCTTTGTCACGCGACGTGGAAAACCACAGCTTGTCATCGGCCGCCGCCGCGAACGAGAACGGCCGGACACGCGGCTGCGTGGGATCTTCCGCATCGATGGTCGCCAAATACCAGGCTGGAATGCTCGTCAAATACTTCACGATTTCGTCCATTAAGCCGCTCCTTGCAAGAAAAATTGCCTTCCGTTGGCAAAAAAGCCGAGGTTTGCAGCGATTTTCCTGAGTTTTGCGCGCAACAGCTCAAGCGGCTATCACATTTTCCCAGCTCAGAAAAACCCACTAAAGACCACCCATAGCCACACAGGCCCATTCGGCAGAAAATCACTGCAAACCTCGGAATTTCTGCCATTCAAAGCCCGAAAACCTTGCGGGCCCTGAAAACCGTCTACTACTCGAACGAACCTACAGCTCCACCGACACCCATTCATCATGGTCGCAAATCCAGGCTTGCGGCTGCTCGACGCTGAAAAACACCAGCGTATCGTCGTTGGGGCCATCATAATGCTCGCCGAGCCCTTCCAGATGTTGCCAGCCGGCCTCGCGCATTTCGGGCGACGCCGCATCCACCAAGCCCGCCTTGCCGCGCAGAATAAGCCAGCCGTGCCCCGGCCACCACGACGTGGCCTCGAACAACTGGTTTTGCAGAAGCTCTTGCCACACGTCTTTCGTGGTGGCCGTCACAAACCAGATTTTGCCATCTTGGATTTGCGCGAACGAGAACGGCCGCACATGCGGCTGCCCGTCGACGCTCGTCGCCAAATACCATGCAGGCACGGCGGTCAAATACTGAAGCACCTTTTCAATGCCCTGGGGAAGCTTTTCGTCCATTGCTCTAATCTCCTTAACGCCGCCAAAACGGCGGCTCTCCTATTGGCGCTGCTCGATGCCATCCTTGCAATCGCCCTTAAAACGACCCAGCGCAAGGCCCAACCGCAAGCGTGCCTCGCACATGAAAGGCACTTGGCGGCGACTATTACAGCAGCATGTTCGCGGCGATGACGCCCGCCGCCAGCACCGCAAACGCAGCAAGCGCGTACGCGTCGTAGACGGAATAGTGCAGCGGATGCAGCCTGGTGCGACCCGCTTCGCCGTGATAACAGCGTGCGTCCATGGCCGAGGACAGCACCTCGGCATGGCGGAACACGCTCGCGAACAGCGGGATGGTGACGCTCGAAAGCATGCGCAGGCCCTTCACGGGGCTGCCGTCGAGTGCGGCGCCGCGGCTGATTTGCGCGTGGTACACATCCACGAGCTCGGTGGCGAACTGCGGCATGAATCGCAGCGCGATGCCCATAATCATGCCAAGCTCGTGCGCCGGCACGCCGAAGCGCTCAAGCGGCCCAAGCAGCCGTTCGAAGGCCGCCGTCAAGTCAAGCGTTGTGGTGGTCATGGTGATGAGGCTCATGCCCATCATCATTAAAATAATGCGGCACCCAATGAACAAACACGAACGCACGCTGCCCGTGCTAATTTCGATGATGCCCCACTTGAACAGCGTTTCACCGCTTTGGTCGACGAACAAATTCAGCAGCGCGCAGATGAGCGCGATAGCCATAAGCGGCGCCAACGAGCGCATGGCCTTGCCAAACGGAATGCGCGACACGGCATACAGAAAGCCGACGAACACGGCGATAACCGCAAGTCCCGCGAAATCCCGCGCGCACAAAGCCGCAAGCAGGAACACGAACCCCAGCACCAGCTTCGTGCGCGCATCGCACTTATGAAGCGGGCTTTCCCCAGGGTAATAACTTCCGAAAGAGAACACCTCGTTCATCGAGCGCCCCCATCCAAAGCCACGGCGATGGCCGCCGCGAGCGAATCGATGGAGTACAACACGTCGCCTGCGATAGGCACGCCCGCATCGATAAGCGCGTATGCCATGCGTTGCGGCGCGGGCAGCCCCAGACCAATCTCGTTGAGCTTTTCGGCATGCATGAACACGCGGCTCGGCGTGCCCTCGCGCACCACGCGGCCTTCTTTCAACACCATCACGCGGTCGCACAGCGCGGCCAAATCGTCCATGCTGTGCGACACCATAACCACCGTGGTGCCCTGCTCGTGCAGGCCGGAAATAAGCTCGAGGAACTCGCGGCGCGCAACCGGGTCGAGCCCAGCCACCGGTTCGTCAAGCACCAGCACCTCGGGTTCCATGGCGAGCACGCCCGCGAACGCCACGCGACGCTGCTGGCCGCCCGAAAGCTCGAACGGGCTCGCATCGCGCAAGGCTTCCACGTCGAGATTCACGCGCGCGAGAGAATCGGCCACGCGGCGCTCCACCTCGTCGGCGGAAAAGCCCAGGTTGCGCGGCCCGAACGCCACATCGTCGAACACGGTTGCCGCGAACAACTGTCGCTCGGGATACTGGAACACCACGCCCACGCGGCCTTTCGCCGAGGCCGATGCCTTTTTGTCGGCCAAATCGCGCCCGCCGACCAACACCCGTCCCACGCTTGGATGCAGCAGGCCGTTCATATGCTGGATGAGCGTCGATTTGCCCGAACCCGTATGCCCCGCAATGCCCAAAAATTCACCGCGGCGCACCGTCAAATCCACATTGTGCAGCGCCCACACGGCATCGGGGTCGTTTCCCCACTTCGCGCGCTCGGCAACCGCGTCGCGCCTCTTCTTGCGGCCGCGTTCTTTACTGGATTTCGTGTAGCTGAACGACACGTCCTCGAATTGCAACAGAACTTCGCCTTGACCGACATCCTCGGCAGCATCGTCGGCTGGGGCAATGCGGCGCTCGCGCCCAGACTCGTCCAACACGCCCGCCGCTTTCGCCATGCCGACGATTTGGCTCACCATGGCATCCTCGGCTACATGGGGAACCGCCGCCACGCCTGTAGCCTGCAGCGCAAGCCCCAGCTGACATGAATACGGCACGTCAAGGTTAAGTTTCGCCAGCTCATCGGCACGCGTCAGCACTTCTTCGGGAGCGCCCTCGCATGCAATGCGGCCCGCGTTCATCACGACGACGCGGTCGGCCAGCGCGGCCTCTTCCATGTAATGAGTGATCATGACGATGGTCATGCCGCGGCCGTTCAGCTCGCGGCACACGCGCATCAGGCCCTTGCGGCCGCGCGGGTCGAGCATGGAAGACGCCTCATCCAGGATAAGCACGCGCGGCTGCATGGCCAGCACGCCCGCAATGGCCACGCGCTGCTTCTGGCCGCCCGAAAGCGCGTGGGTTTCGTGGCGTTCGAAGCCCACCAGGCCCACTTTCTTCAGCGCGGCCTTCACGCGCTCGGCGATTTCGGCCGTGGGAACGCCCAGGTTTTCCGGGCCAAACGCCACATCGTCCTCCACGAGCGAAGCCACCAGCTGGTCGTCGGGGTTCTGGAACACCATGCCAGCCGTCGAGCGCACGTCGTAAACGAACTCGTCGTCGGCCGTGTCGTGCCCGTCCACGACCACCGTGCCCTCGTCGGGCACGAGCAGCGCGTTCATATGCTTGGCGATCGTCGATTTGCCCGAGCCGTTGCCGCCCAAAATGCACACGAACTCGCCGTCGGCGATATGCAGGCTCACGCCGTCGAGCACGAAGCGCTCACCATCGTAGGTGAATCGAACGTTGGAACAATCAATCATGATCGAACCCTTCATATACAAGGAAAGCCCGGTCGCGCACGAGGCGCGAACCGAGCGCAAACCATAGGCTATTTAGCAGAAGCGCGACCCTTGACCTGCTTCTTCTTCGGGGTAATGAGGTTCGAGATGGCCTTGTACACCACGAGCGTCAGTACGGAATTCAAAATTGTCTTCAGCAAATTGAACGGGAGCACCGCCGGAAGCATGAGCGGCAAAATGACGTCGACGCTGCCATACCAGAACCACACGCCGATGGTGAGGTTCGCCACGAGGGAGCCGAGCGTGGCCAGCACGCAGCCAAGCGCCAAGCCCAGAATGGCGCCCTTGTAGGTGTGCATCTTCTTATACACGAGCGCCGCCGGAAGCACGTAGAACACCGTTGCCACGATATTCATCAGCGCGCCCACCCAGTCGCCCGTGATAAGCGCGTGAATGACAATCGCCAGGCCGCCCACCGCAACGCCGGGGCCCGCGCCGTACGCGAAGCCAACGACCATCGCGGGAACAAGCGAGGGATCATACGTCAGAAACGGCGCCGCCGGAAGCAGTGGAATTTGCACGAACATGAACAACGCGCTGATGGCGCACATAAGCGCCATGGTCACGAGTTGCTTCGTGTCCCACCGATTCGTGTTCTGAAATTGGACATGACGAGACTGCTCAGACATGAGATCACCTGCCTCTTCCATCCGGACTTTGACCGTTGGTTTTGGACTCTCACCAAATCAGCCTTGCCGGCGCGCCAACGCCGGAAGGGTCGCGGACTGCCGATTCGCGCACGGCCCAGATGCCGAGCGCCCGCGAGCCCTTTGCCCGCGGCCGGTTCACCGCCAGTGGGGAATTCCACCCCGCCCTGAAACAGCGAAACCGATGTTAGCACTGGTTTGCTTGCCTGTGAAGTGCTTTATTCAACTAAAGCGTTTGCTTATCGGTTGCAGGCGAATCGATTGGAAGCCGCATCTGGTTTATCCGAATTTGCAATATGCAAAAGATGCACATTGACTTCCTTTGGGATTCCTGCCCCCTAAAGGCATTTATATGTGCCAAACGCCCCGACCATTTGACGCATACAACGCAGGGTGGTTCCGAGCCAAGTCACACTAGCGACGTTTTTGGCCAATTCGCAAACCCATGCTGGTCAAAATCACCGCTAATGCGAAACTAACGACGCCGAATTGCGCTCTCGACAATCCATTTTTTGGCATTTTCTCGGAGAAATGTCCCTCCCAGCAAAAAAAGCGGCCCCGATTGCTCGGAACCGCTTCGAAATTTTCACACTGGCGCGATTTTTGACCGCAAACGCGAACATCCCTGGTCAAAATCACTGCTGTTGCGAAACGCCTACTTCCCCGCTTCCTTCTTCGCGCGCAGCTTGGCCATGTGCTTGGCGGCCCAGCCTTCGATCTCGCGCTGCTCGGCTCGCTCGAGAGCCAGCGCATCGGGAGCCACGTCGCGCGTGATGCACGACGACGCGCCGATAATCGCGCCCGCGCCGATATTCACGGGAGCCACCATCATGGTGTCGCTGCCCACGAACACGTCATCGCCGATTTCGGTATGATTTTTGTTCACACCGTCGTAGTTGCAGGTGATCGAACCCGCGCCGATGTTCACGTTCGCGCCCATAGTGGTGTCGCCGATGTAGGACAGGTGCGGCACCTTCGAGCCGCGGCCGATGGTCGACTTCTTGATTTCCACGTGCGTGCCAGCCTTCGCGCCTTCGCACAGGTGCGTGCCGGGGCGCAGGTACGCGCGCGGGCCGCACTCGGCGGCGTCGTCGATCTGCGCCTCGATGGCCACCGTCTCGTCGACACGGGCGCCCTGGCCCACCACGGTGTCGGTGAGACGCGTGTTCGGGCCGATAACGCTATGCGATCCCACCTTGGTGGCGCCGAGCAGGTAGGTCTGCGGCCACAGCTCAACATCCTGCGCGATTTCCACATCGGGGCCGATAAACGCGCTTTCCGGGTCCCACATGGTGACGCCGGCCATCATGTGGCGTTCGTTGATGCGATGCTGCATGGCGCGGGTCGCCTGAGCCAGCTGCACGCGCGAGTTCACGCCCATGGCTTCTTCGGCGTCGGCGGTTTGCAGCGCCAGTACCTCGCGGCCATCGTTGCGGCAAATTTCCAGCACGTCGGTGAGATAGTACTCGCCCTGCGCGTTGTCGTTGGACACGCGAGAAAGCGCGTCGAACAGGGCCGGCGCGTCGAAGCAGTAGAAGCCGGAATTGCATTCGGTAATGGCAGCCTCTTCAGGGGTGGCGTCCTTCTGCTCGACGATGCGCGCCACGGCGTCGCCCTCGCGCACGATGCGGCCGTAGCCGAACGGGTCGTCCATGTGCATGGTGAGCACCACCACGGCCGCGCCCGTCTCTTCGCGCTTGGCGACCAGGGCCTTGATGGTTTCGGGGGTGATAAGCGGGCAGTCGCCGGAAAGCACCACGAGCGAGCCTGCGGCAATGGTGCCGTCTGCCTGGGTGAATGCCTCGCGGCCGGCGTTCACGGCATCGCCCGTGCCCAGCTGCTGCTTCTGGATGGCGATCTTCGTGTCGCCCTCGACGAGTGGGGCGACCTTTTCAGACATATGACCCAGCACCGTGACGACGTCTTCGATGCCGGCATCGTGCGCGGCGTCGACCACCCAGCGAACCAGCGGCTTGCCCAGCACTTCGTGGACGACCTTGGGCTTATCGGACTTCATGCGGGTGCCGGCGCCCGCAGCAAGAATCAACGCTTTCGCGGTCATAAAAACCTTCTTCGAATCAGGCGCGCCACCAAGCGCGCGTTCGTCAGACGAGAAAAGTATACCAGCGCGCCGGCGGCGCCGCCGATTCGTCGACAAATGCCCACGCGAACGGCAGGGCAACCTCGACGCACTAGGGTGCATGTGCTAAAATGCAGATGCACCAGCGAAGCCCGAGGTTGTTAACAGAGCACGGGCGGAGCCAGTGTTAATGGATTATTGAGCCGGTTGCCGCCGGCTCAATTTATTCCTCCTGGTCTTCATCCACTCGCTTATTTTTCTTTCGATCATACAAATCGGCAATCATAAGAAGCACCGCCAACCAGTTCGGCAAGGCCGACAAAATGAAGTTCAGAATTTCTTTCAGCATAAGGCATCGCCTCTTCCTAAAGCAGCTGGTCGAGGCTCCGCCCGCGTTGGACTTCGCTGGCGTGCTTATTGTACTATCTTCGAACTTCTGTTCGAAGATAAAACTTTAGATAATCGGGCGGGTCCATTCCGATAGGCCTTTGGCGCGGCGGTTCGCGCGGCGACCCTTCATGTTCTCGACGCAGCCCTGCATGCCATGCGGCACGTACGTCAGATCTTCGATGTTTTCGGGAAGGTAGCTCACAAGCGACAAAGGCGCGGTTTGCTCGGGACGCTCGGGCGCGGGGCCCGGCACCGCCGCGAACCCGCACACCGGCGCGCCTTGGGCCACCAGCTTGCGCTCGTAGCCGCTCCACGGCTCGTCGGGAAACATCGCGCGCACGTCATCGGTATTCCACTGCAGCTCGTAGCCGGCGATTTCGAGCTGCGCAAGCGAGAAATCGCGCAACGGCATGCTATCGGTGCGCAGGCGAACGCCGCCCCCCGGCGCCAAAAGCGGCCGGTACGCCATCAGGCGCTCGAAATGCGTCAGGCGGTAGCGCGCCTTCTTCTTTTTGGGAAACGGCGTGGGAAAATTCAGCAGGATGGCCGCCAGCTCGCCTTCGCCGAACGTTTGCGACAAATCGGAATCGTCATGCAACGCGAACACCGCGTTCTCCACACCCGCCGAAATCGCGCGCTCGGCGGCGCGCATCACGCACACGCCGTCCACGTCGAGCCCCACGAACAGCACATTGGGGTTCGCGGCCGCGCACTCCACGGTGTACTCGCCCTTGCCGCAGCCCAAATCCAGCACGACCGACGCGTACGGATCGCTGCGACGCGCCCCATCAGGCGCCCAGAGGCGCCACTGCCCCGCCCTGCTTTTCGGCTGGGGCTCCACATTGCTCGCGCAGGCGGCAAGCCGCTCCTCCAGCGAGAAACCCTTCGGCAAACGCGACGCGGCAGTGCGCATGGAACCCTCCAAATCAGTCCAACCAAAGCCGCCCAGATGGCGGCACGAATTCACGAGATGCGATAGTAGCCCATCCAGAGGAACGCCGCCACGAGCCGCACGAGCGTTCCCGCTGCTTTCCACAGAGTTCGCCGCGCGTCGGGATGCCTCTCTAAAAAATAAAATAAATTTCTTGTTGATATTTATTCCTATTAGCGATATAGTATCGGCATCGAAGAAAGGAGTTGGACATGGCGCAACGCAACACCGTGCAGCAAAAAGTCATCGCCGAGGCGCTCACGAAGCTTCACGGCAGCCATCCGACCGCCGATGACGTGTATCGCGCCGTGAACGCCGACTACCCTTCCATTAGCAAGGCGACCGTATACCGCACGCTGAACAAGATGGCCGAAACGGGCCAGGCGCTCAAAGTGCCGGTGAGCAGCGGCGCCGACCACTTCGACGACACGCTGCGCCCGCACAACCACATCGTGTGCACGTCATGCGGGCGCGTCGACGACGTGGAGGTAAGCCTTCCGCACAGCGCTGGCGAGGTAATCGCCAGCGCCCATGCGCCGGGCTATCAGATAACGGGCTATGAGTTCCTCTTCCAAGGCTTGTGCCCGAATTGCGCGAAAGAAAGGCGGGGATAATATGGCGACTTCAATCGACACGAAGGCGTTCCACGCATTCAGCTACGGCCTGTTCCTGCTGGCCTCGCAAAACGGAGGGCGCGACAACGCGTGCATCGTGAACACGGCCGTGCAAGCCGCGTCCGAGCCGCGCCAGGTAAGCGTCGCCTGCATCAAAGGCTCGTGCACGCAAGAGATGATCGACGCCTCGGGGCGCTTCTGCCTGTCGGTGCTCACGCAATCCACGCCGCTTGAGTATTTCGAGCACTTCGGCATGAAAAGCGGGCACGACGCACAGAAGTTCGCCGCAAGCGACGACGCATCGCCCGGCGCCAATCCGGCGCGAACGGCAAGCGGCTTGGCGTACGAGAAAATCGCCAGCGCGTTTTTCGACTGCCGCGTGGTGAACTCGGTCGACATGGGAAGCCACGTGATGTACGTGGGCGAGGTCGTTGAGGCGCGCTGCCTTTCCGACGAGGCGCCCATCACCTACGACTACTACCGCAGCGTCACGCGCAAGCGAGGCGCAAGCCAAACGGCCACGCCTAACGCAACCACCGACGGCGGCGCCCGAATCAGCGCATGGAAATGCACGATTTGCGGCTACATCTACGAGGGAGAAAACCTCCCGCCCGATTTCATCTGCCCGATTTGCAAGCATGGCGCCGAGGACTTCGAGCCCATCTACGCCAGCGCGGCGGGCAGTGAATATAGTCAACCTGCGGCGGCAACGCCGCCGGAACCAAAAAGTAAAGGGGTAATGAACATGGAAACCAAATGGGTCTGCAAAGTGTGCGGCTACATCTATGAAGGCGCCGAGCCTCCCGCGGAGTGCCCTGTGTGCCACGCGCCGGCAAGCGCGTTCAAGAAGCTCGAAGGCGAGCAGGAACTGGCCGCCGAGCATGAGTACAACGTCTACGACAAAACCGTGAAGAACAACGACGCCGTCTCCGATGAAGACAAGGCGTACATCCTTGAGCAGTTGAAGGCCAACTTCAACGGCGAGTGCTCCGAAGTGGGCATGTACCTGTGCATGGCCCGCATCGCCCATCGCGAGGGCTATCCCGAAATCGGCCTGTATTGGGAGAAGGCCGCTTACGAAGAAGCTGAGCATGCCGCCAAATTCGCCGAGATGCTGGGCGAAGACCTTGAGCCCAACATGAAGGCCTCCACGAAGGAGAACCTGGCATGGCGCGTCGAGTGCGAGTACGGCGCCTGCAACGGCAAGACCGAGCTGGCCACGTGTGCCAAGAAGAACGGCCTCGACGCCATTCACGACACCGTGCACGAGATGGCGCGCGATGAAGCCCGCCACGGCCGCGCGCTGAAGGGTCTGCTCGACCGTTACTTCGGCTAAAGCGGCAAACGCAGAGTTATTGCGGGGCCCCGCAGCCTGCCGCATCGCGGCGGCCGCGGGGCTTTTTCGATTGGATGCAGGAGGAATCGTGGCGAAGAAAACAGTGCAGAAGAAAGCGCGCAAGCATCAGCAACAAGGCCCCATGGTCGTGCTGTACAACCTCGATGCGGGCACGTCGCGCGGCGATGCCGTGCGTGCCGCTTTGGCCGAGCTCGGCATACGGACGCGCGCGATTACCGCCGCGCATCTCAACGATTCCGTTGGCTCGATTGCCGGTATGGTAGGCATGCATCCCTCGCCCAAACCGTTCGAAGGCGAGGCGCCCCGCGATGAGTTCATGTTGGTATGCAATATGCCGGGCAAACAGCTCGACGGCATGCTCGCGGCGCTGCGCCAAGCAAATGCGAGCATCGCGCACAAGGCGCAAGTTACCGCGCACAACCGCCTGTGGCCCATGCACGTGCTGATGGCGGAAATCGCCAAAGAGCACGCCGCCATGACAAAGCCGAACGAATGAAAAATCGGGGGCGCTTTCGGGAAGCGCCCCCGATTTTTTTTAATGCCCAAGACGATCCAGATGGACTTTTCTCGTGGCCACCTTCTCCACCAAATCGGGCGAGTGCGACACGAAGACGAGCCCCACCTCATTTTTTTCGCACCATTGCATAAGAAAGCGCCATATACGCGCCTGCGAAACCGCGTCGAACATCGCCGTGCACTCGTCCGCCACCACATAGCGCGGCTTGCACGCAAGCGCCCGAGCAATGCAGAAACGCTGGAGCTCGCCGCCCGAAAGTTCATGGGCGTGCCGGCCAAGCCATTCTGGTTTTACGCCCAGGCCCTCAGCAGCCTCACGAGGAACGTCCCCCGCCTCGTCCAACATGCGCTGCATGGTTTGGCGTGGGTCGACCATGTTCTCGGGATGTTGTCCGACGAGCTGCACAGGGCACATACCCCTCGTCGGCAACGGATTGCCATCGACCAGAATCGAACCAGAATCTGGATTCAAATAACCCGACAGAATTCGGCACAACGTTGTTTTTCCAAAACCCGATGGAGCGCATAATGCAACGCGTTCAGAAGATTTCAGCGTAAAGTTAAGATTACTATACAGTGTATAGCTTGGAGAATAGCTAAAACAGATGTCTTTAGCTTCAAGCACGACCATTCCTTTCAATCGCCGCTACTACAAAAAACGAGGGTGAGACAGCCGCTCACCCCTCTGCATTAAATCGCTTCGAACCCATTGCTGGGCAAGGCGTGCCACAGCTCGCGCGAGAACGGCGCGCGCAGCTTCGACGGATCATCGAAGCTGTCGACCGACGTTTCTTCGATCACCGTCCCGTCTTTGAACACGGCGATTCGGTCGGCCACGCGCAAGGCGAGCTCAATGTCGTGCGTAATAAGCAGCACGCCGCCGCCGGCATCGGCGAAGGCGCGCAAGTCGTCGAGCGCGCGCACGGCCAGATCCAAATCTAGGCCAGGCGTCGGCTCGTCGGCAACGATGAACCGAAGGTCCCCCACCAGCGCACTTGCCAAAAGCACGCGGCGAGCCATGCCGCCCGACAACTCGAACGGGTACATGTCCTCTACTTCGGCATCTAAATCGTAGCGCTCGAACAGCGCGCGCTGCCGCTCGCGACGGCGGTGCGCGTCAGACGCGTCGCGAGCGACGCCGCGCACCTGCGCACCGACCTTCATCAAGGGATCGAGGTTCGACACGCTTTGCGGCACAAAGGCGATTTCGCGGCCTCGCAGCCGCGAAAGCGACGCCGCATCCTGACGAACCCCGTCGAACCATATGGTTCCAGACACGACCGCGTTGGGCTCGTACAGTCCCATAACCGAATCGGCCAGAAGGCTCTTGCCCGACCCGCTCGCGCCCACCACGGCCACCACTTCGCCCACATGCACCGAAAGCGACAGACCCGAGATGGCGACGACGTCCTTTTTCTTCGCGCGGAAGAATCGCGGCTCGTCGGGGTCGTACATCGAAAACGACACACTCAGATCTTCCACCTGCAGCAGATGGTGGCCATGCACGTGGTGCGATGCGCCCGCATGGCTGTGATGGTGGTGCATCGAGGCGTCTTCATGGTTGTGCGCCTCATGCGCCGCAAGATATTCGTCCTCCATTTTATTGGCCCCTCCCTACTGCTGGCTCGTATGCGGGTCGACAAGCTTGCGCAGGCTTTCGCCCGCCGCATCGAACAGCATGACCACGGCCACCAGCGCCAGGCCGGGAAACACCGCCAGCCACCACATGCCGGCCGACAAATATCCCATGCTTTCGCTGAGGATCACGCCGATCGCGGGCATCTCGGGTGGCAGGCCGAAGCCTAAAAACGTGATGGACGCCTCATGCAGAATCGCATGCGGGAACATGAGCACCAAACCCACAATGAACTGGGGCAGCACGAACGGCACCATATGGCGCAGCGCGATGTACGCCGAGCTTTTGCCCATGCGGCGCGCCGCCATCACGAAATCGGACTGTTTGCATTGCAGTATTTCGGCGCGCACCACGCGAGCCAAATTCGGCCAATGCGTGACGGCAACGCCCACGGCAACGCCCCAGAACCCCTTGCCCAAGGCATAGGAGATAAGCACGAGCAGCACGATATGCGGCACGCCCATCATGAGGTCGATAAGCCAGCTGACAACCGCATCGACCTTCGGGCCGCCGAGCGCCGCCGCAGCGCCCAGCACCACGGCGATGACCGACGACACGCACGCGGCCACGAGCCCCAGAAGCACGCTGGTCGACAATCCCGAAAGCGTGCGCGCCAGCATGTCGCGGCCCATCCAGTCGGTTCCGAACGGATGGGACAAGCACGGCGCGAGCGTCTTCATCGAGAAATCTGTGGCGGTGGCCGCATCGGAAAGCGCCAAGCCCGCGGCAATCACCGCAACCAGCGCCACGGCCGCAGCCACGAATTTCGCCAACGTGCCCACGCGATTCGCGCCCGCAGTGCGCGGCGCATGCAGAAGCGAACCCACCGCCATCGCTTGGCGCACGGCCTTCGATGCGCGCTCTACCGCGCGGCTCACGCGAATCGGCTCACCCGCTGCAGGAATCGCGCGAATCTCGCCGCCGACAGCCACAAGCGGCTCAGATGCCGCATAAGCCGAAGGGGCAGCGTTTGCGACTACAGAGCCACCCCTTGCCTTCTGCGCGTCGTACGCACCATTCTGAAGCCTTCGATTTTTCACGCGTCGTGCCGCCGGCCGATCGCGGCGAATGCGCGGATCGACCACGCCGTAGAGCACATTGGCCGCAAGGTTGCCGCCGAACACAAGCACCGCCGACACCACGGCGATGCCCGCCAAGAGGGGCGCATCGCCGCCGAGGCCCGCCGTGATGGCCGCCTGCCCCAAACCCGGGTACGAGAACACCTGTTCCACAAGCACCGAGCCACCGAAGATTTCCGAAATCGATGCGAATTGCAGCGTGATGGCAGGCAAAAGCAGATTGCGCATGCCATGGCGGCGCACAATCTGCCGCGTGGAAAGCCCGCGGGCCCGAGCGAACCGCACGTAATCGGATTCAAGGATGTCGACGAGCTTCTCGCGCGTGTGCAGCGCGATATTCGCCACGCCCACAAACGACAACACGATGGCCGGCAACGCGATATGCCGCGCCGCGTCGAACAGCGTCACGTCGGCCGCCGACACGCCGATGGGCACCGAGAAGCCAAAGGGAAACCACCCCAGCCACACCGCGAACACCATAAGCGCCACCAAGCCCAGCCAGAAGGTAGGCGTAGAGGCCAGCACGAAGCAATAGCCCTTCACCAGCTTGTCGGGCCAGCGGTCGCGGTTCGCCCCCGCGACCACGCCCAACACGAGGCCCAGCACGCCGCTCGCGACCCACGCGATGGCCAGCAGCGCGAGCGAATTCGCCGCGCGGTTGCCGATCACTTCGAGCACGGGAGCATTAAAGCGCAGCGAGATGCCCCAATCGCCTTGCAGAACCGAGCCAAGCCAGCTCGCATATCGCTCGAGCAAAGGCGTGCCCACCCCCCAATATTCGGCGAGCTGCGCGCGCTTCGCCTCGCTCATGCCCATATAGGCGGCCTGACCCACGTTCATCTGCACAGGGTCGATGGGCGACAGCGAAACCAGCGCGAACACGACGAAGCTGATCGCCAGCATCAGCGCGGCGAAACGCACCATCTGCGTTGCGATATAGCGAGCCACGGCGCGCTACGCCCAGGTCCAGGCGTCGACGTTGTTCACCAAACTCCAACCATGGCCGTGCGGATGCGGCTTCTGCTTCGCCACGTTCAGGCCCTCACGCTTGAAATACAGGTGGTCGACGTTTGCCAGCCACACCCACGTGGCAGCGCCCTGTGGCGCGACGCCCTGCTGGGTCGCGCCGTCCCACTGGGCCTTTTGGAACAGCTCGTAGGAGTCTTCGACGTGCGGCACCGCGAGCGCCTCATCCAGATACGAGTCGACGTTCTCGTTTTCGTAGCACGCGTAATTGCCCCAGCCCTTTGAATAATTCAGCTCGTAGGTTTCGGTCGGGGAATTCGACCCCCAACCCCACAGAATGGGCTCGCTGAATTCATGGGGATAAATGTCGTCCCAGCTGGCGCCCTTGATGGACACGTCGATGCCGATGGCCTTCATTTGGTTCGCGAATTCCGCCGCGAGCGCCTGGCGCACCGAATCGTTGCTGGCGTAATACAGGTCGAACGCAGCGCGCACGCCGTCTTTCGCGCGAATGCCATCGGAGCCTGCGGTCCAACCGGCGTCATCGAGCAGCACTTTCGCCTTTTCGACATCGGTTTCGACCTTCATATCGGGCGAGCCCCACGGTGCCTTGTCGCACACGCTGTAGGCCGGCGTGCCGTAGCCGTTGATCACGTTGTCGATCATCGCCTCGCGGTCGACGGCGTAATTGATGGCTCGACGAACAGCGATGTCGCTGGTCACCGCATTGCCAACAGGATATTCGCCGCCATCGCCCTCTTTATCGGCGCCAGAAGCAACCGTAGGAAGCGAAATGCCGCGCGAGTCGACCGTCTCGCATGCAAGCAGTTCGTAGTTTTGGATGTCCTGATCGGCATAGACGGCCGTAGTGTAAGCGATGTCGACCTGGCCGGCGCGCGCCGCGGCCAACGCGGCGTCTTCCTCCATGAATGCGACCACCACGCGCTGCATCTTCGGCGCCTCACCATAGTAATCGGGGTTCGCATTCAAGATGACTTGCTGGCCCTGATCCCATTGTTCCAGCATGTAGCGGCCCGAACCGATAGGAGCCGCACCATAACCGTCGCCATAGGCGTGCTCGGGCACGATGCCAAGCACGGCCAGCGTGTACAGCAGCGCGTTGTAGGGCTTCGCCATATGAAGTTCGACGTGCGTATCGTCGGTAGCCACTGCCTCGCGAACCATGGACAGGTCGGCCTCGGAATCTTCGGCGTTGATCACGCCGTTGATGGTGAATGCTACGTCGCGAGCCGTCAGCGATTCGCCGTCGGTAAACTTCACGTCATCGCGAATCGTGAAGTTCCAAGTAAGGCCGTCGTCACTGCACGAATAGTCGGTTGCCAGGTCGTTTTTGAACTCCAGGTTCTCGTCGGTGGTGATGAGCGTGGACTGGATGAGCGGCTCATGCACGTGCTCGCCGCAGCCCCACGAACGCAGTGGGTCAAAGCCCGCGGCGGGCTCGCTGCCCGTGTTCATGGCGATAATCACTTGATCGCCCGAGCTTGCAGTCGAGTCTGAATCGGCGCTTTGCTGCGAGCCGCCAGAACACGCCGACAACACGCCGCCCAGCGATGCCGCCGCCGCGCCGCACGCCGTCAACTTCAAGAAATCGCGTCGGCCGAATGCGAGCGCGCCCGTTTCAAATTTCGTCATGGTGGGCCTTTCACCTCGTGAGTGTTACGGTTTCGAATTTCGTAGCACCCACTATAGCAGGCAGTGTTACGGAATCAAGATACGTAACACACGATTTCGGCGAACGTCCATTACGCGGCGCCTTTCGCCGCCGGCAGAAATCGCCGCGATTGGGCCTGATTTTGCACCATTCATAACAAGAAGGGGCCCACATGGGCCCCTTCCCCGCAGTCGCATCGCGCCCGATGCGCTCTGGCATATGCGCTATGGCTAGGCCAGCTCGCGCTGCACCACTTCGGCAATCGCCTTCGCATGGGCATCGGCCGCTTCCTGCGTTTCGGCCTCGACCATCACGCGCACCAACGGCTCCGTGCCGCTCGTGCGAACCAGCACGCGGCCCGAATCGCCCATTTCGGCCTCGGCGACATGCACGGCATCCCAAATGGGGACGTTGCCCTCCAGGGCATGCTTATCTTTCACGCGCACGTTGATCAGCGTTTGCGGGAATTTCGTCATAACCTTGATGGCCTCTTCGACCGGCTTGCCACTGCGGCGCACGGCCGCCAAGAACTGGCACGCCGTCACAAGGCCGTCGCCCGTGGAGTTGTGCTCCAGCAAAATCATATGCCCCGACTGCTCGCCGCCCACGGCATAGCCGCCTTCGCGCATGGCCTCGAGCACGTAGCGGTCGCCCACCTTGGTCTGCAGCACGTTGATGCCGTTGGCCTCCATGGCGCGCACAAAGCCGAGGTTCGTCATCACGGTAGACACGGCGGTGTTGTGCGGCAGCGCGCCGCGGTTTTTCATGTCGACCGCCAGCACGGCTTCCACGATATCGCCATCGATTTCGGTGCCGTCCTTGGCCATCAGCATCACGCGGTCGGCGTCGCCATCGTGCGCGATACCCACGTCGGCGCCGCTTTCGGCCATAAGCTCGGCCAGCGGTCCCAGATGCGTGGAGCCGCAGTTCACATTGATGTCGGTTCCGTCGTAGTCGTCGTTGATCACAGTAACCTCGGCACCCAGGCGGCGCAGCGCCTCGGCGCTCGTGAGGGACGAGGCGCCGTGGCCCGTGTCGAGCGCCACATGCAGACCGTCGAAGTTGATGCCCTGGCTGCGCACGGTTTCGACCGCGTGGTTGATGTAGATCTCGCAGGCGTCCTCGACCTCGATGGCCACGCCGACCTCATCGCCTGTGGGCATTTCGGCCTCTTCGCCGGCAGCCTTCGCGCGCGCAATTTTGCCCTCCACGCCGCCATCGGCGATGAACTGCTCGATTTCGTCCTCGACGGCGTCGGGCAGCTTGAAGCCGTTCGCATCGAAGAACTTGATGCCGTTGTATTCCGGCGGGTTATGCGAGGCGGAAATCACGATGCCGCCGTCGGCATGCAGCTCGCGCACGAGCAGCGCCACGGCCGGCGTGGGGATGACCTCGGCGAGCAGCGCGTCGCCGCCAGCGCTCGTGATGCCGGCGACCACGGCCGCCTCGAGCATGTCGCCGCTTTTGCGTGTGTCTTTGCCCACGACGATGGTCTTGCCCATGAACGTGGCGGCAGCTTGGCCAAGCCGGTAAGACATTTCGCAGGTAAGATCGACGTTCGCCACGCCGCGCACGCCGTCGGTTCCGAAAAGTCGGGCCATTGCTTCTCCAATCCTTGTGAAAGCTTTCGCGCGGCGGACGTCTTCGCCCGACGCCACGCGATGGCGTAGGACGCGTTGGCGCCCTCTCGAACTTGTGTATTCTACCACTCGCGTGCCCGCGCCGACGGCGCTGCAGCATTACGCCACACGGCAAGCGGCAAACGGGACTGAATCTAGGGCGCACGCCTATTCCGATTCGACAGGTTCTCCCTTGTAATTCGCAAGCAGGAATACCGTCGCCATAATGAAGACGAAGCCGACGAAATCGACCGGCTCGAACGAAGTTCCCAGCCACAGGACCGCGAACGCGGTAGCGGAAACGGTCTCGACGCTCGCAATGAGGCTCGCCTTCGCGGCACCGATGTCGGCCACAGCTTGCAAATAGGCAGAAAAACCAATCGCCGTGCCCACGAGCACCAAGCCCGCAAGCAGCACCGCGACGCCGACTGTATCGAGGCCGCCTTCCCCGAACGTCGGGGCCGCCGCCCAAGCTTGCGTTGCAATTCCTAGCACTGCCCCGCCAATGAGCATGCCGCACGCCACAACGGGCAGGCTCCCATACGTTTTCATAAGGCTGCCAGGCGCAATGGTATAAATCGCAACCGTAACCGCCGCGGCAAGGCCCCAAAACAAAGCCTGCGGCGAAAGCGCCAGCGTGCCTGGATTTCCGTGCGTGGCCAGCAGAAACGTGCCTACGACCACACATAACATGGCCGCAATTTCCTTCGCGCGCGGCAATCGGTGGCACGACAAGCAGGTCGCCGCCACGATGAGCACCGGCCCGATATATTCCAAGACCGTCGCCGTGCCCGCGTTCGAGTATTGAATCGCCTCGAGGTACGTGAATTGGCACAGCATAAGCCCGAACACCGCGAACACCAACAGACGACCTACAGCCTTCGGCGTTTTCACCATGCGCACCAGCTGCTCGCGCTTCGTCGCAAGCACCACGACCAGTAGCAGCACGCCCGCGCACAGCATGCGCACCACCGTGAGCCATACGGCGTTAAGCCCGTATGCGCTGAACAGGAATTGCGCGCATGCGCCGGAAAATCCCCAGCCGATGCCGCCGATAAGAGCCAGCGCAACGCCGCGCGCGTTTCTAGACATAGGCACAACACCCCGTATTTCGCGAATTCGGATGCGCATGTGCGCGTCCATCCTAAATATCCACGTGACTATAGCAAAAGCTGTTGGCCGCGCCATGCCTGACAAGCCCTATGCGCCATTTCCCAAGAAAACCGGTTGCTTGAATCACAAATAACCGCACGTTTGCCAGCGAGCACGCACGGAATCGCCACTTTGATGGTTGTGAATACTTGCCGCGCAGGCCGCTCGCTGCCGCTAGAATAGCGTCAATACCTCGCGCGCACGCGCACTCGCAACTCATTGGGGGAATTATGGAACTCAAGCAAATCGCAAGCTTCGCCGTCGACCACACCAAACTCGTCGAGGGCATGTACACCTCGCGCATCGATGGCGACGTTACCACCTACGACATTCGCATGGTGAAGCCGAACTGCGGCACCTACCTGCCCTATCCGGCTATTCACAGTTTCGAGCACCTGTTCGCGACGTATGCACGCTCGAGCGAACTGTCTGACCAGGTAATTTACGTGGGACCTATGGGCTGCCGCACAGGATTCTATTTCCTGGTGCGCGATATGCAGCCCGAAGTGGCTATCAAGCTGGTGAACGGCATGTTGGCGTTCATCGCCGATTTCGAGGGCGACGTTCCCGGCGCGACCGAGAAGGAATGCGGCAACTACCGCGAGCAAGACCTCGAAGGTGCCAAGGCCATCGCCCGCAAGATGATTCCTATCTTGAAAGACTGGACGCCCGCCGATTGCGCTTACGAGAAATAACGAAAACGAACACACACCGCAAGTTTCCAAAATGCAAAAAAAGAAGGCCCCACAACATGTGGGGCCTTCTTGTATCAACCTAAAACCAATTAGGCGTTGAAGAGCTCGATGGTGTCGCCGTCTTTCAGCGTAACCATAGCCTTTTTCCAGGTGCGGGTGCGACCCGGCTGCATGCGAACGCGCTTCGGCTTCGACTTGACGTTCAGGGTGTTCACCTTCGTCACGGTCACGTTGAAGATGGCTTCAACGGCCTGGCGAATCTCAACCTTGTTGGAGTCTTTGGCGACCTCAAAGGTGTAGGTGTTCTTGTTCATCATGTCGTAGCTGTGCTCGGTGATGACCGGGCGAATGATGACCTCGCGGGGATCCTTCATTATGCAAGCACCTCCTCGAGGCGTTCCAGGGCGGCCACGGTGAGCACGAGCTGCTTGTTGTCGAGCAGTTCGTAGGTGTTGGCGGCCGAGACGGGAATGATGTTGACGTTCTCGAGGTTGCGGAACGACAGGAACGTGTTCACGTCGTCGTCAGCGATCACGACGGTGGCGCGACCCTTGTCGAAGCCCAGAGCCTCCATGGCGGCCTTCGCGTCTTTGGTACGAGGAGCCTCGAAAGCGAACTGGTCAACCACGGTGAGCTGCTCGTCGGCCAGCTTGGCAGACAGCGCGGAGCGCATAGCCAGCTTGACTTCCTTGCGGTTCACGCGGAACGCGTAGGAACGGGTGTGGGGGCCGAACACGGTGCCGCCGCCAACCCACTGAGGGGAGCGGATGGAACCCTGGCGGGCACGACCGGTGCCCTTCTGGCGCCACGGCTTCTTGCCGCCGCCGCGAACTTCGCCACGGGTCTTCGTGTTAGCAGTGCCCTGACGCAGGCCGGCGCGATAGGCACGCACGACCGTGTGCATCACGTGGATGTTCGGCTCGATGCCGAACACGGCGTCGTTCAGCTCGACGGACTTAACCGTCTTGCCTGCGACGTCTTTGATGTCAATAGTAGCCATTGTGGTGTTTCTCCTAATAAAGCGGGGCACTAGGCCATGCGGACGCGAACGATGCCGTTCTTGCCGCCCGGCACGGCGCCCTTCACGAGGATCAGGTTCTGCTCGGCGTCAACGCGAACAACCTCGAGGTTCTTCACGGTAACGGTGTCGCAGCCCATGTGACCCGGAAGGCGGACGCCCTTGAAGACGCGGGAAGGCGTAGCGCACTGGCCGATGGAACCGGGAGCGCGATGGAAGTGCGCGCCGTGTCCACCAGGGCCGCCGGCGAAGCCATGGCGCTTGATAACGCCCTGGTAGCCCTTGCCCTTGGAAGTGCCGGTGACGTCAACCTTCTTCACGTCGGCGAAAGCCGCGACGGTCTGCAGGTCGCCGGTCTTGTACTCGGAAGCGTTCTCGACGCGAACCTCGCGCAGGTAGCGCACGGGCTCGGTGCCGAGCTTCGCGAAATGGCCGCCCATGGGCTTGGTGACCTTCTTGGGCTTGATGGCGCCGAAGCCGAGCTGAACAGCCTCATAGCCGTCGGTAGCAGCGGTCTTCACCTGGCAGACCTTGTTGGGCTCAGCCACGATGATGGTGACGGGCACAACCTGGTCGTCCTCATTGAAGATCTGAGTCATGCCGATCTTCTTGCCGTAGATGGCGTTGATCATCTCATACACTCCTTACAGCTTGATCTCGATGTCGACACCAGCCGGGAGGTCGAGGCGCATGAGCGAATCAACCGTGTTCGGGGTGGGCTCGAGAATGTCGATCAGGCGCTTGTGCGTGCGCATCTCAAACTGCTCGCGGGAGTCTTTGTCGACGTGCGGGCCTTTGACGACGCAGTACAGGTTGCGCTCGGTGGGCAGAGGGATAGGTCCGGAAACCTTGGCACCGGTCTTCTGGGCGGTGTCGACGATGAGCTTGGTGGACTGATCCACAATCTCATGGTCGTAGCCCTTCAGGCGGATGCGAATCTTCTGATTAGCCACTTTCATTTCCTCCATGAATTAAGCGGTTCGCCGATTAGGCGTTGCCGCCGGCCTTGCTGATAATATCCGCGGCCACGTTCTTGGGAACGGGCTCGTAGGAATCGAACTGCATGGTGTACGTCGCGCGGCCCTGCGTACCAGAACGCAGGTCGGTGGCGTAGCCGAACATCATACCCAGCGGCACCTTCGCGGAGATGGCCACAGCGCCGTTGCGCTGCTCCTGGCCCTGAATCATGCCGCGGCGGCTCGGGATATCGCCCATGACGAAGCCGGTGTACTCTTCGGGAGTCTCGACTTCAACAGCCATGACGGGCTCGAGGATGACCGGGTCGGACTTGCGCAAGGCGTCCTTGATGGCCATGGAGCCAGCGACCTTGAAGGCGGCCTCAGAAGAGTCAACCTCGTGGTAAGAGCCGTCGATGAGCTCGACGCGAACGTCCTCGACCGGGTAGCCAGCCAGAACGCCAGAATGCAGCGCTTCCTGGATGCCCTTGTCGATCGCGGGGATGTACTCCTTGGGCACAACGCCGCCAACGATCTTGTTCTCGAACTCGTAGCCCTTGCCGGCCTCTTGCGGGTACATGTTGATGACCGCATGGCCGTACTGGCCGCGACCACCGGACTGACGCACGAACTTGCCCTCGGCGCCCAGAACCTCGTGGCCCGGACGCTCGCGGTAAGCAACCTGCGGCTTGCCGACGTTAGCCTCGACCTTGAACTCGCGCAGCAAGCGGTCGATGATGATCTCGAGGTGCAGCTCGCCCATGCCGGCGATGATGGTCTGGCCGGTCTCGTGGTTGGTGGACACGCGGAACGTCGGGTCCTCTTCAGCCAGCTTCTGCAGCGCGAGGCTCATCTTGTCCTGCTCGGCCTTGGTCTTCGGCTCGACGGCGATGTCGATAACCGGGTCGGCGAACTGCATGGACTCGAGGATGATCGGGTGATCTTCGTCGCACAGCGTGTCGCCGGTGGTGGTGTTCTTCAGACCAACGACGGCAACGATGTCGCCAGCGGAGCACTTATCGATGTCAACACGCTGGTTGGAGTGCATCTGCAGCAGACGGCCGATGCGCTCGTTCTTGTCCTTGGTGGCGTTGACCACGTAGGAGCCGGAATCGAGCGAGCCCGAGTACACGCGCAGGTAGGTGAGCTTGCCGACGAACGGGTCGGTCATGATCTTGAAGGCGAGAGCCGCGAACGGGGCCTTCGGATCGGACGGACGCTCGTCTTCCTCGCCGGTCTCGGGGTTGGTACCCTTGATGGCGGGAACGTCGGGAGGAGCGGGCAGGTAGTCGACAACGGCGTCGAGCAGTTCCTGAACGCCCTTGTTCTTGTAGGCGGAGCCCACGAACACGGGGTTGATCTTGCACTCGATGACGCCCTTGCGCAGAGCAGCCTTGAGCTCTTCGACGGTGAACTCCTCGTCCATGAGGACTTTCTCCATCAGGTCGTCGTCGCAGTCGGCGGCGGCGTCAACGAGCTCCTGGCGGTACATGGCGGCATCCTCGGCGAACTCGTCCGGAATGGCGTCCATGGGCTCGGGGTAGGTCATGCCCTTGTCGTCGGCCTTGAAGTCCCATGCAGTCATGGTGACCAGGTCGATGACGCCCCAGAAGTTGTCCTCGGCGCCCATAGGCAGCTGAGCGGCAACAGCGTTGGCGTTCAGGCGATCTTTCATCGTCTGAATCGCGTGCAGGAAGTCGGCGCCCACGCGGTCGTACTTGTTGATGAACGCGATGCGGGGCACGCCGTAGCGCTCAGCCTGACGCCACACGGTCTCGGACTGAGGCTGGACGCCGGCAACGGCGTCGAAGACGGCAACGGTGCCGTCGAGAACACGAAGGGAACGCTCGACCTCAGCGGTGAAGTCGACGTGGCCCGGGGTGTCGATGATCT